>JBDHZV010000006.1:0-55340 GCA_039812125.1 Candidatus Nanopelagicales bacterium
ACCGCGCACACGGGCCCGGACGTCCTGGCGCAGTGGTCCGGCGCCCCGCGGCCGCGACGTGACGGGACGCCCGGCCAGCCGCCGGGCCAGGGGAGCGCACCCGGCCACCAGGGCCGCCAGGTCCAGCGGGGCGGGACCCAGCGCGGCCACCCCCACGCACGTCGGCGCCAGCGGTGTGACGTACACCTCGTGCCGGTGCAGCCAGTGCACCTCCACATGGTCGGTCCACGCGGGCACGGCGACGTGCTGGCGGATCCCGTACCGGCGCCCGGCGGGGGCCTGGCGGGGGCCGTCGAGCCCCTGCTGGCGTCGCACCGTCGAGTGCAGCCCGTCGGCGGCCACCAGGTACCGCGCCCGCAGTGTGGCGGCACTGACGTGGTGCGGGGCCTGCCGGACCTCGCCCGTGCGGGTGGGCAGCACCTCCACGCCCAGCTGGCGAGCGCGCGAGAGCAGCGCGCCCTGCAGGTCGGTGCGGCGGACCCCCCGCCCGGGGTTCCCGGGGAACCGGGCCCGGGCGGCGAGCCGGCCGCGGACGTAGCTGATCCCGGCCAGGTCCAGCCCGGGGGGATGCACCCCGAGCCGGTCCAGCGCCAGCACGGCGCCGGGCATCAGGCCCTCACCGCAGGCCTTGTCGATCGGTGCCGGGCGGGGGTCCAGCACGACGACCTGGAGCCCGGCGCGGGCGGCCTCGATGGCCGTGGCCAGCCCGGCCGGTCCGGCACCCACGACGAGCAGGTCGATCACCGCTGCTGCTCCGCCCACGCCAGCGCCTGCTCCTCGGCCCGCACCCGGACCCGCAGCAGGGCGGCGTTGAGCACCCCGAACCCGGCGGCGGTCCGCCATGCCCCGCCGGCCAGGGGCAGGGCCAGCCCCTCCACGACCACGGCGACGTAGTTGGGGTGATCCAGCCACCGGTACGGCCCGGAGCGCACCGGTGGCAGGCCGGGGACGACCAGGATGCGGGTGTTCCACCGGGGACCGAGCGTGGCGATGCACCACCAGCGCAGCCCCTGGGCCACCGCGACGGCCCCCACCAGGCCGACGATCGCCGCCGGTGACGGCCGTCGGGCCCGCAGCGCGGCCTCCGTGGGGGCCGCGACCAGCAGGGCCAGGTGCAGGGCGACCATGACCGGGTAGTGACCCGCGCCCACCTCCACGGCGCCCCGCTGCCGGGTCCGACGGCCGTTGCGACGCGCGACCAGGAGCTCGGCCACGCGCTCCGCGGCCACCGCGGCCACGAGCCCCAGGTAGCGCCGGGAGGTCATCGGGCTCACCACCGCAGCAGCACCAGCTCGGCGCAGAACCCCGGTCCGAGCGCGAGCAGGACCCCGGGCGTGCCCGGGGTCGGGACGGGCACGCCGTCGCCGGCGAGGGTGTCGCGCAGGACGTGCAGCACCGAGGCCGAGGACAGGTTGCCGATGCTGCGCAGCGAGCGCCACGAGGCGCGCAGCTGGCCGTCGCGCAGGTCCAGGGCATCCTCGAGCGCCCGGAGCACCCGCGGGCCCCCCGGGTGGCTGACCCACGTCGCCACGTCGGCCAGCCCGAGTCCGTGGTCGGCCAGGAAGCTCTCGACGTCGGCGCGCACGTGCTGCGCGACGATCGCCGGGACGTCGGCGGACAGCACCACCCGGAAGCCGCTGCCGGAGACCTCCCAGCCCATCGCGTCCTGGGTGTCGGGGTACAGCCGGGACCGGGATGCCACGACCCGGGGGCCGGTCACCCCCAGGGCGGCGGCCCGGCCCGAGCCGACCAGGACCGCGGCGGCCGCGCCGTCGCCGAACAGGCCGCTGGCGACGATCCCGGCCATCGAGTCGTCGCCGCGCTGCAGGGTCAGGGAGCACAGCTCGACGCACAGCAGCACCGCCACCGAGTCGGGGCTGCCCAGCAGGTAGTCGCGCAACCGGGCGACGCCGGCGGCCCCTGCCACGCAGCCCAGGCCGAACACCGGAAGGCGTCGCACGTCGGGGCGCAGGCCGAGCAGGTCGACCAGCCGGGCATCCAGGGAGGGCACCGCCACCCCCGTGACCGAGGCGCACATGATCAGGTCGACGTCGCGAGGCTCCAGCCCCGCCCGATCCAGGGCCCCGGCGACCGCGGCGGCCCCCAGGTCCAGCCCGACGCGGATGAACGCGTCGTTGGCCTCCTCGAACCCTGCGAGCCGCGGGTAGGCCGCCAGGGGCAGGGCCAGGTGGCGGGCCTCCACCCCGGTCGCGCCGTGGACCCGGGAGACCATGTCCGTGCGGGAGCCGTCGGGGGCGATCATGCGGTCCACCATCGGCGTCAGCTCGTGACGGGTGAACCGGTGCGGGGCGAGCACGCCGTGCACCGAGGCGATGGCGACCATGGGCCCACGCCTACCCCTCCGGCGGGCACCGATACGTCGGGACCGCTACGGGGTCCGCGGGTGGAACGGGTGGAGCTCGTCCGGGCCCTCGTGGACCACGCCCCAGCTGGACTCCGGGACCTCGTGCCAGGCCCCGGCCAGGTCCCCGAACGGCTCGGACACCACGAGCCGGGTCTCGTCGGACAGCTGGTGCAGGGCGGGGTTGTCGGGGTACTGCACCCGCAGCGTGGCCACGTCGGTGCTGAAGAACAGCGACCGCGACTGGTGCTCGCTGGAGTACCGGAACGTCCAGGTGCTGCGCCCGTCGGTGGTGGCGACCGTCATCTGGATCGGCTCGGCCACGCCGTGGTCGTGACCGACCCTCTCGATGAGGCCGACAGCGCGCTCGACCGCCGCGGCCGGGTCGTCGTGCAGGCCCATCGTCAGGGCCAGGTAGAAGAACAGCTCGGAGTCGGTGGAGCCCTCGATGAGGGGGAACAGCGAGGGGTCCACGGCGAAGGCCAGGTCGCGCTTCACGGTCGCGAACTCGCGGATCAGCCCGTTGTGCATCCACAGCCAGCTGCCGTGCCGGAACGGGTGGCAGTTGGTCTGCTGGATCGCCCCGCCGGTCGAGGCCCGGACATGGGCGAACAGCAGGGGGGTGACCACGTGGCGGGCCAGCTCCTTGAGGTTGCGGTCGTTCCAGGCCGGCTCCGTGCTGTGGAACACCCCAGGGGTGTCGCCCACCCCGTACCACCCCAGCCCGAAGCCGTCGCCGTTCGTCGTGGTGGCCCCCATCCGGGAGTGCAGGCTCTGGTCGATCAGCGAGTGCGAGGGGACGAGCAGCAGCTCCTCGGGTCGGATCGGGGACCCGGAGTACGCCAGCCAGCGGCACATCGGACACCTCCTGGCCCGGCGCCCCGGCGCCCGGTGCACCCGGCGGGCGACCCGACCCGTCCCGACTGTAGGCGCCGGGGGGGTCGCTGCGCCCGCCCACGGCGCACGCGCCCGGCGGGGACATGACGCACAGTGATGGTGCGTGGTCCCTCGACAGCGGGGGGTGATCGGGCATGATGTCCCGCAGTCGCGGGACACGGGGGCGTCGGCCGGGTCCCCGGGAACCGCTGTCGCAGCAGGGAGGGGGGTGCGGGTGTCGGGCGCCTCGTCGGTTCGCGCAGTGCTGGCCATCCCGGACTTCCTGCGCCTCATGGTCGCGCAGCTGCTCAGCGAGATGGGGGACTGGGCCGCCCGGCTGGCGCTGTCGGTCCTGGTCTGGCAGGGGACGGGCCAGGCCAGCATCACGGCCCTGGTGGTGTCCATCTCGTTCCTCCCGGCGCTCGGGCCGGGGCAGTGGCTGACCAGCCAGAGCAACCGGCTGCCCGCCCGCACGGTGCTGGTCCTGACCGACCTCGCCCGGGCCGCACTGTTCCTGCTCCTGGCCCAGTTCCCGAGCACGCCGCTGGCGATGGCGGTGTCGTTCCTGACCGGCCTGCTGGCGGTGCCGTTCAACGCCCAGCGCGCCGGGATCCTGCCGGAGATCACCGGGCACGAGCGGCTGGTGGCCGGGGTCAAGGTGTCGCAGATCCTGCAGGATTCCGCCGTGATCGTCGGGTACCTGTCCGGCGGTGCGCTCATCGCGCTGTTCCACGTGCGCGGGGCCCTGCTGTTCAACGCCCTGACGTTCACGGTGTCGGCGATGGTCCTGGCGGCCCTGGCCTGCCCCGCGGCCCGGCGCGCGACCCCGGCAGAGGATCGCGTGAACCTGCGCGGGGGACTGCAGGCGCTGCGGGACCGGCCGCTGGTCTGGGCCGCGGCGGGACTGTCGGTCGTCGCGTTCGCGGCCGGCTTCTCGATCGAGTCGGTGGTGGTGCCGCTGTCGGCCACCTACAGCCCGGAGCCGTGGCTTCCGACTGCGCTGTTCGTCGGCATGGCCGTGGTGTCGCTGGTGGCGACGATGGCCATCCCGTCGACCCTGGACGGGCCGGCGCTGCTGTGGGCCAGCTGGCTGCTCGTCGTGGTCCCCGGCTCGGTGATGCTGGTCGCCTTCGTGGTCGCCGAGGGCAGCGGGGACTCGCCGTGGGGCGCGGTGCTCGGCGTGGTGGCCGCGGGGCTGCTGTTCGCCGCGCCGGTCCCGGCCAACGCGCTGGCGGCGGGGCTGCTGCCCACGGTGAGCCGGGCAGCGGCGTTCTCCCTGGTCGCCGGCGTCATCGCCGCCGGCCAGGCCCTGGGCACGGCAGTGACCGGCCGGCTGTTCGACCTGATGTCCTTCGCCGGCCTGGCAGTGGTGGCGGTGGTGACGCTGTGCCTGGCCCTGCTGATCGGGGCCTGGGCCCGGTCGGCCGCCCGGGCGGAGGCGGAGCTGACATGACCCTGGGAGGCACCGACTGCGAGCGGTTGCGCGAGGGCCTGCTCGCGCAACCGGCCAACGCGGTGTCGAGTGCCGCCTACGTGCTCGCCGCCGGCGTCGTGCTGGCCCGGCTGTGGGGTCCCGCCCGGGAGCGGCGCCCCGAGGTGGCGGGCTACGCCGCTGTCCTGGCCCTGGTGGGAGCCGGGTCGGTGCTGTACCACGGCCCCCAGGTCGCCGGGTCCAGGGCGCTGCACGACTGGCCCATCCCGGTCCTGCTGTCGATCGTGGTGGCGACGCCCCTGGTCCGGCGCCGGCGGGGGCTGCCAGCCCTGCCGGGGTGGACCCGGACCCGAGGCGTGTGGCTGGCGGGGCTGGGCGGGATCGGGCTGGGCTCCTACGCGCTGGGCCGCACCGGCTCGCCGCTGTGCGACCCGGACTCGTTGCTCCAGCCGCACGCCCTGTGGCACGTGACGACGGCCGCGGCCTTCGCGGTCGTCGCGGAGATCCTCTACCGACCCGGTGGGCAGGACTGATGGCGCAGCGGCGCGGCAACGGCACCCGCCGGATCGCACGGATGCTGGCCAACCTCGTCTACCGCGACATCGACGTGCACCTGCCGACCGGATCGGTACCGGACGGGCCGGTCCTGGCGGTGGCCAACCACTTCGGCGGCCTGGCTGACGGGGTGCTGCTGGTCGACTCGCTGCCGCGGATGCCACGGGTCGTGGCCCGTGACGTGATCTGGCGGATCCCGGTGGTCGGCCGGCTTGCCGACGCCCTCGGGGGGATCCCGGTGCACCGGGCAGCCGACGGGGGTGCCGCCAGCAACGACGACATGTTCCGGTCCTGCTACGACGCGCTGCGCGCCCAGGACCTGGTGCTGATCTTCCCGGAGGGCGTGACCCAGGACGTCCCGCACATGGCCCAGGTGCGGACCGGGGCCGCCCGCATCGCCCTGGGTGCGCGCAGCGACGGGGTGCGGGGGATCCGGGTGCTCCCGATCGGGCTGCACTACGAGAACAAGGCCGGGTTCCGGTCCCGCGTCCTGGTCGACGTGGGGGAGGCCATCGACCTCGATGCGTGGGTGGGCACCCGGGCGGTGGACGGCGCCGATGACCGCGAGGCGGTCCGCGACCTGACGGCCCTGCTGGACCAGCGGCTGCGCCGGGTCGCCCCCGACTTCCCCGACTGGCCCACGGCCCAGGCCCTGGCCACGGCCGCCGAGGTCGTCCTGCACGACGTGGATCCGGTGCCCGCGCTGGTCCAGTACGGGGACCAGGAGCTGCTGGCAGCGCGGCTCAACCGGCTCGCGGAGCCGACCCGCGGGGCCCTGGTCGACAGCGCACGGCAGTACCGCGACCGGCTGGCGCAGCTGGGCAGCTCCGACGCGGCGATCGAGCGGTCCGTGCGGGGGCGCGGTCCGGACCGCCGCCCGACCGGGCCGGGCCGTTGGTGGCTCGACGTGTTCCTGGTCGTCCTGCTCGCCCCGTACGCCGTGCTCGGCGTGCTCGCCGCCGCGATCCCGCTGGCAGCGGTCCTGCTGCTGAGCCGGCTGCCGATCGCGCCGGCGGTGCGGGCCACGCTCGTCCCCGGCGTCGCGCTGCTGGCGTTCACCGCCGAGGCGGGGGTGGCGGTGTGGCGGGTCGGGACGAACCTGGGCTGGGGGGAGGCGTCCCTGGGCCTGATGATGTTCGTCTTCCTGGTGGCGGCGGTGTTCGTCGTGCACGAGCGGCTCACGCTGCTGTCGCGGCGGTGGCGGTCCCGCAAGCATCCCGGCCCGATCGACCTGCCCGGGGTGCAGCAGCAGCGCCGCGAGGTGGCCGACCTGGTCTGGGGGGCCCTGTGATCGACTGGGTGTTCAGCCTCGTGCCGATCGCGTTCATCTGGGGCGCCGCGGTCGCCGACATCGTGACCCAGCCCCGGATGCGCCGCGGCGTGAAGGTGGCGTGGGTGGTCGTGTGCTCCCTGGTGTGGCCGGCGATCCTCGCGTACTGGCTGGTCCGACCGATCCGTGGCCGTGTGGAGCGGGCTCCCGGGCAGCTCGACGCCCGGGCCGTGCTGGTCGGGCTGGTCCTGGACGCCGAGGCGGGTCGGCTGGACCCGGTCGACGCCGCCCCGCGGCTGGCGGACCTGCGGGCTCAGATCGAGTAGTCCTCCAGCACCTGCCAGGTCCCCGGGCCGGTGGAGTGCATGTGGAACTCGTCGACGTGTCCGGTGACCTGGTACTCGAGCTTGTCGACGCGGTCGAGCAGTTGGGCGACGGCCTTGCCGATCAGGTCGGGCTGGTCCTCGTGGTGCAGGTCGGGCTTGTCGTGGGCGGTGTGGGGGGTGGTGCGGGCGATGACCTGGCCGGGGACGCCGACGACGACGCTGTTGTCGGCCACGGGGCGCACGACGACGGCGTTGCCGCCGATGCGGGAGTCGTGCCCGACGGTGATGGGTCCCAGGATCTTGGCGCCGGCGCCGATGGTGACCCGGTCGCCGACGGTGGGGTGGCGCTTGCCGGGGTCCAGGCTGGTCCCGCCGAGGGTGACGCCGTGGTAGATCGTGACGTCGTCGCCGACCTCGGCGGTCTCGCCGATGACCACGCCCATGCCGTGGTCGATGAACACCCCGGCGCCCAGGGTGGCCCCGGGGTGGATCTCGATGCCGGTCAGGGCACGGGCGGCCTGGGAGACCGCGCGGGCGGTGAACAGGTGGTTGCGCTGCCACAGGGCGTGGGACAGCCGGTGGGCCCAGACGGCGTGGACCCCGGAGTACAGCAGTGCGACCTCGGCCTTGGACCGGGCGGCGGGGTCACGCTCGAACACCGCGGCGACGTCGCGGCGCATGGTGGCCAGGGCTCTCATCGTGGTGTCCGGGATCAGTCGGCCAGGTCGGCGAACAGCACGGTCGACAGGTAGCGCTCCCCGGACGAGGGCACGATCACCACGATCGTGCGCCCGGCGTTCTCCGGGCGGGCGGCGACCTGGGCGGCGGCCCAGATCGCGGCGCCGGAGGAGATCCCGACCAGCAGGCCCTCCTCGGCCGCGGCCCGCCGGGCGGTGGCCAGGGCGTCGGGGGCCTCGACGGTGACGACCTCGTCGTAGACGCTGGTGTCCAGGATGGCCGGGACGAACCCGGCCCCGATGCCCTGGATCGGGTGCGGGCCCTTGGCCCCGCCGGACAGCACGGGCGAGGCCGCGGGCTCGACCGCGATGACCTGCACCTCGGGCTTGCGCTGCTTGAGCACCTGCCCGACCCCGGTGATGGTGCCGCCGGTGCCGATCCCGGCGACCACGATGTCGACGGTGCCCTCGGTGTCGTCCCAGATCTCCTGGGCCGTGGTGCGCCGGTGGATCTCCGGGTTGGCCGGGTTCTCGAACTGCTGCGGGATCAGGTAGTTCGGGTTGGCCGCGGCCAGCTCCTTGGCCTTCGCGATGGCCCCACCCATCCCGTCCGGGCCCGGGGTCAGCACCAGCTCGGCGCCGAACGCGCGCAGCAGGGTGCGCCGCTCCTTGCTCATCGTCTCGGGCATCGTCAGGATCACCTTGATGCCCCGGGCCGCGGCCACCATCGCCAACGCGATCCCGGTGTTGCCGCTGGTCGGCTCCACGATCACCGTGTCCGGCCCGATCAGCCCCGCCTCGGCCGCGGCATCCAGCATCGCCACCCCGATCCGGTCCTTCACCGAGCTGCCCGGGTTGAAGAACTCCAACTTGGCCAGCACCGTGGCCCCCGCCCCATCCGTGACCCGGTTCAACCGGACCAGAGGAGTGCCACCCACCAACTCCGTCACATCAGCCGCTACCCGCATGCCCCGCATCCTATCCACCGGAGGCATTTCCGCAACCTCTGAGTTGGCGAATTCTCCCGGCTTCGTCACCGGGCTGGCGGCGGCAGGATGGGGCCATGCAGCCCGAACCGTCCGTGCCCCACCCGCCGACCTCCGCCGACGCGTCCCCCGCGACCGATGCGCCGCCGCTGCCGGTCCCGGTCGCCGGTCCCGGGCTGCCCTGGGGGACCGAGTGGGAGCTGGTGGACGTGCCGGCGCCGGTCGGGTCGGCCGCCCAGGCCGCCGGCGCCGAGGTCGCCTGGTCGAGCGTGCGCATCACGCTGGGGCTGCAGCAGGAGCGGGCGGGGGGCCGGTCCGGGGTCAACCGCTACGTGGGGATGTGCCGGGACCTCGGCTCCGGCGGCATCGAGCTCGGGCCGTTCGGGATGACCATGATGGCCGGCCCGCCGGAGGCCATGGCCGCGGAGCAGGCCTACCTGGCGCTGCTGGACCGGGTCCGCGGCTACCGGGCCTGGCCCGACGGGCTGGTGCTGCGCGATGCCGCCGGGGTCGACCTGCTGGCCTTCCGGCCCGCGCCGGATCCCCGCTGACCCAGCACCCGGGCGCGACGTCCGGGCCGGCACCCGGTGGGACTCCCGACCGGGCCGTAGGCCCCTGTTCGGGGACCGGGGGGCGGAGGATCGTGGAGTGGGGCCGCGGCGCGGTCGCGCAGCAGGGGCCCGGAGGGAGGCGCGCACATGGACAGCAGGAGGCATGCCGGACGGGTCGCGATCGTGACCGGGGCCGGGTCGGGGATCGGCCGGGCCACCGTGCTGCGGATGGTCGCCGAGGGTGCCACCGTGATCGGCCTCGACGTCAACGAGGCCGGGCTTGCCGGCACCCGCGAGGAGCTCGACGCCGTCGGTGCCAGAGCCGAGCTGCTGGTCGCCGACGTCACCAGCCAGGCCGACGTGGACCGGGTCGTGGCCGGCCGCACAGCGGTCGACGTGCTGGTCAACAACGCCGGGATCATGGACCACTTCCTGCCCCTGGGCGAGGTGGACGACGCGACCTGGGACCGGGTCCTCGCGGTGAACGTGACCGGGGTCATGCGGCTGACCCGCGCGGTCCTGCCGCTGATGGAGTCGGCCGGGCACGGGTCGATCGTGACGGTGGCCTCCGAGGCCTCGCTGCGCGCGGGGGCGTCCGGGGTGTCCTACACGACGTCCAAGCACGCGGTCATCGGCCTGGTCCGCCATGTCGCCTACTTCTACGGACCACGGGGCATCCGGTCCAACGCGGTCCTGCCGGGGGCGGTGCAGACCGGGATCGGCTCGTCGTCCAGCCCGGCCGTGCCGTGGGCCATGGAGCGGGCGATGGCCTCGTTCGGCGTGATCGGGACCCCCGCGCAGCCCGACCAGATCGCGGCGGCGATCTCCTGGCTGGCCAGCGACGAGGCCTCGAACGTGAACGGCGCGTGCCTGGCCGACGACGGCGGCTGGTCGGCGGCGTAGGGCGTCGCCCGGGTTGCCGCGAGGGCGGCGGCCCCGTGCGAGAGGATCTGCGCGTGACGTCCTACCGTCTGGGACCCGTGAGCACGGGAGAGCTCACCGCGCTGGCCGCGGTACGCCTGCCCGCCCGTGACACCCCCTGGGCGGGCAGTGGCGATCGTGCGGCGTGCAGCGGGCCGCCGACCGGGCACGGGGCCGTTCCGGCGCCGGGCCGCGCTCCCCGAGCACGCTCCCGGTGGGCCGGGGCCATCCCGCCGCAGCACGGAGCCTGGGCGTTCCTGCTCGTGCCCGTGCTCAGCGCCTTCGCGGTGTCCGGGACCAGCGCCGCGGGGTGGGCGTTCTGCGCGGCGTGGGTGTGCGCGTACCCCGTCGGGTACTTCCTGGGTCGTGGGCTGACCGTCCGCGCCCGCAGGGGCAGCTGGACCAGGCTCGCCGCGCGGGAGCGGGGCCGGGCCGGACCGTGGGCGCTGGCCACTGCGGCACTGGGCCTGCCGCTGGCGTGGACGCGGCCCTGGCTGCTCGCGGTCGCGGCGGCCCTGGCGGTGCTGTGGTCGGCAGGACTGGTGGTGGCCGCCCGGCGCGGGGAGCGCAGCCTGGCCACCGACGCCCTGCTGGTCGCCCAGGCGGTGGCGGCCGTGCCCCTGGCGGTGGCGGTCGTCGCCGGGCCGGCGGCCATGGTCGGGCCCCTGGGTCCGGCGACGCTGCAGTGCACCCTCGCCGTCGCGATGTTCCTGGCCGGCTCGGTGCTGCACGTGAAGGCCCTGCTGCGCCGGGCCGGCTCCGGTGCCTTCCGTCGCCTGGCGGTGGGGTGGCACGTCGGGGCGCTGGTCGTCACCGCGCTGTCCGCCGCTGGCTGGGTGGTGGCGTTCGGTCCGGCCCTGGTCCGCTCGGTGGCGATGCGACCCGGCCTGCGCCCGGCCTCGATCGGTGCGGTCGAGGCCGTGGTCAGCCTCCTGGTGGTGCTGGCCGCACAGCTGGTGCTCTGACCGGTGACCGGCGGTGGGCGGACCCGGCCACCCGGCGGGCCCTCCCGCTACGCTGAACGCAGTCGACACGAGGTGAGGAGGTGCGCGGTGGAGCCGGATCCCGGTGCCCTGCCCGACCAGCACCCCCTGTTCCCCTCGGGCGCCCAGCGGGTCTCCTACCTGGTCCTCGCCCTGGCGGCCCTGCGCTCCCTGGGTGTCGTGGTGGCCACCCTCGTGGTGTACGCGGTGCTGCCGATCAAGAAGGAGTCCGCCGCCGCCGTGGCGGTGTTCGCCGGCGTGAGCCTGCTCGCGATCCTGGTGGTGTTCGTCCGCCAGGTGATGCGGATCTCCCGGTCCGCGCGCCCGACGCTGGCTGCGGTCGAGGCGCTGTGCCTCGTGTTCGGCATGTTCCTGGCCATGTTCGCCCTGACGTACGTCTCCATGTCGGTCTCAGCACCGGAGTCCTTCACCCAGCCGGTGGACAAGGTCGACGGGATCTACTTCTCGGTCACCGTGCTGGCCACCGTCGGTTTCGGTGACATCGCGGCGGTGTCACCGATGGCGCGCGTGGTGGTGACCCTGCAGATGGTGCTCGACCTGGTGCTCATCGGATCGGCCGTGAAGATCCTGTCCATGTCGGCGCGGCGGGCCATGGCCGCGCGCACCGCGGAGCGGACCGGGGCCGCCCCGTGACCCTGGCCCTCCTGCTGCTGCTGATGCTGGCCGCCAGCATCACGACCTTCAAGGCGTCCCCGCACGTGTACGTGCGGGTGGCGCTGGCGTGGACCGTGGCCTTCCTCACCTTCGGCCAGCTCGCCGGGCTGTCCCTGGCGCAGATGGGGCTGGCCAACTGGGCCACCGGGGTCCTGTGGGCGCTGGCGGCCGTGGGGATCATCGGCGGCGGGCTGCTGGCCGGCGTCCACATCCCCCGGCTGCACCCGCTGTTCGCCGACGAGCGGGCCATCAACGTCTCCGGGACGGAGGTGGCGGTCAAGTCGCTGGTCGAGGTCCCGATGGGCACGGTCCTGCTCGAGGAGGTCGTGTTCCGCTCGGTGCTGCTCGGGATGCTGGTCGCCCAGTTCGGCACCGTCGTGGGAGTTGCGGGGGCGTCGCTGCTGTTCGGGCTCTGGCACATCCTGCCGTCGCTGGAGATGCACGACAGCCACTCGCTGACCAGCCAGCTGGGCTCGGGGTGGAAGGGCAAGCTGGTCACCGTCGTCGGGACGATCGTGGCCACGGGCGCCGCAGGCGTCGTGTTCAGCATGCTCGTGGTCTGGAGCGGGTCGATCCTGGCCCCGGTGGGGCTGCACTGGTCGATGAACAGCCTGGGCACGGTGGCCGCCTGGTTCGTCGCCCGCCGCGGCAGGGCACGGGCGGGCGACGGCGCCCAGGTGATCGACCATCCCACCCGGGAGGCCATCGCCCCCGACGACGAGCAGCACGATCCTGGGGCGGCGCCGCGCAGCGCGTGAGCCGGCGCTGTTGCGAATCCGTCGCACCTGCCTAGAGTGGGCCCGTGCTGCAGCCCCCGATGCCCTCCCGGTGCCGACCGCGACCGGCGCATCCCACGTCGCGGCGCGCCGCCGCGGACGCGGGGGCGAGGGGGTCGCGGTGCTGAAGCCCGCCGCGGCCCCGGCTCCCCACCGCCACGGCCACGACGTCGGTGAGGCGCTGTACGTGCACCGGCACACGCCGGTCCACCTGCTGCCGCCCGAGGTCAAGATCGCCGCGCTGGTCTCGTTCGTGTTCCTCGTCGTGGCCACGCCGGTGCACCAGGCCTGGGCCTTCGTGGCCTACCTGGCCGTCCTGGTGGCCGTGGCGGGGGTGGCCCGCCTGCCGGCGCGGGTGGTCCTGCCCCGGATGGTGGTGGAGGTGCCGTTCCTGCTCTTCGCCGCGCTGATGCCGTTCACCGGACCCGACCCGCAGGTGCAGGTGGGCCCGCTCCAGCTGTCCGAGCCGGGGCTGTGGGCCGCCTGGGGGATCGTCGCCAAGGGCACCATCGGCGTCCTGGGAGCCATCGTGCTGGCTGCCACGACGCCGGCGCGCGACCTGCTCACCGGGCTGCGGGCCCTGCGCGTGCCCCCGCTGCTGGTGCAGATCGCGTCGTTCATGCTGCGGTACATGCACGTCGTGGCCGACGAGATGGCCCGGATGCGGGTCGCCCGGGAGTCCCGGGGCTTCCAGGCGACCGGTGTGCGCTCGTGGCCGGTGCTGGGGCAGTCCGCGGGGGCGCTGTTCATCCGCTCCTACGAACGGGGTGAGCGGGTGCACCTGGCGATGCTGTCCCGCGGCTACACCGGGACCATGCCGGTGATGGACGACCTGCGCGCCACCCGGTCCCAATGGCTACGCGGGCTCGCGCTGCCCGGTGTCGGGGCGCTGGTCTGCGCGGCGGCGTGGGCGGTGCAGGGATGGTGACCGGGCCCGGCCCCGGGCCGCAGCGTGTCGGACAGCATGAGGCTGGACAGGCGGAGGCTGCACACGCGATCGGGCGCCAGCATGTCGAGAAGGACTGCGGTGTCGTCGCGCCGAGCCTGGACGTGCGCGGCCTGGCCTACTCCTACCCGGACGGCCACCAGGCGCTGTTCGGGGTCGACCTGCGCATCGACAGGGGGGAGCGGGTCGCGCTGCTCGGGCCGAACGGCGCCGGCAAGACCACCCTGGTGATGCACCTGAACGGGATCCTGTCCGGGGGGATCGGCGAGGTGCTCGTGGCGGGCACCCCGGTGGACCCGGGCGACCGGGCGGTGCTGCGCGAGATCCGCCGGCGGGTCGGCATCGTGTTCCAGGACCCTGACGACCAGCTGTTCATGCCCTCGGTGCGTGAGGACGTCGCCTTCGGCCCGGCCGCCATGGGCCTGCGCGGGGCGGAGCTGGATGCCCGGGTCCGCCACGCGCTGGACCTGGTCGGCATGGCGGAGTTCGCCGATCGGCCCCCGCACCACCTGTCCTTCGGGCAGCGCCGGCGGGTGGCGGTGGCCACCGTGCTGTCGATGGAGCCGGAGATCCTCGTCCTCGACGAGCCGTCGAGCAACCTCGATCCGGCCAGCCGTGCCGAGCTCGCCGACATCCTGCGCTCGCTGGACGTCACGATCCTGATGGTCACCCACGACCTCCTGTACGCCCTGGAGCTGTGCCCGCGGTCGGTGGTCATGGCGGAGGGCACCCTCGTGGCCGACGGCGCCACCCGGGACCTGCTCGGCGATGACTCGTTGATGGCGCGCTACCGCCTGGCACTGCCCGCGGGCGTGACGCTGCAGGGCTAGCCCCGCAGCGCGCACCGGCGCCGTCAGCGGGCGTCCGGGGCAGTGGGGCTTCGGTGTCAGCCGACGGAGGCGGCAGTGACGGTCCCGTCCTCGATGGTGAGGTTCACCCGGTCCACCCGGTAGTCCTCGGTGACGGCCAGGGCCTGCCCGTCGCGCGAGACCACACGCACGGTCAGTCCGGCTCCCTCGACCAGCGCGGTGGCGTCCGCCTCGGTCATCCCCACGACGCGCGTGGCCAGCGTGGTGGTGGCGGGGTCGACCGTCGGGGCGCCCCCGCCCGGGCGGGTCGACCAGGTCATGACCTGCTGCTGGCCGTCGAACAGGTAGAGCTCCCCGGCCGCGACCACGGTGTAGCCGTCCACCTGCGCCAGGGCGTCGAGCACCGCTGCCTCCTGGCGCAGGGCGGCCGGGTCGCCGCCCCGCTCGGTGGCGGTGATCCCGGTGACGGCCAGGCCCCCGGCTGGGGTGGTCGTCCAGGCGGCGGTGAAGGAGTTCACCGGGCCGTCCCCGCGGATCCGGCCGTCGCGCAGCACGAGGGAGATGCCGTCGGGCTCGGTCCCGGTCGTCGCGTCCGGTCCCGCCAGCCAGACCAGGTGCCAGGTCACGCCATCGGCGAGGTCGCCGCCGACGGGGCGGACCGGGTCGCTGGAGACTGCGGCGTCGCCGTCGCCCGGGGTGCCCGGTGACCCCACCGGGGCCGACGCGGCGGCGGACTGGCCCGGGCCGTCGGTCTGCGGTGCGGCGCAGCCGGCGAGTACCAGGGCCAGGGCCACGGCGCTGGTGGCGACGACGATCGGGATGGCATGACGGGTCCTCATGACCGTTCATTCCCGGCAGGGGCCTGCGCGTCACACGGGCGGGTGCCAGGGGTACCGGGGGCCTTCAGGCCGGCTGGTCAGCCTCGCTGCGCAGGGCGCTGGCGACCCGGATGCAGGCCGCCCCGAACGCCTCGAACTCCTCGGGGCTGAGCAGGTCGACCAGGTGGCGGCGCACGCTCTCCACGTGGTCGGGGGCGGCGGCCACGAGGACGTTCCAGCCGTGCTCGGTCAGGAACGCGTACGTGCCGCGCCCGTCGGAGCGGCAGCCGCGGCGCCCGACCAGGCCAGCCCGCTCCATGCGGTCGACCTGGTGGGACAGCCGACTGCGCGACATCAGCGTGCGATCGGCCAGGGTGCTCATCCGCATCTGGCGCTCCGGGGTCTCGGACAGCTCCACCAGGATCTGGTAGTCCGTGCCGGTCAGCCCGTGCTGCTCCTGCAGGTCGCGGCTGAGGCGGTCGGGCAGCAGCATGCTGGCAGCGATCCAGCCGCGCCACAGCTCCTGCTCTCGATCGTTCAGCCACCGGGTCACGGCGACCATGGTACCGCCGCCGGTTAGGTGAAGGTTGAACTATCGCAGATCGCCGCTCACGCGACTGTGAGGATCTCCGCGCCCGTCTCGGTCACGACCAGGGTGTGCTCGAACTGCGCCGTCCAGCGGCCGTCGGCGGTGACGGCGGTCCAGCCATCCGGCCACATCCGGTACTCGTACGTGCCCAGCGTCAGCATCGGCTCGATCGTGAAGGTCATCCCGGGCAGCATCACGGTGTCGGCGTGCGGGTCGTCGTAGTGCGGGATGACCAGGCCGGTGTGGAACGCGGTGCCGATCCCGTGCCCGGTGAAGTCGCGCACCACCCCGTAGCCGAATCGACGCGCGTAGGACTCGATGACCCGGCCGATCACGTTGATCGGCCGTCCGGGCTTCACCGCGCGGATCCCGCGCAGGGTGGCCTCCCGGGTGCGTTCCACGAGCAGTCGGGGTTCCTCGGCCACCTCCCCGACCAGGAAGGTCGCGTTGGTGTCGCCGTGGACGCCGCCGAGGTACGCGGTGATGTCGATGTTGCAGATGTCGCCGTCGCGCAGCACGGTGTCGTCCGGGATCCCGTGGCAGATGACCTCGTTGAGGCTCGTGCACAGCGACTTCGGGAAGCCGCGGTAACCCAGGGTGGACGGGTAGGCGCCGTGGTCGCAGAGGAACTCGTGCCCGACCCGGTCCAGGGCATCGGTCGTCACCCCGGGGCGGATCGCGCGGCCGACCTCCTCGAGCGCCTGGGCCGCCAACCGGCCGGCGACGCGCATGGCCTCGAGGGTGGCGGCGTCCTTGACCTCGGGCCCCGTGTACCGGGCGGGCCGGGGCCTGTCGACGTATTCGGGGCGGGCGATCGTGGCCGGCACCGTGCGACGCGGTGAGACCCTGCCGGGCGTGAGCAGCATGGGCCCAGCGTACGGTCACCCGCGCGGGACCTGCGTGCGCTAGCGTCGTGGTCCCGGGCCGGTCACCGGTGTCCGCGGCACCCGGGGCGGCGGTCCGGGGGGAGGAGCCGAGGGTGTCGTACTGGTTCTGCCTGACGCACATGGCCGTCGAGCCCGACGCGGGCTGCGCCCACGCCGAGCGACTCGGCCCGTACCCCGACCACGCCCGGGCCGCAGCCGCCCTGGAGCGCGCCCACGCCCGCAGCGAGGCGTGGGACCACGACCCCCGCTGGCACGACGAGGCCGACCTGGAGGACTGAGCAGCCGGCCGGTCCGCTGGTCAGCGGTACTGGTGCTCGGGGCCCGGGTAGGTGCCGGTGACGACCTCGTCGGCCCAGGCGTGCACCGCCCCCGACAGCACCGACCCCAGGTCCGCGTAGCGCTTGACGAACTTCGGAGGCCGGCCCGGGGTCAGGCCAGCCAGGTCCTGCCACACCAGCACCTGGGCGTCGGTCTGGTCGCCGGCGCCGATGCCGATCGTGGGGATGGACAGCATCCGGGTGACTCGGGCGGCCAGGTCGGCGGGCACGACCTCCAGGACCACCGCGAACGCGCCTGCGGCCTCCATGGCCTTGGCGTCGCGCATGAGGATCTCGCCGTCCTCGCCGCGGCCCTGGACCCGGTAGCCGCCGAACTGGTTCACCGACTGCGGCGTCAGCCCGAGGTGGGCCATCACCGGGATGCCGGCCCCCACCAGCGCCTCCACCTGGGGCAGCACGCGCGCGCCGCCCTCCAGCTTCACCGCGTGGGCGCCGGCCTGCTTCATGAACCGAGCGGCCGACTCGAGCGCCTGGGCCGGGGAGGCCTGGTACGACCCGAACGGAAGGTCGGCGACGACGAGGGCGCGCGACGATCCGCGCACCACGCCAGCGACCAGGGGGAGCAGGTCATCGACGGTCACCGGCAGGGTGGAGTCGTAGCCGTACACGACCATGGCCGCCGAGTCACCGACGAGCATGACCGGGATCCCGGCCTCGTCGAAGATCCGCGCGGTCAGCGCGTCGTACGACGTGATCATGGGCCACTTCTCGCCTCGGGCCTTGGCGGCGATGAGGTCGCGAGTGGTGACGCGCCGGCCGGTCGGGGCGGCGCCGTACAGGGTGGGGGTGCCGGAGTCGGCGGACATGCTCATGTGGATCTCTCCCATCTCGAGGCTCACGCAAGGAGTCCCCGGACGATCGGATGGTCGCACGGATCACGCGACCTGACCAGAGCAGGACGTACCCGGACCCGCGAACCCCGAAACGTTCCCACCCCCCGCGCCCCGCGCCCCGCGCCCTGCGCCCCCGCCCCCCCGGCGCATCGGGGGAGGGGCTGAAGGCGCGCGGCGGAGACGGCGTGGAGGAGGGGCTGAGGGCGTGCGCGAGGCGCGCGAGCAGCGGCGGGGTTGCGGAGGTGGGCGGGGTCAGCGGAGGTGAGTGGTCATCCAGTGGGCGCCGAAGGCCACGAGGTCGGCGGCGTCGATGAGCTCGGACGCTGCCCCGCCGACCGTCCCGGACCGGTGCGGGTGGTGGTCCAGGTACTCGCGCAGGATCACCGCGAAGTAGTCCTCGGCGGGCTGGCGCGACAGCTCGACGATGCCGTCCTCGTCGTCCAGGCACTCCACCACGACCACCTGCGGCCCGTCCGGTCCGAGCACCAGCCGGTGGCGGCGCACCCGCAGGGTGTCGGGGACGTCGCTGCGGTACTCGGCGAGGTGCAGCACGGTCACCGTGTCGGGGTCGGCGCCCATCCGCAGCACCCGGCCCCCCGCGGACACGAACCGGTCCAGCGCCGACCCGGGGCCGTAGTAGTCGTCCCAGGGCAGGTCCGCCAACCACGAGCGGGCCAGCCTGCCGCGTGCGGCGAACCGACCCTCGGGGTGGTCGTTCACGAGGGTTCCCGCAGTCGTGCGCATCACCTCGGCCAGGGTCCCGACCTCCGGCAGGGCGGGCGTGGCCAGCGGATCGAACGGCTCGGCCTGCGCCAGCAGCAGCGGCGCGCGCTCGGGCTCCGGGCGCTCGTTCACCCAGGCCCAGGGATCGGACGCCCCCAGCACCATGATCCACGTGCCCTCGGGTCCGACCGCGCGGTCGACAGCCTCGATGACACCGCCCGCCCCGCCCTCGACAGGGCCGATCCGACGCAGCGATGCGTGCACCATCAGGCGGTCCCCGGGCACGACGCCCAGGGCTTCGAGGTCGGCGACCAGCTCGGCCACGGTCAGCACCCGACCGAGTCTGCCCGGTGCCGGCCCGATCGGCGAGGGGAGCGCCACCGCGGCACCCGCGCGGGGCCAGCGGGGTCAGTGGCAGGTCATGGCCGGGCGGTCTCCCGCCAGCGGTTGGTGATGGGCTGGCGGCGGTCCCGCCCGAACGACCGGGGCGTGATCTTGGTGCCGATGGGGTACTGCCGGCGCTTGTACTCGGCCAGGTCGGTCATCCGCAGCACCCGCTCGACCAGTGCCCGGTCGTAGCCGTCGGCGACCAGCTCCGCGGCCCCGCGGTCGGCCTCCACGTAGTCGTCGAGCAGGTCGTCGAGCACGTCGTAGTCAGGCAGGGAGTCGGTGTCCTTCTGCCCCGGGCGCAGCTCTGCCGACGGCGGCTTCTCGATCGAGCTCGGGGGGATCGGGGGGACCTCCCCGCGGGCCTGGGCGTCGGCGTTGCGCCAGCGCGCGAGCCGGAACACCCAGGTCTTGGGGACGTCCTTGATCGGCCCGAAGCCGCCCACGGCGTCGCCGTAGATCGTCGAGTACCCCACGGACAGCTCGCTCTTGTTGCCCGGGGCCAGCACCAGGTGACCCTCCTGGTTGCTCACCGCCATCACGGTGGTGCCCCGGATCCGGGCCTGCAGGTTCTCCTCGGCCAGCCCGGTCAGCTGCATCGAGGACAGGAAGGCGTCGAACATCGGTGCGATCGGGATCCGCCGGATGTGCGCTCCGATGCGCTCGGCCAGGTCGAACGCATCGTCCTGGGAGTGCTGCGAGGAGTAGCGGCTCGGCATCGAGATGCCGTACACGTTGGACCCGCCGATGGCATCTGCGGCGATGGCCGACACCAGCGCCGAGTCGATGCCCCCGGACATGCCGAACGTGACGGAGCGGAAGCCGTTCTTGCGCACGTAGTCACGCAGGCCCACCACGAGGGCGCGGTACATCTCGGCCTCGTCGCCGAGCCGCTCGGCCACCCGGGGCGGAAGGGCCGGGTAGGCCGGGAGGGCAGCGTCGGAGAGCACCACCGTCGCCTGCCCGTGCGCGGCCGGCAGGTCCAGGTCGACGACCAGGAGGTCCTCCTCGAACTGGGGCGCCCGGGCGATCAGCGCCCCGTCCGGCCCGACGACCAGGGAGTCGCCGTCGAAGACGAGCTCGTCCTGGCCCCCCACCAGGTTCACGTAGGCCAGCGTGGCGCCGGCCTCCACGGCGCGCCGGGCGGCGAGGTCGAGCCGGGTGTCGTCCTTGTGGACCTCGTACGGGGACCCGTTGATCACCACCAGCAGGCCGGCCCCGGTCGCGCGGACCTGGGCCACCGGGCCACCCTCCTGCCAGAGGTCCTCGCAGATCGCCAGCGCCACGTCGACGCCGTGGATGCGCACCACGCACGGGTCGGTGCCCCGCACGAAGTAGCGGAACTCGTCGAAGACCCCGTAGTTGGGCAGGTGGTGCTTGGCGTAGCGGGCGACCACGTGCCCGCCGTGCAGCACCGCGGCGGCGTTGATGGGGGCGCCGCGCGGGGTGCCCAGGGCGTGGTCGCGGCCGCCGTCGCGCAGGTCCAGGTAGCCGACGATGGCCGCGACCTCGCCGAGGCCCTCGGCGGCCAGCGTCTGGGCCAGCGTGTCCAGCGCGGTGATGGAGGCCATCTGGAACGACCAGCGCAGGGCCAGGTCCTCGATGGGGTAGCCGGTGAGCACCATCTCGGGAAAGGCGACCACGTGGGCGCCGGCTGCCGCGGCCGCGCGCGTGGACGCCACGACGAGGGCGGCGTTGCCGGCGAAGTCGCCGACGACGGGGTTGACCTGGGCCAGGGCGACACGCAGCTGGGGCACGGCCCGAGGCTACCGAGCGACGCTGTGGCCGCGCCCGCCCGACCCCGTCCGCGATGGGGCAGTATGTGCGCCATGGACAAGCAGACCGAGTTCGTGCTGCGCACCATCGAGGAGCGGGACATCCGGTTCGTGCGGCTGTGGTTCACCGACGTGCTCGGATTCCTCAAGTCCGTGGCGATCGCCCCGGCCGAGCTCGAGAGCGCCTTCACGGAGGGCATCGGCTTCGACGGCTCGGCGATCGAGGGCTTCGCCCGGGTGCAGGAGGCCGACATGCTGGCCATGCCGGACCCGGGGACGTTCCAGGTGCTGCCGTGGCGGGGTGAGGCCCAGGGCGTCGCGCGCATGTTCTGCGACATCACCATGCCCGACGGCAGCCCGTCGTTCGCCG
The DNA here is from genome assembly GCA_039812125.1 of Candidatus Nanopelagicales bacterium. GTDB lineage: Bacteria > Actinomycetota > Actinomycetes > S36-B12 > CAIYMF01 > Prado023. Next base: position 20,866 of record JBDHZV010000006.1, read on the forward strand.
ACCCTCGGTTCGTGCTCAAGCGGACGCTGTCCCGGGCCGCCGACCAGGGGTTCACGTTCTACACGCACCCCGAGATCGAGTTCTTCCTGTTCAAGGAGCCGCACCGTCCCGGCCGCGTCCCGGTGCCGGTCGACGACGGCGGCTACTTCGACCACACCCCCCAGGGGGTCGGGTACGACTTCCGCCGGCAGGCCATCCAGATGCTCGAGGCGATGGGCATCTCGGTCGAGTTCAGCCACCACGAGGGCGGGCCGGGCCAGCAGGAGATCGACCTGCGCTACGCCGACGCCCTGACCACCGCGGACAACATCATGACGTTCCGGCTGGTGGTCAAGGAGGTCGCGCTGGAGCAGGGGGTCAGCGCGTCGTTCATGCCCAAGCCGTTCCGGGACCATCCGGGGTCCGGCATGCACACCCACCTGTCGCTGTTCGAGGGCGACCGCAACGCGTTCTTCGAGGCCGGCGCCGACCTGCAGCTGAGCAAGGTGGCCCGCTCGTTCATGGCCGGCCTGCTGCAGCACGCCCCCGAGATCACCGCGGTGACCAACCAGTGGGTGAACTCCTACAAGCGGCTCATGGGCGGCGGCGAGGCGCCGGCCTGGGTGTGCTGGGGCCACAACAACCGCAGCGCCCTGCTGCGGATCCCGATGTACAAGCCGGACAAGGGCAACTCGACGCGCATCGAGTTCCGCGCCCTGGACAGCGCCGCGAACCCGTACCTGGCCTACGCGCTGCTGCTGGCCGCGGGCCTGAAGGGGATCGAGGAGGGCTACGAGCTGCCGCCGGGCGCCGACGACGACGTCTGGGCGCTGAGCAACTCCGAGCGTCGGGCGCTGGGGATGGCCCCGCTGCCGGCCGACCTCAACGAGGCCATCACGGCCATGGAGCGCAGCGAGCTCGTGGCCGAGACCCTGGGCGAGCACGTCTTCGACTTCTTCCTGCGCAACAAGCGCGCGGAGTGGGAGGAGTACCGGCGCCAGGTGACGGCGTTCGAGCTGGACCGCTACCTGCCCATCCTCTAGCGGGAGCACTCGTGACCGACCGACCCCTCGGAAGGGCCGACAGCCCCGTGGCGCGACTGGCGCGACTGGGGGTCGGCGATGCCCGGCGCACCTGGGAGTCGCTGGAGTCGGTGCCGTGGTGGGACGACGCGCTGCTCGACGAGGTGGGGGAGGCCGCCGACCCCGGCCAGGTGCTCCGGGCGGTCGCCGACCTGCACGCGTCCAGCCCGGAGGGGATCGCGCGGGTCGCGGGCAGCGCCCGGGCGTGGCGGCGGTTCACCCGCATCACCGGGGTGTCCGTGGCCCTGTCCGACCACCTGGCCCGCCACCCGCACGCCCTGGCGCTGCTGGTCGACGAGCAGCCCCCACCGGGAGCGGACGAGCTGCGCCAGGCCCTCGAGGCCGTCGTGCGCGAGGCCGGGCCGGGCGCCGCCGACGCCCTGCGGGTGGCGCACAAGGACGCCGTGCTGCGCATCGCGATCGCCGACGTGGTGGACGGCGCCCCGTTCGACGTGACCGCGCTGCGGCTGTCCGACCTGGCCGATGCGGTCATCTCCGCCGCGCTGGTCGTCGCCGAGATGCAGCTGCCCCCGGACGCGGCACCGGCGCGGCTGGCGGTCATCGGGATGGGCAAGTGCGGGGCGCGGGAGCTGAACTACATCAGCGACGTCGACGTCATCTTCGTCGCCGAGCCCGGGCCGGGGGCCGAGGAGGCCGACGCGCTGCGCACGGCCACCCAGCTGGCCGCCACGCTGATGCGCACGTGCAGCGCGGTCACCGCGGAGGGCTCCATCTGGGAGGTCGACGCCGGGCTGCGGCCGGAGGGCCGGGCCGGGGCACTGGTGCGGACCCTGCGCAGCCACATCGGCTACTACGAGCGCTGGGCGAAGACCTGGGAGTTCCAGGCACTGCTCAAGGCCCGGGCGATCGCCGGTGACGCCGAGCTCGGGGCGGCCTACGTCGACGCCGTGCTGCCCTTCGTGTGGGCGGCGGCCGACCGCGACGGCTTCGTCACCGAGGTGCAGCAGATGCGCCAGCGGGTCGAGCGCAACGTGCCGGCCAAGGACGCCGACCGCCAGCTCAAGCTCGGCCGGGGTGGCCTGCGCGACGTCGAGTTCAGCGTGCAGCTGCTGCAGCTCGTGCACGGGCGCAGCGACGTGATGCTGCGCAGCCCGAACACGCTGGCCGCCCTGGAGTCGCTGGCGATCTGGGGGTACGTGGGCCGGGAGGACGCGGCTGCCCTGTCGGCGGCCTACCGGTTCCTGCGCACCCTCGAGCACCGGATCCAGATGCACCGCATGGTCCGGTCCCACGTGGTCCCGCGGGCTGACGAGGACGTCCGCCGGCTGGGTCGGGCGATGGGCTTCATGACCGATCCCGGCCGGGAGCTGGCCGAGGCGTGGCAGCGCCGGGCGCACGAGGTGCGCCGGATCCACGAGAAGCTGTTCTACCGGCCGCTGCTGGACGCCGTGGCCCGCCTGGACCCCGGGCAGGCGCGGCTGACCCCGCAGGCAGCGCGCGACCGGCTGGACGCCCTCGGCTTCCGGGACCCGGCGGGGGCGCTGAACCACATCGAGGCGCTGACTGCCGGGGTGAGCCGGCGCGCGGCGATCCAGCGCACGCTGCTGCCGGTCATGCTCGGGTGGTTCGCGGACGCCCCCGACCCGGATGCCGGCCTGCTGGCGTTCCGGCGGGTCAGCGACACCCTGGGCAGCACCCCCTGGTACCTGCGGCTGCTGCGCGACGAGTCCGCATGCGCGCAGCGCCTGGCCCGGGTCCTGGCCAGCAGCCGGTACGCCTCCGAGCTGCTGCTGCGCGCCCCGGACGGGGTGGCGATGCTGGCCGAGACCTCGGAGCTGCGGCCCCGGCAGGCCAGCGTGCTGCGCACCGAGTTCGTCGCCACGGCCAACCGCTACGAGGTGGCCTCGGACGCGATCACCGCGGTGCGCGCCCTGCGCAGGCGCGAGCTGTTCCGGATCTCGGCCACCGACATCCTCGGCGACCTCACCGTGCAGGACGTCGGCAACGCGCTGACCGACGTGGCGGACGCGACCGTGGCCGGGGCCATGGAGGCCGCCGTCGGGGCAGTCGAGGCCGCCCGCGGCGGGCCCATGCCCACCCGCATGCTCATCATCGGGATGGGCCGTTACGGCGGTGGGGAGATCGGCTACGGCAGCGACGCCGACGTCGTGTTCGTGCACGACCCGCTGCCGGGCGTCGACGAGCGCGAGGCCAGTGCGGCGGCGACGCTGGTCGCCAACGAGCTGCGGACCCTGCTCAACGCGCCGTCCACCGACCCGCCGCTGGCCCTCGACGCCGACCTGCGTCCCGAGGGTCGCCAGGGCCCCCTGGTGCGCAGCCTGTCGTCGTACGCCGCCTACTACGAGCGCTGGCACTCGTTCTGGGAGGCCCAGGCGCTGCTGCGGGCCGACCTGGTCGCGGGCGACCCCGCCGTGTGGGCCAGGGTCCGCGAGGTGATCGACCCGATCCGCTGGCCGGCCGCCGGGGTCGGCCCGGACATGCTGCGCGAGATCCGCCGGCTCAAGGCCCGCATGGAGTCCGAGCGGCTGCCGCGCGGCGCCGACCCGACGCTGCACACGAAGCTGGGCCGTGGCGGGCTGTCCGACGTCGAATGGGTCATCCAGCTGCTGCAGCTGCGCCACGCCCACGAGATCGCCGAGCTGCGCACCACCCGCACCCTGTCGGCGCTGGAGGCGGCCCGACGCACCGGGCTGGTCGAGCCGGCCGACGCCGACGTGCTGTCCGATGCCTGGCGCATGGCCACCCGCATCCGCAACGTGGTGATGCTGGTCCGCGGCCGCGCCTCCGACATGGTGCCGACCGACCTGCGCGAGCTGGCCGCGGTCGGTCGGATCCTGGGATACGCCCCCGGCGAGTACGGCTCGCTCATCGAGGACTACCGGCGCACCACCCGGCGGGCCCGCGGGGTCGCCGAGCGGCTCTTCTACGGCCAGTGATCGCGCCCGGGCTGCAGAGCAGCCACGGCGCACGTCCCCGTCGGGGCGCAACACGCGGGCGCGTGTGGGATGTTGGGCGCGCCGCTGCGACACGCCGATCGCGAAACATGCCACGGCGTCGCGGGAGTTGCCCCAACAGGGCCCAAGGACCTCAATCGGGCGTGCCTGATGGCCTGCTCGCAGCCTTTCTTAGGTCCCCCTGAGTCCGTATGATTCGCGGTGAAACATGAGGGTTTGCTCATGAAAGTTGATGGGTAAGCACAGGCCACCACATCACCTCTGGAGAGGCACAGGATGTACGAGTCGACAGGCACCCTGGTCAGCGGCGAGCCGGCGGGTGCCTCCGGGCGCCCCGCGTCCCCGATCCCGGCTCCCGTCCCGGGCAGCCTCGCGGCCGACCTCGCGTCCGGCGCGCACACCACGGCCCTGCTGTTCCCCGGGATCGACGGCTCCTGGCCGCGGGCCCTGGCCGATGCCCTGGTCGGCCGTCCCGACCTCTCCGCGTGGGTCGACGCGGTCGTCGCCGAGCTCGACCACTGGGCGCAGACCCCGGAGGTCCGTGCGCTCGGCCTGTTCTCCGACGGGTTCTCGCGCCTGGTGCACACCACCGCCGACGCCCCCGTCAGCCCGGTGGCCTCGACGGGCCCGTTCAACCTGGTCGGCAACCTGCTGACGAACCTGGTCAGCCTCGCGGCGCTGGACCGCGAGGGCCTGCACCAGGCCTCGACGCTGCCCAGCACCCAGGCCGCCGGGCACAGCGCCGGCCTGCTGGCCGCCTGGGTCGCCGCGGCTGCCCGCGGCCAGGACGGCCTGGTCCCGGTGGGCGTGGCCGCCGACGCCGCACGGGTCGCCGCCATCATGGGCGTGCACGCGGCCCGTCATCCCTGGGCCGTGTCCGACTCCGTGATCAGCGCCGCGCTGGCCAGCGACGAGGACGCCCACACCCCCATGGTCGCCATCGCCGGGCCGCGCACCCCCAAGCTGCGCGCCATCCTGGAGGCCGCGGCCGACAGCACCGGCGGCGAGGTCGCCATCGCCGTCACCAACAGCCCGACCCGCCACGTGCTGTCCGGCAACCCGCAGGCCCTCGCCCTGCTGCACCAGGGCCTGAGCGCGCTGGCCCAGTCCGAGGCCAACCGTCGCGCCAAGGGCCGGCTGGGCGGCACGCCGTTCCGGTTCGCGTGGGAGCCGCTGCCCAGCTCCGTGCCCTTCCACCACCCCGACCTCGGGGCGGCCGCTGCCGCCGCGCTCGAGCAGATCGAGGAGCTGGGCCTGAGCCTGCCCGCCGAGGCCGGCATGACGATCATCGACCCCGCCAGCGGCGAGCCGCTGGGCGGCCCCGACGTCACCGCCACGATCGTGACCTCGATCCTGGCCAAGCCGCACGACTGGGTCGGCGCGGTCACGCGAGCCGTGCCGACCGGGTCCGTCGCGGTCTTCGTCAGCCCGCTGGGCTCGCTGGCCGGCGTCAGCGCCTCCATCCTGCGCGGTCGCGGCGCCCTGGTCGTGAACCCGGCCAGCACCGCCGGGCGCACCCAGCTGTTCACCCCGGGCAGCGCCCCGGCGATGCCGGCCACGTACGACCGGTTCGCCCCGCGCGTCGTGCGCACCGCGGACGGGTCCCTGCGCCTGGTCAACCGGCACACCCGGCTGTCCGGGCGCTCCCCGATGGTGCTGCCCGGCATGACCCCGTCCACCGCGGAGGCCCCGATCGTGGTCGCCGCGGCCAACGGTGGTCACGTCGCCGAGCTGGCCGGCGGCGGGCAGGTCAACGAGCGGATCTTCTCCGAGCGGGTCAAGGAGCTCACCGAGACGCTCGACCCCGGCCAGGAGGTCGTGCTCAACGCCATGTACCTCGACCCCTACCTGTGGGGCCTGCACGTCGGCAAGGAGCGGCTCGTGCTCAAGGCGCGGGCGTCCGGCGCGCCGTTCTGCGGCGTCACCATCTCCGCGGGCATCCCGGACAAGCCCGAGGCGCTGTCGATCCTCGACGAGCTGGTCGACACCGGCCTGTGGCTCAACGCGTTCAAGCCCGGCACGGTCGCCCAGGTCAAGGAGGTCCTGTCGATCGCGGCGGACACCCCGCACCCGCTGTGGATCCACCTGGAGGGCGGCGCCGCGGGCGGCCACCACTCGTGGGAGGACCTCGACGAGCTCCTGCTGGCCACCTACCACCTGGTCCGCGAGCACGACAACGTGGTCCTGGCCGTCGGTGGCGGCGTGGGCGACCCGCAGCGCGCGGCCGCCCTGCTGACCGGAACGTGGGCGCACGCATACGGCGCCCCCACGATGCCCGTCGATGCCATCCTGCTGGGCACCGTCACGATGGCCACCCACGAGGCAGCCGCCTCCGCGTCGGTCAAGCGCGCCCTCGCCGAGGCCCAGGGCCACTCCGGCTGGGTGGGCCGCGGCCAGGTCGCCGGCGGCACCACGTCGGGCCGTTCCAGCCTGGACGCCGACATCTACTTCCTGGACAACAGCGCGTCGCGGTGCGCCCGCCTGCTCGACACGGTCGCGGGCAACGCCGATGCCGTCGCGGCCAAGCGCGACGAGATCATCGAGGCGCTGTCGCGCACGGCCAAGCCGTACTTCGGCGACGTGGCCGAGATGACCTACGCCGAGATGCTGGAGCGGTTCGTCGCGCTGACCGCCATGGGCCGGCACGGCCGCTACGAGGACGGCGCGTGGCTGGATCCCACCCACCGCAGCCGGTTCATCGAGCTGCTGCGCCAGGCCGAGGCCCGCCTGGACCCCGCCGACTCGGGCACCATCGAGACCCGGTTCGCCACCCCGGACTCCGTCGACGACCCGGCCGCCGCGGTGGCCACCCTGGTCGAGGCCCACCCCAGCGCCCGCACCGCCCTGCTGCACCCGGCCGACGCCGGGCACTTCATGTCGGTGATGCGCCGGCCCGGCAAGCCCGTGCCGTTCGTCCCGGTGATCGACGCCGACGTGCGGCGCTGGTACCAGTCCGACTCGCTGTGGCAGTCGCACTCGGACCTGTTCGAGGCCGATCAGGTGCTCATCATCCCCGGACCGACCGCGGTCGCCGGCATCACCACTGTCGACGAGCCCGTCGCGCACCTGCTCGACCGGTTCGAGTTCGCGGTGGCCGAGGCGATCGGGGCGCCCGCGGACGACCCGCTGGACGTGGCCACCTTCCGCCTCGGCCTGAACGGCGTCGCCCCCGCGGCCAGCCCGGAGGCCGTGCTCACCGCGGCCCTGGCTGCCCCCACCTGGCTGTGGCTCGGCTCCAGCCGGACCAACCCGCTGCACCGCATCGGCGCCACCTCGCAGTGGGCCATCGCCGGTGACTCGGCGACGTGGTCCTCCGACGGGTCGGAGTCCGCGACGCTGCACGTGCGCCCCGACGGCCAGCTGGCGCTGACCATCTCCTGGCCCAGCCTCGGACTGCCCGGTGACGGCACCCTCGTGCTGCCCATCGACGTGACCACCCGCGCCGGCGTGGTGACCTTCGCGGTCACCGCCGAGGGCCTCGGGCAGGCCGGCGGCGAGCTGCTGCGGATGTTCGCCAACGGGACGGGCAGCCCGACCGACCCGCAGGCGCTCGCCGCGGGGCACGCCGCCACCGTGGGAGCGGCCAACGCCCTGCCCGACCGGGTGATGGCCACGCTGTGGCCGCCGGTGTTCGCGGCGCTGGCCGACGCCGGCCTGGCGTCGTCAATCTTCGACCTGGTGCACCTGCGCCACGAGCTGGTCTCCGCGCCGATCGCGCAGGACCTCACGGTGGCCCAGCCGGCACTGTCGCGCACCGACGGCGGCCTGGTGATCACGGTCGACTCGTCGGCGTCCGGCTCTGCGGTCACCGATCGGTTCTTCGTTCGGCGCAGCGTCCTGGACCCCGAGCTGCCGGTGGCCACTGCTCCCGCCGCCCTGGACGGCGTGGTCAGCACCCCGGTGCGGACCCTGGGCCGGCTCACGGTGACGGCGCCGAGCCGGCTGGAGACCTTCGCCACGGTCAGTGGCGACGCCAACCCGATCCACCGCTCCGATGTGCTGGCGCGCCTGGTGGGCCTGCCCGGCCGGATCGTGCACGGCATGTGGACCTCGGCCGCGGCGACCCGTGCGGTGATCGAGAGCGCCACCGACGGCAGCCCGGCGCGGCTGCGGCACTGGAGCATCGACTTCGTGGCCCCGGTGCTGCCCGGCCAGGACGTGACCTTCACCGTGCAGCGCACCGGCGTGCGCAACGGCGCCCGGGTGCTCAGCGTCGAGGCGGCCACCGAGGCCGGCGTCGTCGCCATGGGCACCGCCGTGGTGGCCCCGCCGCGCACCGCGTACGTGTTCCCGGGACAGGGCATCCAGAGCCAGGGCATGGGCATGGACGGGTACGCCCGCTCCGCCGCCGCCCGGGCCGTCTGGGACGAGGCCGACCAGATCACCCGCACCCGGATGGGCTTCTCCATCCTCGAGGTGGTCCGGAACAACCCGACCCAGATCGAGGCCGTCGGCACGGCCTACCAGCACCCCGCCGGCGTGCTGCACCTGACCCAGTTCACCCAGGTCGCCATGGCCACCCTGGCCACGGCGCAGACCGCCGAGCTCAAGGAGCGGGGCGTCTTCGACTCCGAGTGCATCGTCGCCGGGCACTCCGTCGGCGAGTTCAACGCGCTCGCCGCCGCCTCGGACGCGCTCACCCTCGAGGGCCTCATCCACCTGGTGTTCGCCCGGGGCCAGGGCATGCACGGCCTGGTCCCGCGCGACGCCGAGGGCCAGTCGAACTACCGGCTCGCGGTCATCCGCCCGCACCTGGCCCGGCTGTCGCACGCCCAGGCCGAGGAGATGGTCAACCAGGTGTCGGCCGACACCGGCGAGCTGTGCGAGATCGTCAACCACAACCTGCGCGGCAAGCAGTACGCGGTCGCCGGGACCCTGGGCGCGCTGGAGGAGCTGGGCCGCCGCCTCGGCGACGGCCAGCCGGGCCGCCCGCCGATCCTGTACGTGCCCGGCATCGACGTCCCGTTCCACTCCTCGGCCCTGCTCGTGGGCGTGGACGACTTCCGCGGTCACCTCAACGACAAGCTGCCCGCGCACATCGAGGCCGACGGCCTCGTGGGCCGCTACATCCCCAACCTGTACCCGCAGGCGTTCCGGCTGGACCGCTCGTTCGTCGAGGGGATCCTGACGGTGCGCGACTCGCAGGTCCTCAAGGACCTGCTGGCCGACTGGGACGCTGCCAGCGCCGACCGTGACGCCCTGGCCCGCACCGTCCTGATCGAGCTGCTGGCCTGGCAGTTCGCCTCGCCGGTGCGCTGGATCGAGACCTTCGAGCTGATGACCACGCCGCTGGAGCGCGGTGGGATGGGCGTCGAGCGGATCGTGGAGGTCGGGGTCGGCACGGCTCCCACCCTGGCCAACCTGTCCAAGGGCTCGCTGGCACTGCCCAGCCACCGGGGCACCCGCCCGCGCGTGTACAACGTCGAGGTCGACTCCGACGAGGTCTTCGAGTCCACCGAGGACCCGGCCCCGGCCCCCGTGGCGGAGGCCGCCCCGGAGCCGGCGGAGTCCCCGGCCCCCGTCCCGGCAGTCCCGGCACCAACCGCCGCCCCGGCCCCGGTCGCTGCCCCGGCAGCCGTCGCCGACCTGCCGGTCGACCACGCCACCGCCCTGGCGGCCCTGCTGGCCCTGCGGGTGGGGGTCCGGGTCGACCAGCTCGAGCACGACTCGATCGAGTCGCTCGTGGACGGCGCCTCCAGCCGGCGCAACCAGGTTCTCATGGACATCGGCAAGGAGTTCGCCGTCCCGGCGATCGACGGGGCGCACGAGGTCCCCCTGGTCGAGCTCACCTCCAAGCTCGCCGAGCGCTCGCCCGGCTACCGCTACCCCGGCCCGGTCCTGTCCGCCGCCGTCGACGGCGCCCTGACCGGCGCCCTGGGGCCGATGGGGTCGTCCCCGGCGGCCCTGGCCAAGCGGGTCAGCGCGCACTGGGGGCTGGGCGAGGGGTGGGTGGCGCGGACCGCGCTGGCCCTGGCCCTGGGCACCCGCGAGGGCAGCAGCCGCCGCGGCGGTGACCTGGCCACCCTGGACGGCTCGACCGGTGACGCCCTGATCGACGCGGCCGTCACCGCGGCCGCCGCCGAGGCCGGTGTCGCGGTCGCCCCGGCCAGCGCGGCGAGCACCGGTGGCGGAGCGGTCGACGCCAAGGCGGTCACCGAGCTGCGCGAGCACGTCGAGGGGATCCTGGCCAGCCAGGCCTCCGACGTCCTGGCCCGCCTGGGCCGGCTGCCCGTCGCCGACCAGCAGGACGCCGACTACCGCGAGGCCCTGGCCAAGCTGGCGCTGCTCGAGGCCGAGCACGGCTCGGCCCGCCTGGTCACGCCCACGTTCGACGCGCGGCGGCACGTGATGCTCGCCTCGTCGACCACGTGGGCCCGGGCCGACGTCGACCACCTGGTGCAGGCATCCCTGGCCGCGGAGGCCGGGCAGCGCCCGCTCGACGAGGCCACGGTCGCGGCCCTGGTCGAGCAGATCGCCGCCCACCGCGACGCCGACCCGCGCATCGTCGCGACGCTGCGCTACCACCGGGACCGGGCCGCCGCGGCCGGCCGCGTGGCCACCGCCGAGCTGGTCGAGCGGGTCCTGGCGACCCAGCCCGGCGGGGTGAGCGTCCCTGACGTGGAGAAGCTGCGCGCCGCCCTGTCGGACGGTCCGGCAGCCGAGGTCGTCGCCGCGATGGAGGCCATGTCGGCCACGCCGGGCGCGTTCGCCGGGCAGGTCGCCCTGGTCACCGGTGCGTCGCCGAACTCGATCGCGTGGTCCTCGGTCGCGCACCTGCTGCGCGGCGGGGCCACCGTCGTCGTGGTGACCACCACCGACACGCCCGCCCGGATCGCGGCCTACCGCGACCTCGAGCGGCGCTACGCGGGCCCCGGCGCCCAGCTGCACGTCGTCCGGGCCAACCTGGCCTCGTTCACCGACATCGATGCCCTGATCGACTGGATGGTCACCCCGACCACCGAGTCGATCGGCCCGGTGACCCGCGAGGTCAAGCCGGCCCTGTGGCCCACGCTGGTGCTGCCGTTCGCCGCGGCCCCGGCCGGTGGCGAGCTGCCCGACACCCGGGAGGACGCACAGCTGACGCTGCGCCTGCTCCTGCTGGGCGTCCAGCGCCTCGTCGGTGGGCTCGCCGAGCGCGCGGCCGGGGCCAACCGTGGCCGGTTCACCGTGATCCTGCCGATGTCGCCCAACCACGGGACCTTCGGCGGTGACGGCGCGTACGGCGACGCCAAGGCGGCCCTGGAGACCATGAACAACAAGTGGCACTCCGAGGGATCGCGCTGGGGCAGCCAGACGCGGCTGATCTCCGCGGAGATCGGCTGGGTGCGCGGGACCGGCCTGATGTCGGCCAACGACCGCATCGCCCGGCACATCGAGGACGAGCTGGGGGTCGTGACCTACGCCTCGGAGCAGATGGGCGCCCTGATCGCCGCCCTGGCCACGCCGACGTTCGTCGATCGGGCCGACGTCGAGCCGGTGCGCGTGGACCTGGCCGGGGGCCTGGGCGGGCGCGCCGACCTCGGCGCTGCCCTGGCGCGCGCCGTGGCCGAGCTCACCGCGCAGGCCAAGGCCGAGGCCGCCGCAGCTCGGGCCGATGACAGCACGGTGCTGATCCCAGCACTTCCGAACCTGCCGACGGCCCTGGCCGCGGCCCGGGCTCCGGTGGCGGTGCCGGCCGGGTCGGGTCGGGCCCGGGTGCGCGCCGAGGACATGGTGGTCCTGGTCGGCATCGCCGAGTTCGGCCCGTGGGGCGGCTCGTGGACCCGGCGCGAGGCCGAGGTCGGCGAGCTCAGCGCCGCCGGCGTGATCGAGCTGGCGTGGCGCTGCGGGCTGATCGGCTGGGATGACGCGAAGGGCGGCTGGACGGACACCGCCTCCGGTGAGGCGGTCGCCGAGGCCGTGCTGGCCGAGCGCTACCGGGAGGCCGTGAGCACCCGCGTCGGCGTCCGGCTGCTGGAGCACACCGACGGCGTCGCCGCCGAGGGCTTCACCGAGTACACCGAGGTGTACCTGGATCGGCCGCTGACCAAGGTCGTGGCCACCGAGGGCGAGGCCCGGGCGCTGGCCGCCGGGGCCGAGGGCTCGCTGGTGACGCCGGCCGAGGAGGGCTGGATCCTCACCCTGCCGGCTGGCGCCGCGGTCCGGGTGCCCCGCACCCGCCCGCTGCGGCGCAGCGTCGGCGGCCAGTTCCCCTCCGGGGTCGCGGCGACCCGGCATGGCCTGGAGTCCGGGGTCGCGGCCTCGATGGACCCCCTGGCCGCCTGGAACGTGGTCATCAGCGCCGAGGCCCTGGCCGATGCCGGGGTGTCGGCCGAGGAGCTCGTGTCAGCGGTCCACCCGAGCCTCATCGGCAACACCCAGGGCTCCGGCATGGGCGGCATGTCCAGCATCAGCAAGCTGTACATGGGCCCGGCCACCGGCAAGGAGCACGCCAACGACGTGCTGCAGGAGGCCCTGGGCAACGTCGTGTCGGCCCACGTCAACCAGTCCCTGGTGGGCGGGTACGGCCCGATGGTGCACCCGGTGGCCGCCTGCGCGACCGCGGCGGTGTCGCTGGAGGAGGCCATCGACAAGATCGCCCTGGGCAAGGCCGACATCATCGTCGGCGGCGGCTGGGACGACCTGAGCACGGAGGGGATCAACGGCTTCGCCAACATGGCCGCCACGGCCGACAACGAGGCGATGATCGAGTCCGGCCTGCCCCCGCACCAGCACAGCCGTCCGGGTGACCGGCGCCGCAAGGGGTTCGTCGAGTCCCAGGGCGGCGGGACCTTCGTGGTCTGCCGCGGCTCGGTCGCCCTCGCGCTCGGCCTGCCGATCCGGGCGGTCCTGGCGTACGCGGCGACGTTCGGCGACGGCATCCACACGTCGATCCCGGCCCCGGGGCTGGGCGCGCTGGGCGCGGCCCGCGGCGGGCAGGACTCGCCGCTGGCGCGGGCCCTGGCCGACCTGGGCCTGGGCGCCGACGACGTGGCGGTCGTGTCCAAGCACGACACGTCGACCGAGGCCAACGACCCGAACGAGGCGTTCATCCACGCCTCGATCCAGCAGGCGATCGGGCGCACCGACGGTGCCCCGCTGCGGGTCATCTCCCAGAAGTCGCTGACCGGGCACTCGAAGGGCGGGGCGGCGGCCTGGCAGGTCGCCGGCCTGTGCGACGTGTTCCAGACCGGCCAGGTCCCGGGCAACAAGAACCTGGTCAGCGCCGACCCGCGCGTGACCCAGGGCGCCCTGGTGGTCGACTACCGCACGCTGGACCGGCATGAGCCGGTGCGGGCGGCGGTGGCCACCAGCCTCGGGTTCGGGCACGTCTCGGCCCTGGTCGCACTGGCCCACCCGGACGTGTTCGTCGAGGCCATCCCCGTCGAGCAGCGCGAGGGGTACCTGCAGCGCGCGCACGAGCGCAGGGTGCAGGGGGCCCGCAGCCGGCTGGCGGCGACCTACGGCGGGCGGCCGCTGCTGACCCGGCGCACCGACCGCCGGCTCGGCGAGGGCTCGTACTACGACGTGCGCGACCGCGAGGCCGGCATGCTGCTCGACGCCAACGGGACGCTGCCGGACGTCAAGGAGGTCTGATGGCGGTCCGGGCTGTCGGCATCGACCTGGTCTCGGTCCGGTCGTTCGCCGAGCAGCTCGGCTCCGTCGGGTCGGCCTTCGCCGACGGGACGTTCACCGCAGGGGAGCTGCGCGCCGCCGGGGGTCACTCCGGCGCCGCGCAGCACCTCGCGGCCCGGTACGCGGCCAAGGAGGCGTTCGTCAAGGCGTTCTCCGGGGCGCGTCCCGGGCACGCGCCGGTCATCCCCGACATGGACTGGCGCGAGGTCGAGGTGGTCCGTGACGGCTGGGGCCGGCCGTCGATCGCGCTGCACGGGGCACTGGCAGCCGCCGTCCGGGCGACCCTGGGCCCTGTGGTGGTGCACCTGTCGATCACCCACGAGCCCGACATGGCCGCTGCGGTGGTCATCCTCGAGGACCCGCCGGCCGCCCGGTGACGGCCGCCCGGTGGCCCCGGCCCGGTGACCTCCGGAGGCGCTCAGGCGTCCAGCGCGACGGCGCGCAGGTACGCCCGCAGCATCCGCTTGAGCTCGTGCACGGTGGCGGGGTTGGGCGGTCCGTCGGACACCGAGAAGTGCAGCAGCGACTGGCACATCTCGACCACGACCTCCGCGATCACCCGGCGGGAGGCGTCGGGAAGCTCCGGGCTGAGCTCGCTGACGATCGGCAGCACCGTGGTCACGATGGCCCGGGTGTGCTCGGCGGCCACGGACCGGGTCGCCGCGTTGGAGCGCATGGCCAGCCAGACGGCACTGCGGGACGGCTCGGCAGCCCAGTGCCCGGCGATCACGTCGATGAGGTGGTTGGTCTCGTGCTGCCAGTCGACGGCCGGGAACCGCTCGGCGCTGGAGACCAGGTCGGCCACCAGCGCCCCGGTGTCCTGGGCGTCGAGCTCCACGACGACGGCGAACTTGTTGGGGAAGTACTGGTAGACCGACCCGATGGGGATCCCGGCCCGCTGGGCGACGTCCTCGATGGTGAAGCCCTCGAGGCCGCGCTCGAGCAGGAGCTCGCGGGCCACGGACAGGATGGCGTCGAACCGGACCCGGCCGCGCTCACGGACCGGGCGGCGGCGCACCCGCAGGTCGGGCCCGGCGCTGGACGAGTCGCCCGGGGGCGCGTCCTCGCTCATGGCCTGCCCCCGCGCCTCACCAGCCCAGCCACGCCTCGGGATCGACGAACGTGCCGTTCCTGATGACCTCGAAGTGCAGGTGCGGCCCGGTGGAGTTCCCGGTGGACCCGCGTTCCCCCACCTTGTCGCCGGTGCTGACCTTCTCGCCGACGTGCACGGACAGCGACGACATGTGGTTGTACGTGGTGACGTAGCCGTTGCCGTGGTCGATCTCCACGCGGTTGCCGTAGGCGCCCTCGTACCCGGCCTTGGTGACGGTGCCCGAGGCGGCGGCGCTGATGCGGGTGCCGACCGGTCCGGCGAAGTCCAGCCCGGTGTGGTGCCCGGAGGACCAGTAGCCGCCCGCCTGGCCGAACCGCGCCGTGAGCCGGTACTGGCCCTTGGCGATCGGGGACTGCCGGGAGTCGGCCAGCGCCGCGCGGGTGGCGACGTAGACGGCCCGGTCCTCCTCGACGGCCGTCGTGACGGTCGTGACGCGTTCGCTGGCCGCTGCGACCGCCTCGGTCGCCTCGGCCACGGCCTCCCTGGCCTGGTCCAGGTCCGCGAGGGCCTCCTCACCGGCCTCGACCGCGTCGGTGACCGCGGCACCGGCGTCCTCGGCGGCCACCGTGGAGTCGGCGGCCTCCTCGGGCGACGTGCCCCCGGGCATCACCCCGGTGATTCCCGAGGCGTCCTGGCGCAGCAGGCTGGCCTGCACCTGCAGCCGGTCGTGCTCGGCCTGGGCGACCTCCAGCTTGGACAGCGCGGCCGCGGCATCCCAGCGCGCGTCGAGCCGGTCCTCAGTCGCCGCGGCCAGCTGCTTCTTGGCCTTGGCCAGCTTCTTCTTGGCCTTGATGAGGTGCTTGCGGGTCTTGACGAGCTCAGCGCGGGCCCTGGCCACGTCGCTGGGGTCCGTGCCCGACACCGTGACCGACGTCTTCTTCCGGCTGGCCTTCTTGCTGGTGCGCTCCGACGAGCGGCTCGACGCGGCAGCCTCCCGGGACCGGCGCTGGGCCTCGGTGTCCAGGGCGCGCTCGAGCTCGTGGCGCATCGCGTCGGCCGGCTTGGCCCCGGAGGTCTGCGCGGCGCTGGAGGCGGGCGTGGCCAGGCCGGGCAGCAGCCCGCTGGTGACCACCCCGGCGGCCAGCGCGGCGACCGCACCGGCCTTGAGCATCGTCGTGGAGGCCATCCCCAGCCGGATGCCGTCGACGACGAGCAGCACCGGGTTGAAGTACTCCGACAGCAGCCGCAGCGGGATCTCCCCGACCTGGCCGGGGCCCAGCGCCTGGGTCAGGGCCGCGCCGCGACGCAGTGCCCCGCCGAGGGACACGTCCCCGAGGTCGTCGATGATCAGGCTGTAGTGGTGCTGGGTGAGCTGGTTGGACACCAGGGTCCACGTGTCGGCGACGCCGGCCGCGGTCAGCCAGCGGACGTCCAGGCGGGCGGCCTGGGCGCGCTGCACCGCCCGGTCGTACAGCTCGCGCTCGCGGTTGATGGCCAGCGTCTCGGTCTCGTCCTCGACGTTGAGGTCCTCACCGTGCGCGGCGATGACCAGGACGTCGAGCGCGGCCCCGGAGGCCTCGGCCACGCTCACCGCGGTGTGGGCCAGCAGGCCGGACGTGGGGCCGTGCCGGCGGTCCACGATCGCCAGGATCCGGGTGAACGGCTCCACCTCGCCCTCGGCCAGGAAGACCGCGAAGCCGGGCATCGTGGTGGAGCTGTGACGACCCGTGGCCACCAGCAGCTCGCGCAGCAGGTCGGCCGGCGGGGCGAGGTCGCGACGGATCCCGACCCACGGGATCTCCTGGTCAGCGGCGCGCCCCAGCAGCTCGTCGATGGCCTGGCTCACCTGGGTCGACAGCCCCTGCCCGGCTGCGACCGGGGAGGGTGCCGTGCCCTGGTCGACCGACCTCGGCACGAACGTCTCGGTCGCTGTGGCGTAGCGCGCGCCGATGCTCAGGACGGCGTCAGCGCCCTGCGGTGTGTCGGCCAGGACCAGCATGGTCCGGTTCTCAGTGTCGTCCGCCATCGGATCTCCTTGTGGCACGCCCTGCCGCCAGTGTGCCGCACGCACGGGCCAGAGGGCGGGCGACGGGTCGGCCGCTGCCGAGGAAGTGACGCTCACCTCACCCGGGCGCTGGCAGGTGCGAGCGGCCGTGGCCGGCTCGGCGGTCCTGGTCAGCCCGACGAGCGGGCGCGGGGGGTGGCGCTGGTGGAGGGCTTGCGGTCCTTGCCGGGCCGGGGGCTTGCCGAGGCACCCGACGGGGAGCTGGCCGACGGGCTCGGGCTGGCCGGGCCGCTGCTCGAGGCGCTGGGCGTCGGGGTCGGCGTCGGGGTGGGGACGATGTCCGGGAGCAGGCCCCGGCCGTTCGGCATGCTGTCCGGGCGGTGGAAGGCCTGCACCGCCTGGCCCTCGAGGGCGCCGCGCATGTACGAGGTCCACACGGCTGCGGGGTAGCCGCTGCCGAAGAACCGCGGCATGCCGCCGGTGCCGTTCAGCGAGACCGGGTTGCCCTTGGCGTCGGCCTTGGAGAACGAGACCGCGGTGGCCAGCTGCGGGGTGTAGCCGGCGAACCAGGCCGAGCGGTACTCGTCGGTGGAGCCGGTCTTGACCGCGACCGGGCGGCCCAGGGCCAGCGCCGGGCGACCCGTGCCGTTGCGGGCCACGCTCTGCAGCGCCGAGCTGACGACGTCCGCCACGTCCTGGCTGATCGTGCGGGTGCCTGCCGTGCTGCGCTTGTAGACCTTGGTCCCGTCGGCCAGCTCGACCGACCGGATCATCGCGGGGGAGCGATGCACCCCCCCGGCGGCCAGCGTGGCGTACGCCGATGCGATGTCGAGGGTGTGCGGCGACGCCGTGCCCAGCACCAGGGTGGGGTCGTCGGTCGACTGGAAGCCCGCGGTGGCCGCGGGGATGCCGGCCCGGATGGCCGCGTCGTGGACCGCGGGGACCCCGACGGCCTGGGCGACCTCCACGTAGGCGCTGTTCACGGAGTTGTCCGTGGCGCGCTGCAGCGAGATCGACGAGCCGTACGAGGTGTTGCCGAAGTTCTGGAACGTCCAGCCCCCCGTGGTGTGCGGGGAGTTGCCCGGCCACTGCGACTGCAGCCCGATGCCGGCCTCCACCGCCGCGATCAGGGCGAACGGCTTGAAGGTGGAGCCGGCCTGCTGGATCGCCTGGGTGGCGTTGTTCAGGCTGTCCTCCAGGTAGTCCGCGCCGCCGTACAGCGCCACGACCTCACCGGTGCCCGGGTCGACGGAGGCCAGGCCGATGCGCAGGCCCTTGGTGCCCGTCGTCGGCCCCGCCTCCTCGACAGCCCGCACCGCCGCCGCCTGGGCGTCCCGGTCGAACGTGGTCACGATGCGCAGGCCGCCGGTGTCGATCTGCTCCTCGGTGAAGCCGCGCTCGTCGAGCTCCTTCTCCACGGCCGCGATCAGGTGGCCGGTGGACCCGCCGAACCGCGGGGAGGTCTTCCGCTTGACGATCCTGGGGAAGTGGTCGATCGCCTTGTCGTGCTGCTTCTGGGTGATCCACCCCTCCGCGAGCATGCCGTCGAGGACGTAGGCGTAGCGCTCCTCGAGCCGGTCGCGGTGGGAGTCGGGGTTGAACTGGCCCGGGGCGTTGATGATGGAGGCCAGCACGGCCCCCTGCGCCAGGCTGAGCTCCTGCGCCGGGACGCCGAAGTAGGCCTCCGACGCGGTCTCGATGCCGTAGGCGCCCCGGCCGAAGAAGATGGTGTTCAGGTAGCGCTCGAGGATCTGGTCCTTGGTGACCTGGGTCTCCAGCTTCATGCTCAGGACGAGCTCCTTGAGCTTGCGGGAGTAGGTCTTCTCCGAGGACAGGTAGGCGTTCTTGGTGTACTGCTGCGTGACCGTGGAACCGCCCTGGGACGTCCCAGTGGTCACGTTGGACCACGCTGCCCGCACCACGCCGCGCAGCGAGAACCCGCCGTGCTCGTAGTACGTGCGGTCCTCGGCGGCCAGCACCGCGTGCTGCACGGTCTCGGGGACCTGTGACAGCGGGATGGAGATCCGGTTGGTGTCGCCCAGCCGGGCCATCTCGGTCTCGCCGTCGTTCCAGTACACGATCGAGGTCTGCGCGGCGGCGACCTCGCTCTCCTCGGGAAGCTCCACGGTGAACCAGGCGACCGCCAGGGCGGTGCCCGCCAGCAGGACGGTCACGAACCCCAACGACAGCACGGTCACCAGGGTCAGCCGCCACGACGGCACGAAACGGGTCCACCCGTGACGTCCGGCACGGGGGTAGTCGACACTCAGCACGGGGTCGTCTTGCCCCGCTGGGGTGCTCCCGAAACCTGGTCCGCCCGGTTCGTGGCGGTTCGCGAGGGTCTCAGGAACGGGGCGGGGAGCCCCGGCGGCGGTGCGCCCAGCGCCGGGTCACGAACACGCCGATGGCGATCCCGAACGTGACGTACACCAGCGTGTTGACCAGGTCGATGTGCTCCTCGACCACATGCCACTGGGCGCCCAGGGCCATCCCCGCGCCGATCAGCAGGATGTTCCAGACCGACGAGCCGATCGTGGTCAGCACCACGAACCGCCCGAGCGGCATCCCGGAGGCGCCGGCCGGCAGCGAGACCAGGCTGCGCACCCCGGGGATGACACGCCCGACGAGCACGGCGGCCTCGCCGCGCCGGGCGAACCAGGCATCGGCGCGGTCGACGTCGTCCTGCTCGACCAGCGGCACCGCCAGCAGCACCCGGCGGGTGCGCTCCTCCCCGAAGGCCCGGCCGGCGCCGTACAGGATCAGCGCGCCGAGCACGGACCCGAGGGTCGCGCACAGCAGGGTCAGCGGTCCGGACAGCCGGCCCAGTGACACCAGGGCGCCGGCGGCGGGCAGCACGACCTCGCTGGGGATGGGGGGGATCACGGACTCCAGCAGGACCAGGGCGCCGACCCCGATCTCACCGAGGGAGTCGATCACGTCCAGGACGAGCCCGACGATCCCGGTCGTGTCGGCGGTGGCGTCGGGCACCTGACCAGCATGCCAGCCGGCGTCCGGTGGCGCCCGGGTCCGGCGCGGATCGGCTGCGTGTCAGGCCCGCAGTCGCCGGCGCAGCGGCACGGCGACCACGGCGACGATCGCGAACGTCGCCAGCGCCAGCAGCACGATCGTGGGGCCGGGGGGGACGTCGACCTGGAACGACACGACCAGGCCGATGACGGCGGCGGCCAGCCCGATCGCCATCCCGGCCACCAGCGTGGTCCGGAACGACCGGGTCAGCTGCTGGGCCGCGGCGATCGGCACGATCATCATGGCGCTGACCATCAGCAGGCCCACGACCTGCATGCCCACCACCACGCTCACGGCGGCCATGATCGCGATCAGCCGGCTCATCGCCTGGACCCGGATGCCCTGCACGGCGGCGATGTCGGGGTCCATCGAGACCACGAACAGCTCCCTGCCGAAGGCGGCGACCGCGGCGAACAGGGCGACGACCAGTGCGGCCAGTGACCACAGGTCCGTCGTGGAGACTGTCGTCAGCGATCCGAACAGGTAGCTGTTCAGGACGGAGGTGGCGCGGTTGCCGGCCAGGGAGACCAGCAGGACGCCCCCGGCGATGCCGCCGTAGAAGATCAGTGCCAGCGCCAGGTCGCCGGCCGTGCGGGAGCGCTCCCGGATGAACTCGACGAGGAAGGCCCCCAGCGCGGCCACGACCATGGCGGTGGGCACCGGGGTGGTGCCCAGCAGCAGGGCCAGGCCGATGCCGGTGGTGGCGATGTGCCCCATGCCGTCGCCGAGCAGGGCCATCCGCCGCTGCACCAGGAAGATCCCGACGACCGGTGCCACCGGGCCGAACAGCGCCGCTGCCAGCAGCGCGCGCTGCATGAACGCGTAGTCCAGCAGTGCGCCCATCAGCCCTCCAGGATGGTCGGTTCGACGTCGCCGTCGTTGTGGTGGTGGACGTCGGTCCAGCCCTCGGGGGCGGTGGCGCCGTCGTGGACGACCCGGCCCTGCTCGAGCACGATCGCCCGCGTGACCAGCGGTGCCATCGGGCCCAGGCCATGGGCCACCATCAGCACGGTCACGTGGTGGAGCTGGCCCAGGGTCGTGGCCAGCCGGTTCTGGTTGGCCAGGTCGACCCCCGCCGTGGGCTCGTCGAGCACGAGCGTGTCCGCCCCGGCGGCCAGCGCACGGGCCACCATCACCCGGCGCTGCTGACCGCCGGACAGCGTGTCCATGCGGTCGTGGCGGCGCTCGGCCAGGCCCACGGTGTCCAGCGCGGTCAGGCAGGCGGCGCGATCCGCCCGCGACATCGGTCGCCACCGCGTCGCCGGACCGATCCGGCCGGAGGCGACCATCTCGCCCACGGAGATCGGTACGCCGGTGGCCACCGGGAGCCGCTGCGGCACGAACGCGATGCGGCGCCAGTCCCGGAACCGGGCCAGGGGCGTGCCGTGCACCAGGACCTGGCCGTGGGACAGCTGCTGCAGGCCGAGCAGTGCCCGCACCAGCGTCGTCTTGCCTGACCCGTTGGCCCCGAGCAGGGCGACGAAGCTGCCCTGCTCGATGCGCAGGTCGAGGTGGTTGAAGATGTGCACCCCGTCGAACTCCACGCACCCCCCCACCAGCTCGAAGGCAGGCGGGGCAGCAGGGGGGGTCACGGCGGGGGTCATGCGCAGTCCTGGCCGGCGACGAGGGCCTCGAGGTTGGCCCGCATGAGGTCGGGGTAGGACCTGCCGTCCGTGCTGCCCTCGATGGGGTCGAGGACAGCCGTGCGGGCCCCGGTCTCCCGGGCCAGGGCCTCGGCGGCCTCCGGGGACACCAGGGCCTCGTGGTAGACGGTGGTCACGCCCTGCTCCCGCACCAGCCGGGCGATGTCCGCCAGCCGGGCGGGGCTCGGCTCGGCCTCCGGTGACATCCCGGACAGCGCGTGCTGCTCGAAGCCGTAGGCGTCGGCGAGGTAGCCGAATGCCTCGTGGGTGACGACCAGGGGGCGGATCCGGCACTGCCCGAGGGCCTCGTGGTAGTCGGCGTCGAGGGCCTCCATCTGACCGGCCAGGCCGGCGGTGTCCCAGCCCGACCCGAGGTCGTGCTCGCTCAGCGCCCGGGCGATCGCGTCGCCCATGGCCGTCATGGAGCGGGGGTCCAGCCAGACGTGGGGGTCGCCCGAGGGGCTCCCGTCCGACGAGGTCGCCCGGACGATGCCCGCGGTGACGTCCACGGTTCGGTCCGGGGCCTCGGCTGCGGCGGCCTCGGCCACGGCCGGGATCAGGCCCGGGATGTGGACGACGAGGTCGGCGTCGGCGATCTGGCGGACCTGCTCCGGGGTCAGCTCGAGGTCGTGCGGCTCGACTCCGGGCTGGGTCAGCAGCGCGACCTCCACGGCGTCGCCCCCGATCGCGCTGGCCGCGAACGCCGTGGGGTACACGTCGGCGACGATCGTGACCCGGTCGGTGCTCCCGCTGGCCTCGGGCTGGGCCTGGCCGCAGGCCGCGAGCAGGGCCGTGGCCGCGAGCAGGGCCAGGCCGTGGCGGGGCGTGGGGCGCATGGGCCCAGTCTCCTGTCAATTGGGAATCATTGTCAAAACGACCGGCGGTGATCGGGTGACTCCCGGACCCTAGACTCGACCCGTGGTTGATGCCCCGATCCGACCGACCCGTCAGCGGGCCGCCGTGCTGGCGGTGCTGGACCAGGCCGACGACTTCCTCAGCGCCCAGGACCTGCACGCCCGGCTGCGTGGCTCGGGCCAGAGCGTGGGCCTGTCCACCGTCTACCGGACCCTGCAGGCCCTGGCTGCGGCCGGGGATGTGGACGTGATCCTGACGGGGGAGGGGGAGTCCCGCTACCGCAGCTGTTCCACGGGTCATCACCACCACCTCGTGTGCCGCTCCTGCGGCCGCACCGTCGAGGTGCGCAACTCCACCGTGGAGGGCTGGGCGGCCGCTGTGGCCACCGAGCATGGCTACCGTGACGTGTCGCACATCCTCGAGGTCTTCGGCCTGTGCCCGGAGTGCGCCAGCACGAGCTGAGCGCCGGACGTGGGCAGCCGGCCCCCGCGGCGCGCCATGCTCAGGCGGCCCCGGCGGCCACGTCGGAGTCGTCGTCCTCGCGTCGGCGGGCCTGCGGCATCCGGCCCGCTGCGGCGTCCCCGGCGGGCCGGGGCAGGGCCCAGGTGGCCAGCAGCCCCAGCGCGATGATGGCCGAGGCGACGCCGGTGGTGAGCCGGCTGGCCTGGATCATCGCCTCGGCAGCGGCGTCGCCGGCCGCGGAGGTGGCGGGCTCGGCCTGGAGGGCGGGGATCGCCGCCCCGGCGGACTCGGTGACCACGGTGACCAGTGGCGCCGTCGCCTCGGCCGGGATCCCGGCGTCCTGCATCTGCGTGGTGCTGGCCCGTCCGAGGCTGGTGATGAGCAGCGAGCCCAGGATGGCGACGCCCAGGGCCGAGCCCAGCTGGCGGAAGGTGCTCTGCAGCCCGGAGGCCTGACCGGACTCGTCCACCGGGATGTCGGACAGGATCACGCTGGTCAGCTGGGCGGTGGCCATCCCGACCCCGACCCCGTACAGGAACAGCCATGCCGCGATCACCTCGCTGGCTATGGTCGCCGAGACCGTGACGGCCAGGCCGGCGACGGCGATCGCCTCGAGGGCCAGCCCGATCCGAACCACCGTGCGGCCACCCCACCGGGCGGTCAGCTGGGGGGTGGCCCCGGAGACCAGGAACGTGCCGACCGCGAGCGCCATGATCAGCCACCCGGTCTGCAGCGGCGTGTACCCGAGGGCGCCCTGCAGCAGCAGGGGAAGCGTGAAGAGCAGCCCGAACTCGCCGAGGGCCACGATCAGGGCCGCGATGGACCCGTACCGGAACGACCGCACCGACAGCAGGCCGAGGTCGACCAGCACCACCCGACCGTCCCGGGCCCGGGACCGCTGGGTCGCGACGAAGGTGGCCATGAGGACCAGCCCGACGGCCATGGCGATGGGGACCGGTGACAGGGTGCCGTCGGCCTGCCGCCACCACCCGTAGTTCTGGCCCTCGATCAGGGCGAAGACGATTGCCCCCAGGCCGAGCGCGGACAGGGCCACGCCCACGAGGTCGAGCCCGCGGCGGGCGGTGGCGTCCCGGGTCTCCGGGACGGCCAGCAGGATCCCGGCCAGGACGGCCAGCCCGATGGGGATGTTGATCCAGAACGCCCAGCGCCAGGTGTAGTCGGTGGTCAGCCAGCCCCCGACGAGCGGTCCCACCGCGGCCATCCCCCCGATCGTCGATCCCCAGACGGCGAAGGCGATGGCGCGCTCGCGACCGGTGAACATCGCGTTCACGGTCGACAGGGTCGCCGGCAGGATCATGGCGGCGCCCACGCCCTGGACCATGCGCGCGGCGATCAGGGCCTGGCCGGAGTCGGAGAAGCCGGCGACCGCGCTGGCCAGCGTGAACGTGACCATGCCGATCAGGAAGATCCGGCGGCGACCGTGGAGGTCGCCGATCCGTCCCACGGTCAGCAGCAGGGCCGCGAACATCAGGGAGTAGATCGCGTTCATCCACTCGGCCTGGGATGCGTTCAGGTGCAGGTCCTCGATGATCACGGGCAGGGCCACGTTCACCACCGTGGCGTCCATGATGATGATCGAGACCCCGAGGGCCACGGTGGCCAGTGCCCACCACCGATGAGCGGCGACAGTGCGAGACATGGGAGGCTTCTTCCAGACGTTGGTGTCGGCATCTTACCGACGTCAGCGTCGACTACCAACCGGGAGCGGGACCTCCGCTCGACACCGGGGAAGTTCCCGACGGTCTGTTGGTATCCTGCGGGCAGGGAGGTGGCCAGTGCCACGCATCGACGCACCCACCGTCGCCGAGCATCATCGGCAGCGGCGCCGTGCGCTGCTCGAGGCAGCCGGCGAGCTGCTCGTCTCGGGCGGGCCGGAGGCGGTCACCCTGGGCGCCGTGGGGGCGCGCACCGGACTGGCCCGGTCCAGCGTGTACCAGTACTTCGGGTCTGCCGCCGACCTGATCGCAGCCCTGGTCGAGGACGCCTTCCCCGAGGCCACGGCGTCGCTGGTCGCGGCCTGTGCCGGATGCGCGGACCCTGCCGACCGGCTGGATGCCTACGCCCGCGCCTACCTGGCTGCTGCCACCGACGAGCGGCACCGGGCCCTGGGGGCGCTGAGCCAGGCCGGGCTGCCGCCGGCCTGTCGGGAGCGGGTCGCGCAGCTGCACCACCAGCAGGTGGCGCCGCTGCGCGAGGCGCTGGACGGGCTCGGCGTGCCGGATCCCGACCAGGCCGCCCGCCTCGTGCTGGGCGTCCTGCGTGCGGCGGCCGCCGAGGTGATGGCTGGGGTGGCGCTGGAGCCGACCGCGCAGCGGGCCGTCGCCATGGTGCACGGCGGCGTCGACCGGCTCATCGGCCCGGTCGATCGATAGGGCGGCTGCGCGGCGCTCGACCCGCGAGGTACGTGCAGCGCAAGGCAGCCCCGGCAGCGTCCGGGCCAGCACCCCGCGAGGTCAGTGGGCAGCCGGCGGTTCGGGCTCGGCGGGGGCAGCCCCGGAGGGCAGCGACACCGTCACGACGGTCGCACCCGGCCGGCTGTCCAGGGCCACCGTGCCGTGGTGCGCCGCGACGACGGCGGCCACGATCGCCAGCCCGAGCCCGGTGCTGCCGGTGTCGCGCGACCGGCCGGCCTCGCCGCGCACGAACCGCTCGAAGATGCTCGGCTGCAGGTGCGGGGGGACTCCCGGCCCGTCGTCGGCCACCCGGACCTGCACCCACCGGGGGTCGACCCGGGTCACGGTCACGGTCACCGTCGTGCCGGCCGGGGTGTGCAGCCGGGCGTTCGTCGTCAGGTTGGCCAGCACCTGGCGCAGCCGGTGCGGGTCCCCCGTGACGACCACCGGGTCCTCGGGCAGGTCCAGCGCCCACCGGTGGTCCGGGCCGGCGACCCGGGCGTCGTCGACGACCTCGAGGGCGAGGCGCACCAGGTCCACCTCCTCGCGGCCCAGTGGCCGTCCCGCGTCGATCCGGGCCAGCAGCAGCAGGTCGTCGACCAGCACGGCCATCCGGCGGGCCTCGGTGGCGATCCGCGCCACGGCCTGGGCCACCACCGCGTCGAGGTCGCCCGGCTGGCGCTGTGCCAGCTCGGCGTAGCCGCTGATCACCGCCACGGGGGTGCGCAGCTCGTGGCTGGCATCGGCCACGAACCTGCGCAGCTGCTCCTCGGTGGCGTGCCGCTGCGCGAACGAGGTCTCGACGTGGTCCAGCAGCAGGTTGAGCGCCTCGGCCACGTGGCCGACCTCCGACTGCGGGTCCAGCCCATCGACGCGGCCCGGCAGGTCGACCGTCCCGGAGCCGAGGGGCACCTCCACGACCTCGGTGGCGGCTGCGGCCACCCGACGCAGCGGGGCCAGCGAGCGGCCCACGAAGGCGGCCCCGATCACGCCGGCGGCCCCGATCACGACCAGGAACAGGACCCCCTCGACGGCCAGCAGCCGTGCGGTGGTCCGCTCCAGGGACTCCAGGGGCACCGCCACGACCAGGGTGTCCCCGTCGTGCAGGGCGAAGCCGGCGACCCGATAGGCCTCCCCGTCGAGTCGCTGGGTCTGCGGCTGGCCGTCGGCGGGGACTGCGGCCACGACTGCGCTCGTGGTGGCATCCAGGGGGGTCCAGCCCTGGGCGATGACGTACGCCCGGGTCGGGGCCCGGCCGGGGGTGACCCGCGCCGCCACCGTGCCGGCGGACAGGCCCGGGACATCGCCGAGTTCGACGGGTCGGGGTTCGTCCCCGGGCGGGACGTCGCCGCTGTCGTCGTCCCGGGGACCGGACCGGTCCCCACCGGAGTCGTCGTGGGACTCGCCCAGGTACTCCTGGACCCGCTGGACCGAGCCCGCCAGCTGCGCGTCGAGCTGGTCGAGCAGGTAGGAGCGCAGGCCGACGAAGGTCGCCACGGCCACCGTCACGCAGGCCGCCGCCAGCAGCAGGATGATCCCCGCGGTGAGCCGGTACTGCAGGGTGTGGCGGCCGCTGCTCACGTGGGGGGCCGCATCACGTAGCCCACGCCGCGCACCGTGTGGATCAGGGGCTCCCGGCCTGCGTCGACCTTGCGCCGCAGGTACGAGATGTAGATCTCGACGACGTGGGCCTGTCCGCCGAAGTCGTAGCTCCAGACCCGGTCGAGGATCTGGTCCTTGCGCAGCACCCGCCGCTCGTTGCGCATCAGGTAGCGCAGCAGCTCGAACTCGGTCGCGGTCAGCGAGATCGGCTCGCCGCCGCGCTGGACCTCGTAGGACTCCTCGTCGAGCGTGAGGTCGCCGACCTGCAGCACGGACGTGCTCGGGGGTCGGGCGATCCGTGATCGGCGGACCAGCGCGCGCAGTCGGGCCAGGAGCTCCTCGAGGCTGAACGGCTTGGTCACGTAGTCGTCGGCACCGGCGGTGATGCCGGTGACCCGGTCCTCGACGGCGTCCCGGGCGGTCAGGAACAGCACGCACACGTCGGGGTCGTCCTGCTGGATGCGCCGCAGCACCTCGAACCCGTCGAGGTCGGGCAGCATCACGTCCAGCACGGCCACGTCCGGGCGGAACTCGCGGGCCTCCCGGACCGCCGTGGCGCCGTCGCCGGCGGTGCGGACCTCCCAGCCGTCCATGCGCAGGACGCTGCCCAGCAGGTCGGCCAGGCTGGCCTCGTCGTCGACGACCAGCGCCCGCAGCGGGCTGCCGTCGGGCCGGGTCGGCAGCGGGGGCAGGGCGTCCGGCCGGCTCATGGGCGCAGCGTAGCGGTCAGCGGACCGGCTCCCGGGTGAGCCGCAGCGCCAGGGCGGGGCACGCGGCGACCGCCCGCTCGGCCCCGCGGCGCAGCTCCGCCGGGACCGCGCGGTCATGGACGATCGGGTACCCCCACTCGTCCAGCGTGATCCGCTCGGGCAGCAGCTCGGCGCAGGCGCCGTGCCCGACGCACAGGATGGGGTTCACGCGCAGCTGCACGGTCTCACCTCCAGTCGTCGTCGGTCAGCGGCGCATCGGCCGGAACGGGCAGCAGGGGGCTGTGGTCGGTGGCCGAGCAGCGGCCCTGCTCGTGGCGGTCGATCTCCTCGGCGAAGGCCACCAGGGCGGATCGCACGAGTCGGACCGTGCCGTCCGGGTGGTGACAGGCGCCCCGTCCCTCGACCAGTCCGGACCAGTGCGACAGCCGGTCGACGACCCCGGGGTGGGCGCGCCGCGCCGCCAGGTCGGACAGCCCGTTGGCGATCGCCGGCAGCCCGTTGAGGCACGGGCCGCACTGCCCGGCGGACTCCCCGGCCAGGTAGCGCACGACTCGCGCGGTCTCGACCAGGCCACACCGGTCGGCGGGCAGGGCAGCCAGCACGCCGGCGCCCAGGGCGGCACCGTGCGGGCGCAGGTCCTCGTTGGCCAGCCGCAGGTCGCGGGCCGCCGCCGCCGGCAGCCACGCACCGTGGTACCCGCCGACGAGGATGGCCGAGGTCGTCCCAGCCGGCTCGAGCGGATCACCGAGCACCGTGGTCAGCGGGGTGCCGAGAGCGGCCTCGCTGACCCGCCAGCCCGACCGGCTGTGCACGGTCGTCAGCATCGTCCCCGGTTCGGCTGCGGTCCCGACCGACCGGAACCACGCCGGTCCGAACCTCGCCACCAGCGCGACCTGGGCCAGCGTCTCCACGTTCTGCACCAGGGTGGGCCGGCCGTCCACTCCGGACTGGAACACCCGGGGTGGGGTGAACCGCGGCAGCGCGAGCCCGCCGCTGACCCGGGAGGCCAGCGCGGACTCCTCCCCGGCAAGGAACCGGTGCGGGGCGGTCACGATCTCGACGGGGCGGTGGTCCAGGCCGATCCGACGGCGGTCCGCGGCCAGGCGGGCCAGCCGCTCGGCCTGCCGGGGATCCCGGTGCAGGTACAGCACCACGCGCCGGGCGTGGACCGCCGCGGCGGCCAGCTGCAGCCCGTCGAGCACCAGGTGCGGGGCCACGCGCAGCAGCGTCGCGTCCTTGTGGGCTGCCGGCTCACCCTCGGAGGCGTTGCCCACGACGACGGTCGGGCCACGTGAGGCGGCCACGGTCGCCAGCTTGCGGGCGGTCGGGAACGCGGCGCCACCCCGCCCGGTCAGGCCGGCTTCGGAGAGCAGCCCGGGCAGGTGGTCCCGGCCGCTCAGCCCGGGCAGCGGGCCGTAGCCGCGAAGGTGCGCGGCGGCGTCGTCGCCACCGCCCACGGCGCCGACGAGATGGCCGAGTCGCACGGTGCCGGGGGCGACTGCCGGGGCTGTGCCGGCCGCCGGGTGGGTCGTGGTGGCGGTCATGTCATCGTCCTGCCGTGAGTCGGGAGCGGGGGTCCGTGCCGGGGCGGGGAGCCGGTGTCGAGCCGGGAGCGACCCCGGCAGGGGCGTCGTGCGTGCGTCCGGCGTGCAGCAGGCTGGCGGCCCGCTCCGCGCGGGGCAGCTCCGCCATGGCCAGGGCCGCGCGCCAGCCCGCCGCCAGTCCGACCGCGCCGGCCATCGCCACCGTGGTCCACAGCATCCAGCCGGAGCGCAGGTCGGTGCCCGCCCCGAGGCCGTGCCCGACGGCGATCGGCCAGGCGGCGTATGCCAGCCAGTGGACCGCTCGCCAGGTCCCTGCCGGCATCCGCAGCCGGATCAGGCTGGTGACGACCAGGGCCAGGATCAGGTCGAGGGCCACGGTTCCCAGGCCCACCCACACCGGCTCGTAGCCTGCGCCCCAGGGCAGCACCGCCTGGGCCCAGCCGATCGTCACGTAGGGGTCCACCACCACGGCGAGCACGTGCACGGCCAGGAACACCACGCTGAGCAGCGACACGTTGCGGTGCAGGCCGGTGACCGCGAAGCGGGGCAGCCCCGGGAGCCGTCCGCCGCGGTTGACCAGGATGCCCAGCAGCACCACGGCGGTGAGCATGAGCAGCGACACGAGGCCGGTTGCCCGGCTGGTGTACCAGAGGGCGCCGGACGCCAGCAGGGCGTCCATCACCGCTCCTGCCCGTCGACGGGCCAGGCACCGACCAGGACGACCTCGGCCGCGCCGCCGGGAGTCGGGGGTGGGGCGACCAATCGGGCTGCGACCGGCATGCCGGACAGCCATGCCGGGGCGCGCCGGCCCCGGATGATCGACGTGGTGCTCGCGATGTTGGCCAGGGTGGCGCTGCCGGCGGCGACGCTGACCGTGGTCCAGGAGCTGATGGCGGGCTCGTGCGTGCGGGGATCCAGGATGTGGTGCAGCACCGAGCCGCCGCGCCGCCACCGCCGGGCGGCGGTGCTGGAGGTGGCCAGCCCGCCGGAGGTCAGCGCCACGGTGGTCCACAGGCCGATGGGTGCTGCCCCAGGGTCGCCCGTCGCCTCCTGCACGCGCACGATCCAGCCGCCCTGCGGGACCGGTCCGGCCACCGCGATGTCCCCGCCGAGGCTGACCAGCACGCCGCACCCGAGCCGTCCGGCGATCCGCTCGGCGGACAGGTCCGCGCACCTGGCCTTGGCGGTCGCGCCCAGGTCCAGGACCACCCCTGCGGGCACGGTCAGCGTGCCCGCAGGGGCATCCAGGTGGACGTCCCGCCACGTGGGGGTGGCGTGGACGCGCAGCCCGGGGACAGCCGCCGCACGGGTGCCCCCGGGTTCCGGCGCCGCGGGAGGCGGCGGCGCGAGCTCACTGAAGGTCCGGTCGTAGCCCAGGGCCGCCAGGTCAGCGCCCATGGTGGGGTCCAGGTCGCCGTCGGAGATGCCGGCACCGGCCAGGGCCACCGCCACGGCGTCGGCCAGGACCGGGCTGACCGGCATCGGCCGGCCGCCCGCGTCGGCCAGCCGCGAGACCTCGGAGTCGGGGCGGAACCGGCTGGCGGCACGGTCCAGGGCCCCCAGGTCGGCCTCGAGCATCGCTCGGGCGGGGCCGAGGGCCTGGGGCGCCGTCACGACGAGACGGACGTCGCACCCCAGGGCTCGCCACGCCGCGGTGGCGGGGCTCATCGTCGTGGCCATCAGGATCCCCCGGAGGTGGCATGGGGCTGCTGAGCGGTGGGGGCCTGGATCCCGGCGGCGGTCCCGGACGACGACCTGGCGCTCGACGACGAGCCGGTGCCCGTCGAGGTGGCCCCGCTCGACGCGATGCTGTCGTCGTCGTCGGACTCGTCGTCGGAGTCGTCATGCGAGCCGCGGGCCCAGGCCGGGTCGTCGGCGGTGGCCGGGACGGTCCCGCCGGAGGTCCCGGTGGCCGCGACGGACGCGTCGGCCGCGGCCTCGGAGGCAGTGCTGGTGTCGGCCGCCCCCGCCAGCGCCAGTGCCAGTGCGGCCGCCCCGACGGCCCCGGTGACCCCGACTGCCACGGTCAGCCCGGACAACCGGGCCAGGCCGGCGTCGCGCTGGGCCCGGGCCCTCGCGAGGTCGCGCGCGGATGGCTGGGTCATCGTTCCTCCTGACGGGTCGGGGCCGGCCCGGTGCTGTTCGGCCGCTCGGTGACGAGTCTGGCCATCCCGGCTGTCAGGGAACTTCGACGATGCTCTGGATTCCCTCAGGATCCGCCGGGTCGCAGGGCGCGCACCACGCGCGCCGGGTTGCCCACGGCGACCACCCCGGCGGGCAGGTCCCGGACGACCACCGCGCCGGCCCCCACGACGGTGTCGTCGCCGATGGTGACCCCGGGACTGACGATGACCCCGCCGCCGAGCCACACCCGGTTGCCCAGTGAGATGGGGAACCCGAGCTCGCGCCCGGAGACCCGTTCGACCGGGTCCACGGGATGGGTGGCGGTGAGCAGCTGGACGCCGGGGGCGAGCATGACCTGCTCGCCGATCCGGATCTCGGCGACGTCCAGCAGCACGCAGTGGGCGTTCGCGTAGAACCCGTCCCCGACGTGGATGTTGAGCCCGTAGTCGACGTGCAGCGTCGGCTCGACCTCCAGGTGATCGCCGACGGTGCCGAACAGCTCGCGCAGCAGGCCGTCGCGCACGTCCGGCTGGCTGGGCGGGGTGTGGTTGAAGGCGAAGGTGAGCGCGCGGGCACGCGCCCGCGCCTCGACCAGCTCGGGATCATCCGGGCGGTAGGGCTGCCCGGACACCATTCGCTGGTACTCGGCACCGGTCAGCGTCGGGGGAGGGGTCACAGGTCGTTCCTACCAGCCCCGGACGGCTCGTGGCCGGGCCGGCGGCAGGACGGGGTGGCCCGTGCCGACGGGTACCCTTGGCCCCGATGCCTGAGTCCCCGCACCGTGTGCCCGCCCCGCCCGGCGGGTCGCAGGTGCGGCTGGGACTGGCAGGGCGAATCCGCCGAGTGTCGCTGGCTCATGCGGATGTCCCCATCCACCTCGGTGCACTGGCGGCGGTCTGGGCTGCGGGGGCCGGGTTCCTGATGGTTCGTGGCGGTGGACTCGCATGGTCGGCGGGCCCTCCGGGCGGCCTGACCGCGTGGGCGTTGCCCGTGCTGCTCGCGGGGGCGGTGGTGGGAGCGGTGAAGGCTCGGCTGGTGCTGGTGCCCTATGCGGCCCGGGCGGTGCGGCGGGTGCACGCCCGCGGCCGATCGTCGCTGCTCGGATTCCTCGCGCCCCGCTCCTGGGCGTTCGTCGCGGTGATGATGGGGACCGGAGTCCTGCTGCGGCATTCGGCGCTGGCAGAGGCACAGTGGGGCCGCGCCCTGCTCTGCGGGCTCTACATGGCAGTGGGGACCGCGCTTGCCGCTGCCGATCTGGTCGTCCTGCTGGCCCTGGTCGACGTGCTGCGGGGCGGTCCGGTCGCCACCCCCGGGTCGGACGTCGGGGTGGCCTGACGCGCTTCACTCGCGGTCGGGCAGGCCGTCCAGGCGTACCTTGGGACTGGTGGGCCAGGGAGGTGTGCCGTGGTGATCACCGTGGCGTCGGCACCGGTGCGGGTGCGTCTGCTGCTGCCGACCGGTCCGGTGCTGGAGGGGACGGCCGTGCCGGTCCGGGTCCTCGGTGTCGCTGACCGCGACGTCGTGGTGCGCGCGGTACAGGTCGAGCTCGTGCGTCGCGAGACCTGGCGCTACCGCGAGGGCAACCTGTTCGGCGGAGCGATCACCGTCCCCGCCCGGGGCGAGGCGGTGGTGGCCCAGGTCGAGCACCCGGGCCCCGGCCCGGTGGCCGCTGCCGGCGACATCGACGTCCGCACCTCACTGCTCCTGCCGCCGGCGTGCCTGGCCAGCGGCGCAGGACGGCTGGTCGAGGTGGAGTGGCGGGTCCGGGCCCACGTGCACGTGCAGGGCCACCCGCCGGCGCAGGCGACGGCGCTGGTCACCGTGGCGTCCCGCGCGACCGACCGGGCTGAGGTGCTGGGCGCCGAGCCGGTGGTCCGCGACCGTGGTGTCGCCGTGCTGCACGTCGGGCAGCTGTCCAGCCGCCGGCTGGTGCCCGGCACGATGCTGACCGGGGTCCTGGTCGTCGACCCGTGGCGGCGGTTCGCCGTGACGGGAGCGCGGGTGCAGCTCGTGCTGCGCGAGCACGTCCACCACGGTCGGTACGTGTTCGCCGACGCGACGAAGAACCCGGACACCGAGCAGCGGGAGCACGAGACGGTGGTTGCGTCGGCAGCGCTGTCCGGGTCCGCCGTCCTCGAGCCCGGGCACCCGGTCGAGCTGCCCTTCGGGCTGCCGGTACCGGGGCGCATCGTGCTGGCGTCGATGGACACCCCGGAGTTCACGGTCAGGTGGCTGCTGCGGGCGGCCCTGCCCCGTCGGCTGCGCCCGGCGCCGACGCTGGACCTCGAGCTGCTCGCGGGCACGGCTGACGCCCCATCGGGCTAGATCGGGCTAGCCGACGCCCCCGGGGAGGTGCCTGCGCAGCGGAGGCCCGCACGGCTCCGTGCAACAGGTGTGCCAGATGTTAAGCATGAGTTGTCCTGCACGGATTGCGGGATTCCTCCGTGTCTGCCACGGTGTCGTGACGGCCGCTGCTTCCCCCTTCCGCACCGCGGCCGGTCGCACCGTGCTGTGCGTGC
Organism: Candidatus Nanopelagicales bacterium; assembly: GCA_039812125.1. Lineage (GTDB taxonomy): Bacteria > Actinomycetota > Actinomycetes > S36-B12 > CAIYMF01 > Prado023. Next base: position 54,437 of record JBDHZV010000006.1, read on the forward strand.
GGAACTGGCATGGAGGTCCTCATGTCCGTGGATGCACATCCGACGCGGCGCTGGGTCGTGGCCGCCGCTGCGGCATGCCTGGTCGCCGGGCCCGCGCTGGCGGTCGCGGCGGCACCGCCCGGGGCGTCCGAGCGTGCTGCCACGGTGGTGGCCGAGCGGCCCGGCCGCTCGGCGGCGGCGTGGTTCGTCGCCCCGTCCCTGCTGGCGCTGCGCGCCGAGGTCGATGCCCGGTGGCCGCGGCGCTCCCGGGCGCTCGACGGCACCATCGGTGACTCCGCGCATGAGCGCAGCCGCAACGAGCACAACCCGGTGGGGCACCGCAACGGCCCGCGCAACGGGACCCCGGGCGCGGTCCACGCGATCGACATCACCGCCGAGGGGATCGATCCCCGCGCCGTGGTCGAGGCCGCGGTCGGCGACGCGCGCGTCTGGTACGTGATCTACGACGGGACCATCTGGAGCCGCACCTATGGGTGGGCCGCCCGGCCCCAGCGGGGCGACCCGCATCGTGGCCACCTGCACATCTCGCTGCGGGCCGAGACGCCGGCCCTGGCCCGGGCGGCTGAGAACGACCGCAGCCGGTGGCTGTCCGCTGCCCGCCCGGCGAGCAGCGGGATGGCCCGGGCGACGGTCGTCCAGCTGCAGCGTGCCCTGATCCGCCGCGGCTACCGGATCCCCGCCGGACCGACCGGCGTGTACGGCGACCAGACCAGGGCTGCCGTCGCCGCCTTCCAGCGGGCCCAGGGCTGGCGCGGGTCGCAGGCCGACGGGGTGGCCGGTCCGGTGACGCGGGCCCGCCTCGGGGTGGCCGGGTCGACCGTACCTGGCCCGGCACCGGCCGCGACGCCGAAGGCGCCCCACCGGCAGACGCCGTCCCCTGCGTCGAAGGCGCCCGCGGCTGCAG
>JBDHZV010000007.1:0-53089 GCA_039812125.1 Candidatus Nanopelagicales bacterium
GTGGCGGCGATCAGCGCGCTCAAGACCTTCGACCCGCCCGTGGCCGCAACCCGCGGGGCCCGGGTGCTCGGCTGGACCCGGGCGGGCAAGCACCTCGTGGCCGACCTGGTGGACCCGGCCGGGGAGCCGCTGCACCTGGTGGTCCACCTGGCCCGGGGCGGCTGGGTGCGCTGGCGCGACGAGGTGCCCCGCACGCCGCCGGCGCTCGGCCGCGGGGCCGGCCCCCTGGCCCTGCGGATCTCCTTCGCGACAGCCGACGGCCAGCCGGCAGGTGGCGTGGACATCACCGAGGCAGGCACCCAGAAGCGGCTGGCCGTCCACCTCGTGCGCAGCCCCGCCGACGTGCCCCGGATCGCCACGCTCGGGCCGGACCCGCTGGACGAGCGCTTCGACCGGGAGGCCCTGGCCGCGGTCCTGCAGCAGGCGGGCCGCGCCCAGCTCAAGGGCGTGCTGCGCGACCAGTCCCGCATCGCGGGCATCGGCAACGCCTACTCCGACGAGATCCTGCACGCCGCGCGGCTGTCGCCGTACGCCCCGGCCGGCACACTGCCCGAAGCGGCGCAGGAACGGCTGTTCGAGGCGATCCGCACCACCTTGGGCGCCGCGGTCGCCGCCGCCTCCGCCGCGGACCCGACCACGCTCAAGGCGGAGAAGCGGGCTGGGATGTCGGTGCACGGCCGGGCGGGCCAGCCCTGCCCGGTGTGCCGCGACACGGTGCGCGAGGTCAGCTTCGCCGACTCCAGCCTGCAGTACTGCCCGACCTGCCAGACGGGGGGCCGACCGCTGGCCGACCGCCGGATGAGCCGGCTGCTCAAGTAGCCCGGTCCCCCCGGCCCTCACCCGGCGACCGCGGCTGCCTCCGGTTGCCGCCCGACCGGTCCCGAACGGTCCCGCCCACCGCCCTCAGGGCGCCGGGGTCGGGGAGACGCCCTGGTTGGCCACCCCGCCGCCGCCCCCGCCGTCGACGCCCCCGCCGGTGTCGGCCGACGTGCTGGGGCTGGGCGAGGGGGTCGGGGTGGGGGTGGGAGTCGGCGTGGGTGTCGGGGTGGGCGTGGGGGTCGGGGTGGGCTCCTTGGCCAGCACCAGGGTCACCAGCGACCCCTTCTTGGCCGTCGTGCCGCCCTTCGGGTCCTGCGAGAGCACCCGTCCCGGAGCCACGCTCGTCGACTCCACCGCAGGGCCGAACTCGACCTCGAAGCCCTTGTCGAACAGGGCGCTGCGGGCCTGCGACTCCGTCTTGCCGCGGACGTCCGGCACCTCGACCCGGGCGTTGGACACCCAGATGTCGACCGCGGAACCCTTGTCGACCTGCTCGTACGCGGCCGGCTCCTGCTTCAGGACCGTGCCCTCCGGCTCCTCGGAGTCGACCTCCCGGACCTTCCCCAGGGTCAGGGAGGACGCCTCGAGGGCAGTCCTGGCGTCATCGACCGAGCGGTAGTCCTCCAGGTCGGGGACGGGCACCTGCTCCTTGCCCGAGGAGACGACGACGTCGACGGTGCTGCCCTCGGCGACCCGGTCCCCCGCGGCCGGCGACTGCCGGATGATGGTGTCGGCCGGCCGGTCCGACGGCTCGTAGTCCTCCCGCCCGAGGCCCAGTCCCACGTCGCTGAGCGCGGTTCCGGCCTGGGAGAGGGTCATGCCGTCCACGCGCGGGACGTCCACCATGGTGGCCGTGGGCCTGAGCAGGGACATCGCCAGCAGCGCGATCCCCCCGACGAGGACCACGACGAGGGCGGCGACACCCAGGCCGCGCAGCACGCCCCCGGACCGCGGCACGGCCGGCTGCTCCGAGGTCCCGGTGGCGGCGCTGCCGCCGGGCAGCACCGAGGACATCGCGCCGGTGGCGGCCGTCGCCCCCGCCATAGCCATCGTGGCGTTCGGGTCGACCCCTCCCATCACGGTGGTGGCCTGGCTGTCGGCCCCGGCGGCGCGCGGGATGGTCGGCGGGATCACCGCGGTGACCGGCACCCCGGCGATGGCGCGCTCCACATCCGCCCGGAACTCCGCCGCCGTCTGGAACCGCTGTGCCGGGTCCTTCGCCAGCGCCTTGAGCACGAGCGGGTCCAGGGTCGGGGGCACGGTCGGGTCGACCGAGCTCGGCGCCGGCGGCGGCTCGTTCACGTGGGCGAACGCCACGGCGACCGGTGCGTCGGCCAGGAACGGCGGGCGCCGGGTCAGCAGTTCGAAGAGCACGACGCCCGTGGAGTACAGGTCGCTGCGCGCGTCGACCGTGCGGCCCTGGGCCTGCTCGGGCGACAGGTACGCGGCGGTCCCCATGATGGTGGAGGCGTTGGTGCTGGTCTGGCCGGAGTCCGAGGTGGCCCGGGCGATGCCGAAGTCCATCACCTTGACCACGCCCGTCGTGGTGAGCATCACGTTGCCGGGCTTGATGTCGCGGTGGATGATCCCGTGCCGGTGGCTGTAGTCCAGGGCGGACAGGATCCCGGAGGTGATCTCCAGGGCCCGCTCGGGCACCAGCCGGTTGCCCGAGTGGACCAGCTCCTTGAGGGTGATGCCCTCCACGAGCTCCATGACGATGAACGGCACGACCACCCTGGTGGGGCCGCCCTCGTCGAGCACGTCCTCGCCGGTGTCGTACACCGCGACCACGTGGGGATGGTTCAGCGCGGCCGCGCTCTGCGCCTCCCGGCGGAACCGGGCCAGGAACATCGGGTCGCGCGCGAGCTCCGGCTTGAGGATCTTGATCGCCACCCGGCGGCCCAGTCGCAGGTCGCGACCCTCGTGGACCTCGGCCATCCCCCCGCGGCCCAGGAGCTCGCCGACCTGGTAGCGGTCGCCCAGGCGGCGGATGCCGTCGACCATCGTTCCTCCTCGTGCCCCGCCGCCGACCCGGCCGCGGGATGGGCCCAATCTAGCCCGGCGCAACCCAGCCGCCCTGCAGGCGGCAGTGGGGCGGGGCCAGCTGCTAGTTGTTCAGCACCGCCTCCATGACGGCCCTGGCGATGGGGGCCGCCAGCTGGTTGCCGCTGACCTCGTTGGTGCCGGCATCCTCGACTGCGACCGCGACCGCGACCTCGGGGTTCAGCGCCGGGGCGAACGAGACGTACCAGGCGATGGAGGGACGGTCCTTCGCGGTCTGGGCGGTGCCGGTCTTGCCGGCCACCAGCACCCCGGGGATCCCGCCGTTGGACCCGGTCCCGTTGTTGACCACGCCCACCATCATGTCCGTCAGCTGTGCGGCGTTCGCCGCGCTCATCGCGCGGGTGAACTCCCGGGGGCGGAACTCGTCCAGCACGGTCAGGTCCGGCGCGGTGGTCTGCTGCACCAGGCCCGGGCGCATCGTCAGCCCCTGGTTGGCCACGGACGCCGCCACCATGGCCATCTGCATGGTGGTGGAGCGCACGTCGAACTGCCCGATCGCCGACATCGCGGTCTGGGCGGCGTCGGGGTCGTCGGGGAACCGCGACGTCGCCACCCGCAGCGGGGTCTCGAAGGACTCCTCGAAGCCGAACTTCTCGGCCTGGTCGCGCAGCGCGTCGGCACCGAGCTGGTTGCCCAGCCAGGCGAAGGCCGTGTTGCACGAGATCGCCAGCGCCTCGCGCAGCGTGACCTTGCCGTCCGGACCGCACTCCTTGCCGGTCCAGTTCGGCAGCTTCACGTTCGTGCCGGGCAGCGTGTAGAACTGCGGGCCGGGGATCACGCTGTCGGGGGTGAACCGGCCCGACTCCAGTGCGGCCGCGGCGGTGACCACCTTGAACGTGGAACCGGGCGGGTTGGTCTTGGCGATCGGGCGGTTCAGCAGCGGCTTGTCCGGGTCGTCCTCGAGCGCGGTGTAGTACTCGTTGATCTGCTTGGAGCTGTGCGAGCTGAGCTTGTTGGGGTCGAACGAGGGGCTCTGCACCTGCGCCAGGATGCGTCCGGTGCTGGGCTCGATGGCCACGACCGAGCCGGTCTTGCCGGAGATCCCCTTGTACGCCGCCGCCTGGGCATCCGGGTCCAGGGTGGTGGTCACCGACCCGCCACGCACCTGACGGCCGGCGAACAGCTGCTGCATCCGATCGACCCACATGCGCGGATCCTCGCCGGACAGGATCTCGTTCTCGGCCCGCTCCAGGCCGGTGGTCCCGAACACGATCGAGTAGAACCCGGTGACCGAGGCGTAGGTGCGCCCCGCGCTGTACGTGCGCAGGTGCTTGAGGGCCTCGTCCGGGGTCGCGACGGACCGGGCGATCGGCGCCTGGTCCACCAGGATCGGGCCCCGCTCCCGGGAGTACTCGGTCAGCTGGGTCCGCTGGTTGCCGGGCATGGCGTTGAGCTCGGGGGCCTGGAACACCTGGATCCGGGTCAGCTGCACCAGCAGCGCCGCCATCAGCACGAGCAGGCCCACGCCGAGCCGGCGCAGCGAGCGGGTCATGGCAGCCTCACCACCTCGGTGGTGGCATCGTCCGGGCGCACGATCACCGGGTCGGGCCGGCGGACGTGGTCGGACACCCGCAGCAGCAGCCCGATGATCACCCAGTTGGCCAGCAGGGCGGATCCGCCGGCGGACATGAACGGGGTGGTCAGCCCCGTGTGCGGGATCAGCTTGGTCACCCCGCCGAGCACGACGAACGCCTGCAGGCCGATGACGATGGCGAAGCCGGTGGCCAGCAGGGTGCCGAACGGGTCGCGGCTGGCATGGGCGATGCGCAGGGCGCGCTGGACCAGGATCGCGAACAGCACGACGACCGCGAACACGCCGACCATCCCGATCTCCTCGCCCAGGGCGGCGAAGATGAAGTCACTCTCGGCGAAGGGGACCAGCTGCGGGTACCCGAGGCCCCAGCCGGTGCCGAGGATCCCGCCGTTGGCGAAGCCGTAGAGCGTCTGGACGATCTGGTAGCCCTCGGCATTGGCGTAGGCGAACGGATCGAGCCAGACCTTGACCCGGATCTGGACGTGGCTGAACGCGGTGTACGCGAAGACCGCCCCGACCGCGGTGAGCAGGAAGCCGATCACGATCCAGGACCGGCGGCCGGTGGCCACGTAGAGCAGCCCGACGAACAGCCCGAAGAACATCAGGGCGGTGCCCAGGTCGCGCTGGAAGATCATGATCCCCATCGCCACGAGCCAGGCGACCATGATCGGCCCGAGGTCGCGCCCACGCGGGATCCCCAGCCCCAGGACCTTGCGGCGGATCAGCGCCAGCGAGTCCCGCGTCAGGACCAGGTAGGACGCGAAGAAGATGGTCAGCAGGATCTTCGACAGCTCGGCGGGCTGCAGCGTCCACGGACCCAGCCGGATCCACAGGTTCGCCCCACGGATCGTCAGGCCCAGCCCGGGCACCAGCGGCAGCAGCAGCAGGACGATGCCGAGCAGGCCGAACACGTAGGTGAAGCGGCGCAGGTTGCGGTGGTCGCGCACGACCACGAGCACCAGCACGCAGGCGATGATGCCCAGGGCCATCCAGATCGCCTGCTGCAAGGACTGCGGCGAGGGCACCGGGTTGTCCTGGGCGATGGCCCGCTGCGCCTTCGCGATGTCCAGCCGGAAGATCATGGAGATGCCCAGCACGTTGAGTGCCGCAGCCACCGGGACCAGGACCGGGTCGGCGTACGGCGCCAGCCGGCGCACGGCGACGTGCAGCGCCACCAGGCTCACGCCCTCGATGGCCACCACCTTGCCCAGCTCGGGCAGCAGTTGCGAGGCGGCTCCCTCGCTGGCGAGGAACCCGCCGAGGGCCCCCATGGCCCAGATCAGTGCGAGAAGTGCGAGCTCGGTGTTGCGCCGGGTGGGCTGTCCCGAGGCGGCCACCTGATCGCCGGGCCCGGTGATCACCGCCGACGCCATCAGCTCGCCCCCGGCGACGGCGAGGCCGATGCCGTCGGCTCGGCCTCGGCCAGCGACTGGGCCCGCTCGAGGCTGCCCGGGCAGCCCAGCGGGGCCGGGTCAGCGGCGCACTGCGCGGCGTGCGCCTCGAGGTCGGCCACGATCCGCTCCGCCTCGGCCAGGGTGGGCGCCTCGATGGTCTGCTGGAGCTGTTGCTGGTCGATGTAGGGCAGGGTGTCGACCTGCAGCGCCGTGCGGGACTCCACGGTCGAGGCGTCCAGGCCCACGACCTGCTGGGGGACGCCCCGGAAGATGGCGACGTAGCCCCCCTCGACGCCCACGAACCACTGCGATCCGAGCCACCACAGGAATCCGACCAGCCCGATGAGCAGCCCCGTCAGCACGACGGCGGCCACTGCCAGCCCGCGCCAGTGGCGCCGCACGGGCGAGGCCGACTCCGGCTCGGGCGCCGGCGCCGTGACGCCGACCGCTCCCGGGTCGGCCGTCGGCTCCACCGTGGCGGTGCCGACCACCGAGGGCGCCGACTCCGGTGCGCCGCCGACCGGGAGCTGCCCGGAGTCGATGGCCTCCCCGATGGTGCCGGCGGGACCGGCGCCGGCGGTGCCGTCCGGCTCGGACTGGCCGCCGGCATCCCGCCCGGCCGGGGGCGGGGTGCGGTCCCCGCCACGGGCGACCAGGCCGCCGACCACGGCGGGTCCCACGATGGGGGCCTCCGGGTCGGTGGAGTCCGGGTCCAGCCCGACGTCGTCCGGGAACCGCAGCCCGGGGAGGGCCGCGCGGTTGCGCTTCTCGCCGGCGGCCCCGACCACGACCGGGGTCGCCAGCCCGGCGTCCAGGACGGCCGCGTCGTCGGTGTCGATGACGTCGGCCACGACCGCGGTGACGTTGTCCGGGGCCCCGGCCTCGAGGGCCAGGTCGACCAGCGCGGTGACGGCCGCCGTGAGGTCGGGCACGTCGCGCAGGACCTGCGCGATGGCGTCGTCCTCGACGACCCCGCACAGCCCGTCGCTGCACAGCAGGTACCGGTCACCGGCCTGCGCCTCCCGGATGGACAGGTCCCGCTCGGGGATCTGGTTGCCGTCGATCGCCCGCAGCATGAGGTTGCGCTTGGGGTGGCGGCGGGCCTCCTCCGCGGTGATGCGCCCGGCGTCGACCAGGGACTGCACGTACGTGTGGTCACGGGTGATCTGGCTGAGCTCGCCGTCGCGCAGCAGGTACGCCCGGGAGTCGCCGACGTGGATGACCGCGATCCGGCCGCCCCGCCAGGCCATGGCTGTCACGGTGGTCCCCATCCCGGCGCGGGAGGGGTCGGCCTGCACGAACTGGGCGATCCGCTCGGCGGAGGTCACGATCGCGTCGTCCAGGGCGGAGAGCACGTCCTCGCCGGTGAGCTCCTCGGAGTCCAGCTCGGCCAGCGTGGCGATGGCCGTCGAGCTGGCCAGCTCACCGGCCGCGTGCCCCCCCATGCCGTCGGCCACCGCCAGCAGCGTGCGCCCGGCGAAGCCGGAGTCCTCGTTGTCCTTGCGGACCATCCCGACATCGGACTTGGCGGCGTAGCGCAGGTGCAGCGTCATGGCCGCGCCTACCGCTGCAGCTGCAGGGTCGTGCGGCCGACGCGCACCTTGGCGCCGACCCGCAGCACGGTGGGCCCGGTGATCCGGGTCCGGTCGATCCACGTGCCGTTCGTCGATCCGAGGTCCTCGACGATCCACTGCCCGTCCGAGGGGAAGAACCGCGCGTGCCGGCTCGACGCGTAGTCGTCGACCAGGACCAGGGTGGAGTCAGCGGCCCGACCGACCGTGATGGGCGAGGTCCCCAGCGGCACGACCGTCCCGGCCAGCTCCCCCTCGATGACGGTGAGCTTTCGGGCCACGTTGGAGCCCCGGGCCCCGGCGCGCGGCTTGGGCTGCGGGGGGACCGGCGGGGCGGAGGGGGCGGGCAGGCCCGAGGACTGCCGGGCCGGCTGCGGCCGGGCCTCGCGGGGGGCCGCCAGGTCGCGACGCAGCACCAGGACGATGGCCAGGACACCCAGCCAGAGGGCGATGAGGAATCCGAACCGCAGCAGCGTCAGGGCGAGCTCGGACATGCCCTCACCTGGCCCGGTACGTCAGGGTCGTGGTCCCCAGCTGGATCCGGGCGCCGTCGCGCAGCACCACCGAGGAGATCATCCGGCCGTCCACGAGGGTGCCGTTGGTCGAGCCGAGGTCGCGGATCGTGACGTCGGTGCCCAGGACGATCTCGGCGTGGTGGCGCGAGACGCCGGGGTCGTCGATGCGGATGTCGACATCGGTGCCGCGACCGAGCCGGGTGACCGCCTGCAGCCCGTAGCGCAGGCCGTCGGCCTCGAGGTGGGGCTGCCCGCTCACGTCCCCGGAGCGCACCGGGGCGGCCTCCGGGCCCGGCCGGACCTCCGAACGGATCCGGAAGACCCCGGTGCCGAGCTCCGGATTGCCGGCCAGGGTCACCTCGGCCGCACCGACGAAGCTGTAGCGCTGCTGCTGGGCGTACTCACGCACCAGCACGGCCAGCTCCTCGTTCACAGTGACCTCGAAGTCCGACAGGCGCGCGTAGTCGTGGGGCGAGAGCTCCACGACGAAGATGTTGGGCACGACGGTGCGGGCGCGACTGACCACCGTCGCGCGGTCATCGAGCTCGCGCTGCAGCCCGGCCGCGATCTCGACCGGCTGCACCTCGGACTTGAACGCCTTGGCGAAGGCGCCGTTGACCAGGCGGTCCAGCTTCTTCTCGAACGAGTCGAGCAGGCCCACGGGCCACCTCCCTTCCGCCGCGCGCGACTGGTGCGGCCGGACGCCCCCGAGGGGCCTGCGGTCCGCGGGACACCGGATCCCGACTCGATCTTAGTCACGCGCCACAACCGGCCGCAGGATCCACAGGGCTGTGGCGAGCATGAGGACGCTGGCCGACAGCCACAGGACCGGGGCGATGCCCGAGGCGGGGGCCAGCTGGGCGGCAAGGCAGATCCCGAGCACCAGGCCGACGTTGAGCACGACGTCGTAGACCGAGAACACCCGGCCACGGAACTCGTCGTCGACGTCACGCTGCAGCCAGGTGTCCCCGGCGATCTTGACGGTCTGCCCGGCGAAGCCCATCGCCAGGGACCCCGCGGCCAGGGCGGCCAGCGCCAGGCTGGCGAACGCCGGGGGCACCGCGGCGGCGGCGACCCCCAGCGTGACGGCCGCCCACCGGTCCAGGCCGAGCCGCCGGCTCATCCGGGGCGCGGCGAACGCGGCCGCGAAGCTGCCCAGGGATGCTCCTGCGGCGGCGATCGCGAAGTCGCCCAGCGCGGCCTCGGCCTGGTCGGGACTGTTGAGGGTGTGCCGTACGACGAGCAGGGTGTCGACCAGCAGGGCCCCGAACGCGACCCGGTGGGCCACCACCACCGCCATCGCCCGGCGCGCCCGCGGCCGGTGGTGCAGGTGCTGCAGCCCCTGGACCATCCCGCGGGCCACGGCCGCCGCATCGGCGGTCAGCGAGCGCGCCCACCCCGGGTCCCCCGGGTCCGGACCGAGCCGGGCCGTGGGGATCCGGGCGGCGATCACCGCGGCCACGACGAGTCCTGCGGACACGCCGACGACCAGCTGGGCGGGGGCGTCCGGGCCCAGTCGCGGGGTCAGGGCGAGCCCCACGACGGTAGCCGCGGCTCCGGCCACCGTCCCGGCGGTGGGGAACACGGCGTTGGCGGTCACCAGGTGCGCGGGCGCCACCACCCTCGGCAGGCCGGCTGACAGCCCGGCCAGCACGAGCCGGCCCAGCCCCATCGCGACCAGCACGGTGACGCCCAGGTCCAGGCCGTCCCGCTGGCCGAAGACGAGGGCGGCCACCCCCAGGATGACCACGGCCCGGGCCAGGTTGGCCACGACGAGCACCCGGACGCGGCTCCACCGGTCCAGGAACACCCCGGCGAAGGGGCCGACGAGGCTGTAGGGCAGCAACAGGATCGCGAACGTGCCTGCGACCTGCCCGGGGCTGGCCTGGCGCTGCGGGGAGAACAGGACGTAGGACCCCAGCGCGGCCTGCAGCAGCCCGTCGGACGCCTGCCCGGCCAGCCGGGTGGCCAGCAGCAGCCGGGAGTCCCGGGTGGCCAGCACCGGCCACCGATCACCCATCCCGCGCCGTCGGGACCGCCCGGGTCCGGGGCTGCCGGTCCCGACAGCCCCGGGCGGGTCACCGGGACGGGGGTCCATGCCCCGCAGCATGCCCCGGCCGCCACGGGGCCGTCCACCGCCCACGCACGACGGAGGGGTCCCGGGCGGACCCGGGACCCCTCGACGTGCGGTGCGCGTCCGCGCAGGTCAGCGCTCGACCTCGCCGCGGATGAACTGCTCGACCTTCTCGCGGCACACCTCGTCGGTGTACTGCTCCGGCGGGGACTTCATGAAGTAGCTCGACGCGCTCAGGATCGGCCCGCCGATGCCGCGGTCCTTGGCGATCTTGGCAGCACGCAGTGCGTCGATGATCACGCCGGCCGAGTTCGGGGAGTCCCAGACCTCGAGCTTGTACTCCAGGGTCAGCGGCACGTCACCGAAGGCCCGACCCTCCAGGCGGATGAACGCCCACTTGCGGTCGTCCAGCCAGGCGACGTAGTCCGACGGGCCGATGTGCACGTTGCGCGCACCGATGTCGCGGCTCATCTGCGAGGTGACCGACTGGGTCTTCGAGATCTTCTTGGACTCCAGGCGCTCCCGCTCGAGCATGTTCATGAAGTCCATGTTGCCGCCGACGTTGAGCTGGTAGGTCCGGTCGACGGTGACGCCGCGGTCCTCGAACAGCTTGGTCAGCACGCGGTGGGTGATGGTGGCGCCCACCTGGCTCTTGATGTCGTCACCGACGATCGGCACCCCGGCGTCCTCGAACTTCTTGGCCCACTCAGGGGTCCCGGCGATGAAGACCGGCAGCGCGTTGACGAAGGCGACCCTCGCATCGATGGCGCACTGGGCGTAGTACTTGGCAGCCGCCTCGGAACCCACCGGCAGGTAGCAGACCAGCACGTCGGCCTGGGTGTCGCGCAGCACCTGCACGACGTCCACCGGCTCCTCGTCGGACTCGGTGACCATCTCGCGGTAGTACTTGCCCAGACCGTCCAGGGTGTGCCCGCGCGACACGGTCACCCCCGTCGGGGGCACGTCCGAGATCTTGATCGTGTTGTTCTCGCTTGCGAAGATCGCGTGCGAGAGGTCCTGGCCCACCTTCTTGGCGTCCACGTCGAAGGCCGCGACGAACTCGATGTCACGGACGTGGTAGTCGCCGAACTGCACGTGCATGAGGCCCGGCACGCGGTCGTCGACGTCCGCGTCCTTGTAGTACTCCACTCCCTGCACGAGGGAGGAGGCGCAGTTGCCCACGCCCACGATGGCCACACGAATGGCACCCATCTGTCGTTCCTTTCTCACCCGCGGGTTCGCGGGCGACGCGGCCCGGCCCCGGTATCTCCGGTTGGGATGTCGGACACGTCGGTGGACCCGCCGCGCCGTTCGTTGTTCTCGTTCTCGATCAGCTCGCTGAGCCATCGGACCTCACGCTCGACGCCCTCCAGGCCATGGCGGTGCAGGGCCAGGGTGTAGCTGTCGATGCGCTCCCTGCTGCGCGCCATGGACGCGTGCAGGTTGCTCAGGCGCTCCTCCATCCGGCTGCGCCGGCCCTCCAGGATGCGCATGCGCACCTCGGCAGGGGTCCTGCCGAAGAACGCGAGGTGCACGCCGAACGCCTCGTCCTCCCAGGACTCCGGGCCGGTGCGCGAGACGAGCTCGGCGAACCGGTCCTTGCCCTCGGCGGTGAGCTCGTAGACGATCTTCGCCCGCCGGCCGGACAGCACCGGTGCGCTGGCGTCGGCCTCGCCGGCCTCGGCGATCAGGCCATGGTCGAGCAGGTCCTTCAGCGCCGGGTAGAGCGAGCCGTACGAGATCGCGCGGAACGTCCCCAGCACCCCGTTGAGGCGCTTGCGCAGCTCGTAGCCATGCATCGGGGCGTCGTGGAGCAGTCCGAGGATCGCGAACTCGAGGACGCCGCTGCGGCGATTGGCTGCCATGCGCAGTACCTTCCTCGCGAGGGACTCTCCAGATCGATGTATCAGCAGATCGATGTATCAGCGCGATACATCGAGAACCATAGGGGACGGCGCCCCGGCGTGCAAGCGACACGCCCGGGCCACCCGGTGGCAGCGGCTCCCCGAGGGTCCAACAGCGCGACCCCGAGGACCTACGGCGACGTGCCGCGGGGCCCTTCGGTCCCGGGGTCCGGTGATGGCCCGATGCGAGAATGGCGCCCATGACGATCCAGGTCGATGCCCAGGAGCTCGGAGCGCTGCTGCAGGCCCTCCCACCGAACCCGCGGGTGGTCGTGTCCGGCAACTTCGCCCACCCCTACACCGCCCTGAAGATCTTCGACGAGAACATCCCGGAGTGGCGGCTGTGGGCCCTCAACCCGCAGAAGGGCCTGCCCACCCGCGAGGGCATCACCCCCGAGACGCCCTTCGTCGGCGCCGGCATGCGCGGCAACCCGCGGCTGCGCTACGTGCCGTGCCGGCTGAGCCTGGTCCCGGCACTGTTCCACAAGGCGATGGTCCCGGACGTGGTGCTCATCCATACGTCCACCCCGCACCACGGGGTGGTCTCCCTGGGCATCGAGGTCAACGTCATGCCCGCCGCGATCGAGGCCTGCCGCGCCCGCGGCGGCAAGGTGATCGCCCAGGTCAACCCCAGGATGCCCTTCACCTACGGCGACGCCATCGTGCCGCTGTCCTCGGTCGACGTGCTCTTCGAGGCCGAGGAGCCGGTGTTCAGCGCCAAGCCGGGCGCCCTGGACGACACCTCGCGCCTCATCGGCGACCGGATCGCCGCGCGGATCCAGGACGGATCGACGCTGCAGATGGGCATCGGCGCGGTCCCCGACGCGGTGCTCAACGCCCTGCAGGGTCGGCGCGGCCTGCGGTTCTGGACCGAGATGTTCTCCGACGGCGTGCTCGCCCTGGACCGGGCCGGCGCGCTGAACCCGGACGCCCCGCTGGCCGCGTCCTTCCTGTTCGGCTCCCAGGAGCTCTACGACTGGGTCGACGGCAACCCGCGGGTGCGCATGGTCCGCACCGAGTCGACCAACGACCCCGGCCTGATCGCCCAGCAGCCGCTGATGACCTCGGTCAACTCCGCGCTGCAGGTGGACCTGTTCGCCCAGGCCAACGCCTCGCGCATCAAGGCCCGGATCTACTCGGGCATCGGCGGACAGACCGACTTCATCGTCGGTGCGCTGCACGCGGTCGGCGGGCAGGCGTTCATCGCCCTGCGCTCGTGGCACCCGAAGGCGGACGTGTCCACGATCGTGCCCCTGCTCGACGAGCCGGTGACCTCGATCCAGCACACCGCCGTGGTCACCGAGAACGGCCTGGCCGAGATCTGGGGCCGCTCCCAGGACGAGCAGGCGCACAACCTCATCCACCAGGCCGCGCACCCGGACGTCCGGGAGGAGCTGGCCGAGGAGGCCGCGGAGCTCGGGCTGCACGTCTGACCTGCACGACCCACAGGCCCCGTCCGGCGATCCCGGGCGGGGCCTGATCGCGTCGACGCTGCTGTGACATCGCTCACGATCGGTTAGCCGCGCCGACGCGTCGGGTACACGCCGATCAGTCAACAGCAGGGAGAGCACAGGATGTTCACGCGCACCCGGGTCACCGCCGGCCTGGCCATGGTCGTCGCCGCTGGCGCCATCGCCGCAGGTCCGGCACTGTCCGGCGCCCTCGGCGCGGACTCGGCGAGCACCGCCACCGCCGCCGTCCTGCCCGCCAGCTGGGAGTCCGAGCAGGCCACCAACGCCGCCAGGTCCGCCGACAGCCATGCCGACGTGCTGGCGCGCGCCGAGGCCGACGAGAAGGAGCGCAAGCGCAAGGCGGCCGCCGCGAAGGCCAAGCGGGAGGCAGCGCGCAAGGCCAAGGCCAGGGCCGCGGCCCGCGCTGCGGCGCGCGCTGCCCTCAAGGGCGGCACCCCCGCCCAGAACCGGGCCCTCGGGATGAAGATGTGTGCAGACCGGGGCTGGTCGGCCTCCCAGTGCTCGGCGCTGGATCGGCTCTGGCAGCGCGAGTCCGGCTGGAACCACCGGGCCGCGAACCGGTCCAGCGGTGCCTACGGCATCCCGCAGGCCCTGCCCGGCTCCAAGATGGGCACCGTGGCCTCCGACTGGCGGACCAACCCGGCAACCCAGATCGCCTGGGGCCTGAACTACATCAAGGGCCGCTACGGCAACCCGGGCAACGCGTGGGCGCACTCGCAGAGCGTCGGCTGGTACTGACAGACCCTCGACCTGACGGGCGGGGCGGCGATCATGCCGCCCCGCCCGTTCGTCGTCTGCGTGGCCTCAGCTCCGCTGGCACCGCGGGCACCCGGCATCTCCTGGCCCCGGCATCGCCCGGTCCCGTCGATGTGACACGAGAATCCCTGCGGGCGAAACGTTCGTTCTGTACCCTTCGGGCCACCACTGGCACCGGGGCAGCGCCCCGAAGACCCGAACGGGGTGACCCACCCATGTACCGCAAGTACCTCGCCGAGTTCGTCGGCACCTTCCTGCTCGTCTTCCTCGCCGTTGGCTCGGCCGTGTCCGGCATCGGCGGCGCGCTGGGCGTGGACAAGAACGGCCCCGGCAGCGGCGTCGTCGGCGTCGCGCTTGCCTTCGGCCTCGTCGTGCTGGCGCTGGCCTACGCCTTCGGACCGATCTCCGGCACCCACGTCAACCCGGCGGTCACGCTCGGTGCGCTCCTGGCAAAGCGGATCCCGGCCGCGGAAGCCGCCGGCTACGTCGTGGCCCAGTTCGCCGGAGCGATCCTCGGCGGCGCCGTCCTCAAGCTGTTCGTCTCGTCCTTCGGCGTCACCGACCAGACCGGCGGCCTCGGCACGAACTCCTACGACAACGGCTCGATCACCATGGCGGGCGCGTTCGTCCTGGAGGTCCTGCTCACCGCGGCGTTCGTCCTCGTGATCCTGCTGGTCACCGAGAAGGTCGCCGCCCCCGGGTTCGCCGGGCTGGCGATCGGCCTGACGCTGACGGCGGTCCACCTGGTCGGCATCCCGCTGGACGGCACGTCGGTCAACCCCGCCCGGTCGTTCGGCCCCGCCCTGTTCGAGGGCGGAACCGCCCTGAGCCAGGTGTGGCTGTTCATCGTGGCACCCCTGGTCGGCGCCGTGGTCGCGGCGCTGCTGTGGCGCGGCCTGAGCACGGACACCCGCGAGGAGGAGCTCGACGAGATCCTCACCGCCTGATCCGAACGACCCCGGGCCCCCCGTCGGAGCGCTCCGGAGGGGGGCCCGGCATCTGCCGGCGACACTCTTGCGACGAGACCACGAGCGGTCGATGCTGGCCCGGTGGGACGCCTCATGCCGCTGGAGGAGGTGCTCCGGGTCGTGGACGCCCTCGAGGCCACGGGGTGCCCGCACTGGCTGGAGGGCGGATGGGGCATCGACGCCCTCGCCGGCCATCAGACCCGCGACCACCAGGACGTGGACATCGACGTCGACGCCAGCCGCGAGGGCGAGGTCATCGCCGCCCTTCAGGCACTGGGGTACCGCGAGACGCTCGACGAGCGGCCGACGAGGTTCGAGATGCACGCACCTGGCGACTGGTGCGTCGACGTGCACCCGTTGCACCTCGATCCGTCCGGCGACGCCCGCCAACAGGCACCGGACGGATCGTGGTGGTGCTTCAGGCGCGAGTGGTTCACCACCGGTCGGCTCGGGGACCGGACCGTGCCCTGCTACACGGCGGACGGCCAGCGCCACTTCCACACGGGCTACGAGCTGCGCGCGGTCGATGTGCGCGACCTGTCCTTGCTCGACAGGCTCGCAGTGCGCTCCGACTGAGCGGCGGACCCGTTCGCGCACGCCCGACTTCGTCGGGATTGCGCACCAATGGCGAAGCCCCAGGTCGTCGACCTGGGGCTTGGGTGCGCGAGGGGGGAGTTGAACCCCCACGCCCTTACGGGCACACGGACCTGAACCGTGCGCGTCTGCCTATTCCGCCACTCGCGCGTGACCCCCGCGACCGGGAGACATCCCAGATTCTAGGGGCGCCCCGCACCGCCAGCCAAATCCCGGGGGGTGCGCCCGGACTCCGCCTCAACCCAGTCCTGTCAGCTCTCGACCCCGGCCGCCTCGGCGATCGCCCGCGTGTAGGCCCGCGCCCCCTTCCAGGTCAGGTGGACCCCGTCGCGCACCACGTAGTCCTCGTGGCCGTCGGACAGCGCGGCCCAATCGACCAGGCGGGTGTTGGGGTAGTCCGGGGCAACGGCCGCGAACAGCCGGTTGTTCGGCGCCATCCACGGCCGGGGCACGCGGACATTGACCAGCACCACCCGGCGGACACTGAGCAGGTCCTTGAGCATCGACCGCAGCTGCTTCTCGGTGATGATGCCGTTGTTGCCCACGTGCACGATCACCACGTCGGGCCGGCCACCCGTGGACATCCGGTGGGCCACCTGCTCGACGACTGCACCAGCCTGCTGGGCAACCCGCGCGTGCAGGTCCAGCCGGAAGGTGCGCTCCTCGAGGGCGGGGGAGGCTCCCAGCAGGACCGAGTCCCCGAAGGCAGTGGCGCGGGTGCGCCGGTCGCGTGCCTCGGCCACCAGCCGGGCGTCCTCGCGGGCCGCCCAGTCCCCGCCGATCCGCAACGCCTTGAGGTAGCGCACGTCGCCGGCCGCCAGGTCCGCGGCGAAGGCGGCGGCCGGGGCCAGGCGCGCCTCGGCAGGCAGCTCGTCGGACGCCTGCACGGCGACCGCGGCTGGTGCGGTCCACACCCGGTAGCCGGTGACCAGGGCCAGCACCGTGACCACCCCGGCCGCGACCAGTGTCCAGCCCGCGGGTCGGCCCACGTCACCGTCGCGCAGCCGGCGCCACACCCGGGCCAGGGCACCCCGCCTGACCGGCATCTCGATGTAGCGGTAGCTCGCCTGCGCCACCAGTCCCAGCAGGACCAGGCGCAGCGCCAGCGCCGGCGCTCCGGTCAACGGCATGTCGACCCCGGGCCGGGTGACCAGGAACAGCGGCCAGTGCCACAGGTAGATCCCGTAGGACCGCTCGCCGACCCAGCGCATCGGGCGCATGCCCAGCCAGCGGCCGAACCCCACGCCCCGGTGCGATGCGGCGGCGACCACCAGGGCGGCCAGTCCCGCGACGAGCAGGAACCCGCCGCGGTACAGGAAGGTCGAGTACTCACCCGCGACGTGGAAGCACCAGGCCAGGCCCACCAGCCCCAGGACCCCGGCACCGGAGACCAGGCGACGGGCACCCGGGCGCAGCACCGGCGCGGTCCGGCCCGGCCGCCAGACGACCGCCAGCGCCGCGCCCACCAGGACACCCATCGCGTGCGTGTCCGTGCCGAAGTAGAGCCGGCTGGGATCCTGGCCGGTGGGCATGCCGCCGAGCACCGACCAGGAGGCCATCAGCAGCGACGAGACCAGGGCACCGCCCAGGGCGACCCGACCGACCATGCTCGGGCCGCGCCACCGGTGCAGGACCACCAGGACAGCCGGCCAGACCAGGTAGAACTGCTCCTCGACGGCCAACGACCAGAGGTGCTTGAGCATGGGGGGCCGGCCGATGAACTCGAAGTACGACGTCTCGGTCAGGATGTTCGACCAGTTCGCGACGTACAGCACCGCTCCGGGGAGGTCCCGGCGGAACGAGGCCGCGACGTCGTAGGCGATGGTCGCCACCAGGACCGCGGTCACGGCCAGGACGGCCAGCAGCGCTGGCAGCAGCCGGCGGGCACGACGCACGTAGAACTGGCGCATGCTCACCCGACCGGAGCGCTCGACCTCGACCAGCAGCAGCGCGGTGATCAGGAACCCCGAGAGCACGAAGAACACGTCGACCCCGAGGAACCCGCCGGGCAGCGCGGCAACGCCCGCGTGATAGAGCACGACGGCCAACACCGCCACCGCCCGCAGCCCGTCCAGGCCGACCATGTGGGGCAGCGAGGCCCCGCGCCGGGCAGTCAGGCGCCGCTGCTGGAGGAGCAGGGTGCCTGACATCGGGGTCCTTCCGTGGAGTTGACCCATTCAACCCCAGGCCGCGGGGCGGGCCGGGGACCCGCAGGTGCGGCACGCCGGCGGGGTCAGGCCCGCCACTCCCACCGCAGCTGCCCCGGGGCGGGGGCGATGGGATCGCGGGGGTCGCCGGATCCGGGGACCGCGGTGAATCCCAGCGCGGCGAGCAGACGGGCACTGGGCTCGTTGCCGACATCGACGTGGGCCACGACCCGCACCACCCCCTCGTCCGCAGCCAGCCGGAGCAGGGCCGCGACCGCCTCCCGGGCCAGGCCGAGCCGACGGTGCTCGGCGGCGATCCCGTAGCCGATCTCGACGGTCCCGTGCTGGGGTGGGCCGTGGAAGCCCGCGCCCCCGACCACCAGGTCGACGCCGCGCAGGCGCAGCAGCCACGGGCCCCACGGCCCGGGCTGGTCCGGCTCCCCCGCACCGTGCCCCGCCACGAGCAGGCCTGCGACGACCCGGTCACCGGTCGTCGGGTACCCGGGGGACCAGTCGGCACCCCGGGTCCCGGAGAGCACGGCGCCGGCGTGCGCGAGGGTGAGGGGGGTCAGCACCAGCCGCGCCGTCACCAGCTCCCGAGGGTTCACCCGGCGCCGCCGGTGGCCGCCCACCACGCCCTCAGCTCTGCCTCGGCCCGCTGCCGGTCCAGGGGGCCCTCGTCCAGGCGGCGCTCGAGCAGCCAGGCGTAGGCGCGGCCCACGTCCCGGCCGGGGCCGATGCCGAGGATCGCCATGATCTCGTTGCCATCCAGGTCCGGGCGGATGGCCGCCAGCTCCTCGGCCGCAGCCAGGCGATCGATCCGGCCCTCGAGGGCGTCGTAGGTCCGGCGCAGGGCGGCGGCCTTGCGCGCGTTGCGCGTGGTGCAGTCCGCCCGGGTGAGCTTGTGCAGCCGGACCAGCTGGTCCCCCGCGTCGCGCACATAGCGGCGCACCGCCGAGTCGGTCCACTCCCCGCCCGAGTAGCCGTGGAACCTCAGGTGCAGCTCGACGAGCTCGGTCACGTCCTCGACGACGGACCTCGGGAAGCGCAGCGCGGTGAGCCGTCTGCGGGTCATCTTCGCGCCCACCACCTCGTGGTGGTGGAACGAGACCCGGCCTCCGCCCTCGAACCTGCGGGTCCGTGGCTTGCCGATGTCGTGCAGGAGGGCGGCCAGCCGCAGCACCAGGTCGGGGCCGATGGCCGGCTCATGGGACGTCTCCAGGTCGATGGCCTGGTCCAGCACCGTCAGCGAGTGCTCGTAGACGTCCTTGTGCCGATGGTGCTCGTCGATCTCCAGTCGCAGGGCTGGCAGCTCGGGCAGCACGACATCTGCCAACCCGCTTCCGACCATGAGCTCCAGGCCCTCACGGGGGCGCTCGGCCAGCAGCAGCTTGGACAGCTCGTCGCGGACCCGCTCGGCCGACACCCGGGAGAGCCGCCCAGCCATCTGCTGCATCGCGGCGGCAACCTCCGGAGCCACCTGCACCCCGAGCTGGGAGACGAACCGCGCCGCGCGCATCATCCGCAGCGGGTCGTCGGCGAACGACTCCTCCGGGGTCGCCGGGGTCCGCAGCGTCCGGGTCGCCAGGTCCGTCAGCCCGTCGAAGGGGTCGAGGAAGATCCCCACGGGCAGGCGCACGGCCATCGCGTTGATCGTGAAGTCCCGGCGCAGGAGGTCCTCCTCCAGCGTCCGGCCGTACGTCACCTCGGGCTTGCGGGTCTGCCGGTCGTAGGCGTCGGAGCGGTAGGTCGTGATCTCGAACTCGGCGCCGCCCCGGCGCGCCCCGACCGTGCCGAAGGCGATGCCGACGTCCCAGGTGGCGTCCGCCCAGCCCGCCAGGGTGTCCAGCACCTGCTCCGGACGGGCGGACGTGGCCAGGTCGAGGTCACCCGGACGGCCCTGGCGGATGGCGTCGCGGACGGAGCCGCCGACGAGGGCGACCTCGTGGCCGGCACGCGTGAGCCGCTCGGCGAGGTCGACGAGCTCGGGTGTCGATGCCAGCAGGTCGTCGATCGCCATCTGGCTGACCGCGGCCAAAGCAGGGCGTGGTGGAACGGCAGGCACGGGCCGATAGCCTACGTGGCCGCTATCCTGCCAGCATGGCCACTCCGTCGAACGCCGTGCCACCACCACGGCACGACGAGCGCCGGTTCACCATGCCCACCCCCGCCGAGCTGCGCCACCCCCACCAGGCCGGTGAGCACCCGGCTCTCCCGGAGCCCGGTCCGGCGGCCCCTGCCCAGGACGCGGCACCACCATCCCTGGTCCGACTACCCCAGGTCGCCGATCCCATGCCGGCCGCGTCGCAGCAGTCCATCCCCGGCGACCCGGCCGGCCCGCACCACCCGACCCCGGCGTCCCTGCCCCGCCCCACCAAGCCCCCCGCCCCCCGGCGCCCCGAGGAGGTGGCAGCCGAGCCTGCCCAGCGTCCCCGGATCCTCCCCACCCCCGGGACCCTGATCGCGTCGGGACGCAGCGGCCGCAAGGTGCGCGCACCCGGCCTGCGGGCGCGGCGCCTGCCCAAGGTGGAGGAGACCTCGGCCGGCGGCGTGGTGCTCGACCTGAGCGCGACCCCCGCAGCCGTGGCGCTGATCGCCCGCCACGACCGACGCTCCCGACTGCTGTGGAGCCTGCCGAAGGGCCATGTGGAGCCCGGCGAGACGCCGGAGCAGGCCGCCCTGCGGGAGGTCTTCGAGGAGACCGGCCTCGTGGGCCGGATCGTGGCACCGCTGGGCATCATCGACTTCTGGTTCGTGGTGGAGGACAAGCGGATCCACAAGACCGTGCACCACTACGTGATCGAGGCCATCGGCGGGGAGCTCTCCGACGAGGACATCGAAGTCGAGGCGGTCGAGTGGATCCCCTTCGACCAGGTTGTGCGACGGCTGGCGTACGGTGACGAGCGTCGACTCGTCGAGAAGGTGGCCCAGATCGTGCCCGGTGTGAAGTGAGGGACGCGACCACGTGACCCGACGGCGCCTGCCCGGGCGCACACCGCGCCTCGTCGCGCTCTGTGCGTCCATGGCGGTCTCCCTCCTCCCGGTGCTGCTGCTCGTCCCCACGTCGGCCCATGCCGGCCCTGCCGCCGGGCCGGTCGCGGTCCGCGACGCCGTCGGGCGCGGCGACCTGTCCGTACGGATCGCCGGATTCGCCCCGGCCATCCCCGGACCCGACGACGTGCTCGTCGTGTCCGGAACCGTGACCAACACCTCCGATCTGTCGGTCACGGACGTGTCGGTGTCGCTGCGGGTCTCCCCGACGCCGCTGATCCGGGCCGAGATCCCGCAGGTCCTGGCCGGTGACCCGGCCCGTGAGGGTCTTCGGGTCCCCGACACCCTCACGTCCGTCGCCACCGATCTCGCCCCCGGGCAGAGCGTCCCCTTCGAGCTGCGCTCCCCGGTCTCCACCCTGGGACTGGGGGCGGCAGGGGCCTACGTCACGGGCGCCGAGGCGGTCGGCGACTCGGGCACGGGGGTCGTGCGCCAGGACATCGACCGGACGTTCCTGCCCTGGTGGCCCGAGGACACGGCATCTGCGCCGCTGCTGCTGACGACGCTGTGGCCGCTGTCGGCGACCCCGGACCGGGATGCCGAGGGGGTCCTGCTGACCGAGGACATGGCGGTGGACATGTCCCCGGCGGGCCGGCTGTCGACGCTGGTGTCCGCCGGCGCGAAGCACCCGGGCTCGTTCACGTGGCTGGTCGACCCCCAGGTGCTCGACGCGGCGGACGCCATGTCCGACGGCTACCTGGTCCGCAGCAGGGGGACCACCGCGGACGGTACCCGTGCCTCGGAGGTGCGGACCTGGCTGGCCCAGGTCACCACGGCGCTGACCGCACCGCAGGCATCGGCGACGGCAACGCTCTACGCGATGCCCGACGCCGTCGCCGCCCGACGTGGTCGGGTGCTCGACGAGGTGCTCGCCCAGCGGGCCGCGGTCGACGCCGCCACCCAGCGGATCCTGGGCCGGGCGCTTCCCAGCACGGTAGCCGTGCTGCCGGGAGGCAACGCCGACGACGTGACCCTGCAGACCCTCGCCGCCGCGGACGTGGCACCAGCGGTACTGGCCGACTGGGCCGTGCCCCCCACGGCGGCCTCGTTCTTCACCCCGAGCGGATCCGTGACCTGGCCCACCGGGGACGGCGACCTACCCCTGCTGCTGACGGACACCGGCATGTCCCAGGCCCTCGCGATGCCCGCGACCAGCCCCGCGGAGGTCACCGCCCTGCGCCAGCGGCTGCTTGCCGAGACCCTGGCCACCGTCCAGCAGCTGCCCTCCACCCAGCGGCTGCTGGTCGCCTCCCCGCAGCAGGACTGGGCTCCGTCGGCGGCGGCCGCCGAGGCAGTGCTCCAGGTCGTCGACTCGACCCCGTGGATCGTCCCGGTCACCCTCCCGGCCGCCCTCCAGCGTGAGCCGAGCACCGTTCCGCGCACGCACACCGCCTACGGGACCGCCCAGCAGGAGGCCCAGCTGCCGGCTGCGACCGTCCGGGCCGCCCGCGACCAGTACCGGGGGATCGCGCAGTATGCCGCGATCCTGACCGAGCCGGGCGCCCTGCCCGCGGCGGCTCCCACGGCCCCGACCCGGCTGCTGTCCGGATGGTTCCGGACCCGGGACACCCAGCGGGAGGCGCTGCGCCGGACCATCAACGAGCAGGTCGACCAGGCGCTGTCCTCGGTCACCGTGGTCTCCAGCGGGTCCATCACCGTCTCCGGGGCGGCGGGGACCATCCCGATCACGGTGGAGAACGCCGGATCGGTCGGGGTGCGGGTGGGGTTGACGTTCACCGCCACCCCGCCCCAGGTGTTCCACGCCGGACCGGTGGAGCCCTTCGACGTCGCACCCGGCCGACGCACGTCCGTCGAGGTCCCGGCCGAGGTCACCGCCGGCGGCCGGATTCCCGTGACCATTCGGCTGGTCACCCGGGAGGGGGACTCGTTCGGCGAGTCCGCCACCCTGATCGTGCGCTCGTCGGCGTACGCGAACGCGGCACGGATCCTGGTGCGCGCCTCCTTGGCCGTCCTGGTGATCGCGGTCGGCGTCCACGGGGTGCGCCGGTTCCGCAGGGCCCGCCGGCGACGGGGCGAACCGGCCCAGGACAGCGCCACACCCCAGGGCAAGGATCCCGCCGGTTCGCCGGCCCCGGCAGACGGGGGGGAGCGTGGCTGAGGAGTTCCTTCCCGACGGCGACGACCCCTCCGGCGCACCCGACCCGGACTCCTCGGGCGACCCGGGCCAGTCCGTCGCGGCACCCCGGCAGGGCGACCTGATCGCCAAGGGCGCCCTGATGGCGACCGGGACGATCATCAGCCGGGTGACCGGCATCGTCCGGGACATGGCGATGACCGCCGCCCTCGGGCTGGGGATCGTCGCGGACATCTTCACCCTGGGAAACACGATCCCGAACACGGTCTACGTCCTGACCGTCGGCGGGGCCATGAACGCCGTGTTCGTGCCGCAGCTGGTCCGGCGCATGAAGGACGACTCCGATGGTGGTGCCGGCTTCGCCGACCGGCTGATCACCCTCACCGGGGTGATCCTGGTCGTCCTGACCGGGGTGGCCCTGCTGCTCGCCCCGCTGCTGACGCGGATCTACGCCTCACCGGACTACGACCAGGCCCAGCTCTCGCTGGCGGTCACGTTCGCCCGGCTGTGCCTGCCCCAGGTCTTCTTCTACGGCCTGTTCACGCTGCTGTCCCAGGTGCTCAACGCCCGGGGCCGGTTCGGGCCGCCCATGTTCGCCCCGATCGCCAACAACATCGTGGCGATCGCGGTGTTCCTGTCCTTCCTGTACGTCGCGGGACCGGCCGCTGTGGACGGCGGGACGCTGACGCCCGGGCAGGCCGCCTGGGTGGGCATCGGCTCCACGGTGGCCGTGGCCGCACAGGCCCTGATCCTCGTGCCGTACCTCCGGGCGAGCGGGTACCGCTGGCGCCCACGCTTCGACTGGCGCGGCTGGGGGCTGTCCAAGACCGGCGGCCTGGCCCTCTGGACGCTGGGCCTGCTGGCCGCCAACCAGGTGTCCTTCATCGTGCACAGCCGGCTGGCAACCACGGCCAACGTGCTGGCAGCACAGGAGGGGCTGCCCGCGTCGGGCATCACGACCTATCAGAAGGCCTACCTGATCTTCTTCCTGCCGCACTCGATCGTGACGGTCTCGCTGGTCACCGCCCTCCTGCCGGGCCTGAGTCGGCTGGCGCACGCCCGTGACCTCCCGGCCGTCAGCCGCAGCCTCACTGACACGACCCGGACCGTGACCGCCCTCGTGGTGCCGATCACTGCAGTGCTGCTGCCACTGGCCCCCCTGTTGTCGTCGCTGCTGTTCGGGTACGGGGCCGCTGGCCGACCGGCGGCCTACCAGATCGGCTACACCGTCATCGGCATGCTCCTGGGACTCGTGCCGTTCTCGATCTACTTCATCCTGCTGCGGGGCTGGTACTCCCTGGAGGACACGAGGACCCCCTTCTACCTGTCCCTGGTGCTCAACACGGTCAACGTCGCGCTGAGCATCCTCCTGTTCGAGGTGGCCCCGACCCAGTACAAGGTGCCGGCGATAGGCCTGGCCTTCGGACTGACCTACTGGATCATGATGGTCGTCGCGTGGCCGGTCCTGGGTCGCCGGCTGGGCGGCATGCACACCCGCCGGACCTGGGTGGCTGTGGCCCGCAGCCTGTTGGCCGGGCTGGTCGGCACGGCGGTGACGTGGGGGGCCCTGCTCGCGGTGGACTCCGTGCTGGGCGGGGCCTGGGAGAGCCTGTGGCGCCAGGTGCTCGCGATGGCTGTCGCGGGGCTGGCCGGGCTCCTCGCGTTCCTGGTCGCGGCGCGGGCCCTGCGGATCCAGGAGGTCGGCGCTGCCCTGGGCATGGTCCGCAGGCGCCTGGGACGCTGACCCGCTCGGACCCGCGTCCCACCGGCCCGGGACCCATGGGACGCTGACCCCGGTCACCTGGTCGGGTGGACGTGGGACAGCCTGGGACAGGCTGGTCAGTTGCTGGCCGCCGTCCCCACGGCATGAACCGTCAGGTACTTGCGCAGCTGGGGGACGTAGTGCAGGACCAGGGACTCCGCGTCCCGGCTGACCGTGACGTGCACGATGCCGTCGTCGTTGACCCACCAGTCGCTGGAACGCATCTCCACGCCGCGCTCCGACGCCTCGTCCAGGGACTCCCGCCGAGCGGCCCTCAGGTCACGCGGGTGCTCGAGCAGCGCCTGCGCCCCCGTCGTCGCCACGATCCCGGCATCGTCGAGCGTGGTCACGTTGGTGTATGCCAGGGAGAACACGTCGAAGGAGAGCACGCCCATCAGCAGCAGCCCGACGGTCAGGCGCAGCAGCCATCCCAGGACGATGCCCCCCCGGTCGTCGTCGACCCGTGCACGGTGCTCCACCATGCACTGCGCGTCGGTCCGCAGGGGCGCCCCCTTGACGATCCGAACCCGTCCGGCGGACCCGGCCCGGCCCGAACGGCACCACGACCGGCGACACCGGGGCAGCGGGGCCCGCGGCGCGCACGTGTGGCTTAGCATCGACCCGTGAGCAACCAGGGCCGGACCAGCACGGAGTCGACGAGGCAGGTCGGTCGGTTCACGCTGGGCGACCTCGTCGAGGAGCGGCACGGCTGCCAGGTGTGGCGAGCGACCGACGGGACCCTGCACCGCGAGGTGGCCCTGTGGCTGGTCCCCCTCGACCACGAGGCGGCCGCCGACGTGGAGACCGCGACCCGAACGGCCGCGCTGATCGGTGACCGCAGGGTCGTCCACGTCCTCGACGTGTTCCGCACCCCGGGTGAGCTCGTCGTCGTGTCCGAGTGGGTGGACGGCGAGGTCCTGCGTGACCACCTCACCGAGCCGATGCTCCCCGAGGAGGCCGGGCGCATCGCCTTCGAGCTGGCCCGAGGCATCGAGTCGGCCCATGCGGCCGGCATCGCCCATGGTCGTATCCGCCCCTCGAACGTGCTGGTCGGCAGTGACGGCGAGGTTCGGGTCACCGGGCTGGGCATCGACGCCGTCATCGCCGGGATCGAGCCCATCGCCGGGGGTGACCCAGTCGCCGCAGACATCCACGGCATCGGGTCCATCCTGTACGCGTGCTTGACCGGGCGGTGGCCCGGCAGCTCGGTCGACGGCATCCCCGCGGCCCCGGAGGTCGGCGGGCACACACCGCCGCCCAGCCGGATCCTCGCAGATGTCCCCGAGTCCCTCGACGACATCTGCGCCCGGACGGTCATCACCGTGGTCCCGCCCCGGGGGCGTCCGGTCCTGACCTCGGCGGTGCAGGTGCGCGAGGTGCTCGGCGCCGCGCTCACCGACCTGACCGGCGCGCGGCCCCCCCGCCCCGGGAAGGACCCGCAGCGACCCGCCCGGCTGCCGCGCGTCCTGGCTGCCGTGCTGGGGGTGCTGGTGGTCGTGCTGCTGCTGGGGTGGGCCGGGTCCAAGCTCATCGGCGGCGGCGAGCCGGCGGCCGCCCCGGCCCCGTCAGCCACCTCCCAGTCCGCCAAGCCCTCCAAGTCGGCCTCGGCCCGACCCAAGGTGGTGACGTACCGCGTCGCAGCGGGTCGCGACTTCGACCCGCTGGGCAACGGCGAGGAGAACGCGGCCCGGGTCCCGCTGGCCTACGACGGTGACGCCGAGACCGCCTGGCGGACTGTCACGTACTACAACAAGAGCCTCGACAAGCCGGGCGTGGGGCTCCTCCTGGACCTCGGCGCCCCCCGCAGCATCGGCCGGGTGAGCCTCGACCTCGTCGGCAACGGCACGGACCTGCAGGTCCTGACCAGCAACGAGGAGGGCACCAGCCCGAAGGACTTCGACCTCATGGCCCAGGCCACCGAGGCCGGCGAGAAGGTCACCCTCAAGGGTCCGAACCCGCCGTCAGCACGGTACGTGCTCATCTGGATGAACGGGCTGCCGCAGGTCGACGGCGGCTGGCGCGGCGGCGTCCGCGAGGTTCGCATCACCAGCAGCTGAGGCGGCCTCCGCCGTTGCCTCGGGGAATCCCACCGCCCGCCTAGGATGTTGGGCTGGTGACCGAACAACACAGGAGTGTCGACGTGGACGACGTGCGTGACCTGATCATCGTGGGCTCCGGCCCGGCCGGTTACACCGCTGCCATCTATGCGGCGCGGGCCTCGCTGCGCCCGTTGGTTCTCGAGGGGGCAGTCACCGCGGGCGGCGCCCTGATGAACACCACCGAGGTCGAGAACTTCCCCGGGTTCCCCCAGGGGATCATGGGACCGGACCTCATGGACAACCTGCGGGCCCAGGCGGAGAGGTTCGGCGCCGAGCTGGTCACCGACGACGCGACCGAGATCCGACTCGAGGGCGACGTGAAGGTCGTGGTCGACAGCGACGGCCGGGAGCACCGCAGCCACGCGGTGATCCTGGCCATGGGGTCGGGGTACCGCGAGCTCGGCCTGGCAGACGAGAAGCGGCTGTCCGGGCACGGGGTGTCATGGTGCGCCACCTGCGACGGCTTCTTCTTCCGGGGCCAGGACATCGCCGTGGTCGGCGGGGGGGACTCCGCGATCGAGGAGGCGCTGTTCCTGACGAAGTTCGCCGACACCGTCACGATCATCCACCGCCGGGACACGCTGCGGGCCAGCCGGATCATGGCCGAGCGCGCGCTGTCCCACCCCAAGCTGCGATTCGCCTGGGACAGCACCGTGACCGCCATCCACGGGCAGGGCAAGCTGTCCGGGGTGACGCTGGCCGATGTCCACACGGGTCAGGAGCGCGAGCTTGCCGTCACCGGGCTGTTCATCGCCATCGGCCACGACCCGCGCAGCGAGCTCGTCCGTGGCCAGCTGGACACCGACCCGGCCGGCTATGTCCTCGTGGAAGGTCGCGGGACCCAGGTCCTGTCCCAGGGACAGGTGCTGCCCGGGGTCTTCGCTGCGGGGGACCTCGTGGACCACACCTACCGCCAGGCGATCACCGCGGCGGGCAGCGGGTGCGCCTCGGCCCTGGATGCCGAGCGCTTCCTCGCGGCGCGAACCCACGCGCTCGTTGCCACTGCCTGACCCCGGTACCATTGCAGTTCCACCGACAAGGAGTTCCGATGGCCCTCAAGACCGTCACCGACGCCACGTTCGCCCAGGACGTCCTCCGCTCGGACAAGCCGGTCCTCGTGGACTACTGGGCGGTCTGGTGCGGCCCGTGCCGCATGATCGCCCCGATCCTCGAGGAGATCGACGCCACCCACAGCGCCTCGCTGCAGATCGCCAAGCTCAACGTCGACGAGAACCCGCGCACCGCCGCCGAGTACGGGATCGTGTCGATCCCGACCCTGAACGTGTTCCAGGGGGGCCGCGTCGTCAAGCAGATCATCGGTGCCAAGCCCAAGGCGGCCCTGCTCAAGGACCTGGCCGAGTTCCTCTGATCCGCGCCATGTCCACCCGCACGCTCGCCCCCTCGCCCCCTGCCTCCCGGCGGGGCGATACCGGTTCAGCGGTCGCCGAGATCCGTGCGCGGCTGGCGCGCCTGGGCCTGCTGGCCGATGGACACGGGGACGAGTTCGACGAGAGCGTCGACCGGGCGGTGCGGCACTTCCAACAGGAGCGCGGCATCGCCATCGACGGGATCGTGGGCCCGCAGACCTTCCGCCGCCTGGAGGAGGCCCGCTGGCGCCTGGGCGACCGCGTCCTGGCCTACCTGCCCGGGCATCCGGTCGTCGGCGACGACGTGCTCACCCTGCAGGAGCGGCTCGCTGGCCTGGGGTTCTCCCCGGGGCGTCCCGACGGCATCTTCGGACGCAACACCGACCACGCGGTCCGCGAGTTCCAGCTCAACACCGGGCTGGTCACGGACGGCACCGCGGGACCGGAGACGTTCCGGGCGCTTGCCCGGCTCGCTCGCACCGTCAGCGGCGGTGCCTCCACGCAACTGCGCGAGCAGCAGGCGTTCGATGTGCTGCGTACCGGCGTCACCCACAAGGTCGTCCTCATCGACGCGGGACCGGACCGGATCAGCCGGGGTCATCGGGCGATGGGCCTGACCGAGGAGGACATTGCCTCCGACATCGCAGCGCGGGTCGAGGGTCGGCTGGCCGCCCTGGGGACCACGGTGCTCGTGACCGGCCCAGCGCGCGTTGGCCACACGTCGTTCGACGAGGGGGCACGGGCCGCCATCGCCAATGACGTGGGTGCCGATGTCGTGGTCTCGCTGCACTGCGACGCGCACGACAACCCGCAGGCCAGTGGAGTGGCCGCCTTCTACTTCGGCACCGATAGCGGCCGCACCAGCTCGGTGGCGGGCCGGGCCCTGGCCGAGCTGCTCCTCGACGAGATCAGCGTGCGCACGCCCGCCCGGGCGTGCTGCGCCCAGCCGAAGACCTGGGATCTGCTGCGCCTGACGCGCATGCCCTGCGTCCACCTGGACCTGGGTTACCTGACCAACGCCGACGACGCCGCCCGACTGGGCGATCCGAGTGGCCGCGACGCCACCGCGAAGGCGATCACCGCGGCGCTGATCCGCTTCTTCGCCCCGCCGCCGCAGGACTGACGGGAGCCGGCGGCACGACCGCCCGCTGCGACCCGACGGACGACACACCACCCTGCACGGCCTGGGATTCCACGACATCCGACGTCGGACCTGCGTGCGCAGTCGGCCTCGACGACTCCGGACGTGCCAGGAGGCGGTGGCATCGGCCACCGCCTCCTGGTCGTGGGAACCGCGTGGGCGGCTCAGCCGGACAGCCCCAACTGCTCGTCAGTCATCCCCCGAACGTCGAGCTGCTGGCCACCCGTGATGTCCAGGGCGTAGACCTTCGACACCGAGCTGCCCTTGCGCTTCTTGCTGTTCTTGGTGACGACCTTCTTCATGTAGTTGTAGTTGCCGCGGTACTGGTCGTACAGGGCATTGGCGGACTTGATCTCGGTGATGATCTCGTCAGAGGAGCGCAGACCTGGCGTCGACCAGTTCGCCGATCCCGTCATCACATACTTCTGCGCCTTGCCGCGGATGTACCCGTTGACCATGAGCACCTTGTGGTGGGTGAAGATGTCGTTGCGGATGCACCGGACCGACCACACCTTGGTCACCGGGTCGTACTTCGGCGCCACGGGGCAGGACATCCGCACGATCAGGCGACCGCCGCCGTAGGGGCTCTTGCGGTTCACCCAGATGCCGTTGGACGTCACGGGCACGTGGCCCTTGAGGGTGCCGCCACTGCACAAGCCGTTGGGGCCGTTCAGCGAGTTCTTCACGACCTTGCGGACCTTGCGGCCGTTCTTCTTGACGTACACGACCTTGGTGGCCGGAGTCGCCAGGCAGTCGGCGGCCCCGTAGCCCATCGTCTTGCCGTCCTTGTTCTTCAGCCACTTGCCGTTGGCACCCTTGAGCCGCTGGCTGGTCTGCGTGTAGACGATCTCGACGTTGCAGCCCTTCTGCATGGCCAGCTTCCAGAGGTCCGAGGCGACCCCCTTGCGAGTCAGGACGTACATCGACAGGCGAACGTCGGTGCGCTTCCAGACGCCGTTGACCTTGTACCGGCACTGGATGGACTTCAGGATGTCGCGGTTGATATCCCCGCTCGCCTGGGGTCCGAAGTGGATGGTCGTGGGTCGGGCACCGGTGGCGGAGTTGCCCGGCGTGTAGTCGGTGTGGAAGTAGTTCCTCGTCAGCAACCGGCCCTGCGAGCCCTTGACCAGGTCCTTGTAGTAGGAATCCAGGATCGTGTACAGCTTCTTGTCCCCGACTGCCACGTTCAGGTTGTTGAAGCCCTTGCGGGACTGCTGGTAGGTCGGGTTGCCCGAGCTGTACGCCGCGACCCACTGCCGGGAGTGCGACCCCGTGCCCACAGTGGAGAACAGGTAGACCTTGGAGTGCAGGGACGGGTACTCCGGCTCGAGGTCGTCGGGCAGCGTCTTCGATCCACGCATGGTGTGGGTCTTGCCTGCCTCGTCGGTCACCTTCAACGAGGTGGAGTAGGTGCCGTACTTCCTGTACGTGTGCACGTGCGGGCCCTTGCCCGTCGCGTGGTGGCCGTCACCGAAGCTCCACTGCCACTTCACGATCTTGGCCGCGCCGGCGATGGACCGGTCCCGGAAGGTCACCTTGCGGCTGGTGAGGCTGGACGCCTGGGCGCTGTACCACGCCGTCGGCGCACCCGCGGCGGGCGGCGTCCGCGGGAGCAGGCAGCCCTGCCAGCAGGTCGCGGCGAAGCTCTTGGCCTTCGAGTTGGAGCCGATCTTCTTGACCAGCGACTTCCAGGCCGGGTACTTGTCCGCGTGGCTGTTGGTCAGCGCCTGCACCGCGACGCCCCGCTTGGCTGCCGCGGCCAGGGCTGCCTGGATCGGTGCGTAGGACAACGAGTAGAAGCTGAACTTGATGGTCGCCTGCGAGCCATCCGGGTTGACCGTGGGCGTGCACTCGATCATCGAGATGAGGTACTTGAGCATCTTGTACTGCTTGGACGCGCTGCCCGACGGATCGTTGAACAACGTCGAGGTCTTGGCGGTGAACGTCTTGCTGCAGGCCTTCGCGGGGGCCTGGATGTCGACCACGACCCGGACGTTCTTCTTCAGGCCATCGGAGGCCGTGGCGGTGACGGTGAACTCGTCCTCGCCGCTGAACTCGGGGAGCTTCTCCTGCTTGCCGGTCTCAGGATCGACGGGATAGTAGCCGGGGAGGTAGGCGAAGGTCCCCGTCTTGGAGTCGAACTTCGTCATCTTGCCGTTGAAGGGCCCGTAGACCGCAACCCTGTACGGCACCAGCTTGTAGGTCACCGCAAGGCCACCGGAGTGCACGCACGTGACCTTTCCGGTGACCTGTGTGTCCATCATCGTGGTCGCCGGGTTGGGCGAGTACGAGCAGGTGAGGGTGGGGGTTGCCTGGACGGTTGCCGCCCCGGCCGGCAGTCCACCGGTCGAGGCCGTCAGGACCACGGTCAGCAGCCCCACGAGGAACTTGGCAGCAGGACGCACGATGACTCCTCCCCACGCGTCCACACGCGCCCGCCCAATGTAGACCATGCGATCACCATGGCAGGGCGCCGACGTTCTATCGGGGTGCTAAGGACCCTCAATCACGAACGGGCGAGGGGATCTCGGCATAGCGACGGGGCCGAAGCAGCGAGGCGGCGAATCCCAGCGCCGCACCGGCCAGGAGCGTGAGCAGGCCGAGCCCGAGCCACCGTGCGGCGCGCATCCGCCCACCTCCTTCCCCGTCGGGCATCCTAGGGGCATGACGGGTGGCACGCGTCTCGACCCCTGGTTCACCAGCTATGCGAACCGGGCGCACGGTCTGGCCGCCTCCGAGATCCGGTCCCTGTTCGCCGTGGCCAGCCGACCGGAGGTCGTGTCCCTGGCCGGCGGGATGCCCTTCGTGTCCGCCCTGGACCTCGATGCGGTCAGCGAGACCATCGCCCGCCTCATCCGCCAGCGGGGCGCGACCGCCCTGCAGTACGGGTCCGGCCAGGGTGACGAGACCCTGCGCGAGCAGATCCTCGACGTGATGGCCCCGGTGGGGATCACCGCCCATCCCGACGACATCGTCGTGACCACCGGATCGCAGATGGCCCTGGACCTGGTGGTGCGCACGTTCTGCGACCCCGGGGACGTCGTGCTCGTCGAGTCGCCGTCCTATGTGGGGGCGCTCGGCGTGTTCCGGTCCTACGAGTGCCGTGTCGTGCACGTCGCGATGGATGACGAGGGACTGTCCCCCGACGCACTCGCCCAGGCCATCGAGCAGGTCCGGGCCGACGGCGGTCGGGTCAAGCTGCTCTACACGATCCCGTCCTTCCACAACCCCGCCGGACTGACCCAGGGACCGCGACGACGCCACCAGGTGCTCGACGTCGCCCGGCGTCACGGCGTGCTGGTGCTCGAGGACGACCCGTACGGGCTGCTCGGGTTCGACGGGACCGTCCCACGCGCCATGCGGGCCGACGACCCGGTGGGAGTGGTCTACCTGGGGTCGTTCTCCAAGACCATCGCGTCGGGGCTGCGGGTGGGCTGGGCCGTGGCCCCCCACGGGGTCCGGGAGAAGCTGGTCCTGGCAGCGGAGGCAGCGGTCCTGTGCCCCTCCAACTACTCCCAGCTCACGGTCTCGGAGTACTTGGCAACGAACCCCTGGATGGACCAGATCAACACCTTCCGTGCGCTCTACCGGGAGCGCCGCGACGCGCTGCTCGACGCCCTCGCCGATCACATGCCGCCCGGCACCCGCTGGACCCGTCCCGCCGGGGGCTTCTACTCCTGGGTGACCCTTCCCGAGGGACTGGATGCCCGGGCCATGCTGCCCCGTGCCGTGGCGGCGCTGGTCGCCTACGTGCCAGGAACCGGGTTCTTCATGGGGGAGCAGGCCCAGGAGGCGAATCGCCGGTCCCTGCGACTGAGCTACTGCTACCCGACCCCGGGACGGATCACCGAGGGCGTCCGGCGCCTGGGAAACGTGATCGACGACGAGCTGGCCCTGATCGACACGTTCGGCCGCCCCGGCCCTGGACGTCCACGGCGGTCCGGGGATGAGGCCGCCATGTCCACACCTGCACCCGACCTGGCCTAGGTCATCGAGAGGAATGGGATAGGTCAATGACCCACTCGATCTGCATCCTCGCCGGCGGCCTCTCCCACGAGCGTGACGTCTCCATCCGGTCCGGACGCCGGGTGGCGGAGGCACTTCGCGAACTCGGCCACGACGTGTCCGTCCGCGACGTCGACCAGAACCTGCTGCCCGCGCTGGCGGCCACCCGCCCGGACTGCGTCATCCCCCTGCTGCACGGCGCCACCGGGGAGGACGGCTCGCTTCGCGACGTCCTGCACGGCACCGGGATGCCCTACGTCGGCTCGACCCCGGACGCGTGTCGACTGTCGTTCGACAAGATGATCGCGCGGCGACTGGTGTCCCAGGCGGGCGTCCCGGTCGCCCCGGCGGTGGCCCTGCCCCACCCGATGTTCCGCGACCTCGGGGCGGCCGCCGTTCTCGATGCCGTCGTCGAGCACGTGGGACTGCCACTCGTGGTCAAACCCACCCGGGGGGGCTCCGCCCTGGGAGCCAGCCTGGTGCGCGACGCCGCAGACCTGCCCTCCGCGATGGTGGCGTGCTTCTCCTACGGAGACACGGCGATGCTCGAAGCACACGTGTCCGGCACCGAGGTCGCGGTCTGCGTGGCCGAGGATCCGGCTGGCGTGCTCGTGGCGCTACCAGCCGTGGAGATCATCCCCGACTCCGACCTGTACGACTACGCCTGCCGCTACACCGCGGGGACGACGGAGTTCCACGTCCCGGCCCGGCTGAGCCCGCAGGTCGCGGCCCGTTGCGCCGAGGTGGCGCTGGCCGCCCATCGCGTGCTGGGCCTGCGGCATCTCTCCCGCGCCGACCTCATCGTCACGCCGGACGGCAACGTCACCTTCCTCGAGGTCAACGTCGCGCCCGGCTGTACGGAGACCTCCTTGCTCCCACAGGCCGTCGCTGCCGCCGGGTGGGACCTGGGCCAACTCTTCGCCACCCTCGTGGACCGAGCCTGCGGCTGAGGGGACTCTCTCGCTGTGTCACAGGGACATCGTCACAGGGACATGTCCCAAGGTACCCACGCGCCATCAGCGGGAGAGGACGGCGCTCCCACACCCGATGCCCGGGGGCGGAGGCGGCGGTGCGGGGCGTGGGTGCGGCCGGCGTCCGGGTCAGAATGACTGCCACCAGCGCCGCTTCTTCAGCGGCGGTGCCGGAATGGCGACGTAGGCTCCGGACCGGGCCGCCTGGCTTCGCACGCTGAACAGGTCGGACGCGGCCTCGGGCGCACGTGTGGGCCCCGGATCCGTCGATGCCACCGACTGGTCGGAGCCCCCGAGGGCGATCGGACCGGACGAACCTGACGACTGCGGCGACGACACCTGCGGGGAACCTGGCTCAGCACCCGTGGAAGCCGCCGCACCTGGGGCCCGGCTCGGACCGGCGGTCAGGGCGCGAAGTGCGAGTCGCGCGTCGGCCAGGGCCAGCGCGCGCTCCGCAGCCTCGGCCTCGGCCCGCGCGAGCCGGATGCGGACGTCATCCCAGCGGTCACGCGGGATGGTCACCATCTCCGGTCCGGGCGCGGGACGGTCCGGGCGAGCGGCCACCGGATCGGCAGCTCGTTCGACCCTGGCCGGCTGCTCATCCGGCACCGAGCGTCCCGGGTGCAGCCCGACGGCCAGAAGCGCCTCGACCGGAATGCGCCAGATGCCGTCGTCGTCCTTGGCGGCCCCTGACTGGGCCAGTTCCGGGAGCTTGCGCGTGATGGTCTTGCGGCTGACCGCACAGGCGGTGGCCGCGTCGGTGATGGTGAAGGAGGGTCGCGACCGGCGGTCCCCGTCCGATCGCCCCTCCGACCTGCCGCCCTCCGAGTCCGGGAGCTGTGAGCCAGGGGACTGCGAGCCGGAGCGGTGCGTCGCCTCGGAGGCCGCGGCGTCAGCAGGGGGGTGCTCCTCAACCATGAGGTCGGGACCGGTCTCGGTGATGCTCATGGTCACGATCCTACGACGGAGGTCGGACAATTCGGCGAAGCCGTGCTCAGAGAGAGGCGTGTCCTATGTCATGACCCAGCACGAACCCAGAAGTGTCCTAGTCCGCAGTCCCACCCTGGCGGAGCACCGTCACGATTCTTTCCAGGTCGTCGACTCCCGCGAACTCGATGGTCACCCGGCCCTTGCTGCGGCCCATCGTGACCTGGACCCTGGTGTCGAGCCGGTCCGACAGCTCCTCGGCGAACGACTCCAGGCCCGCCGAGGACCCGGTGCGGCGACCGGCCCGACGTGCCGGGGGGTCCTCGTCGCCCGCTGCACCTCCGAGCGCGACGATCTCCTCGACGGTCCTCACCGAGAGCCCCTCCGCCACGATGCGGGTCGCCAGGGCCTCCATGGCGCGCTCGTCGGCAAGTCCCAGCAGCGCGCGCGCATGACCCTGTGAGAGCACGCCCGCAGCTACCCTCCGCTGAACTGTGGGGGGCAGCCGCAGCAGCCTGATCGTGTTGGACACGTGCGGCCGGGAGCGCCCGATCCGGCTCGCCAGCTCCTCCTTGGTGCAGCCGAAGTCCTCGAGCAGCTGGTGGTAGGCGGAGGCCTCCTCCAAGGGGTTCAGGGCCGCCCTGTGGAGGTTCTCCAGCAGTGCGTCCCGCAACAGGTCACCCTCATGGGTGGAGCGGATGACAGCCGGCACCCGGTCCATGCCCAGCGCCTGCACCGCCC
The DNA here is from genome assembly GCA_039812125.1 of Candidatus Nanopelagicales bacterium. Taxonomy (GTDB): domain Bacteria; phylum Actinomycetota; class Actinomycetes; order S36-B12; family CAIYMF01; genus Prado023. The sequence goes on from JBDHZV010000007.1 coordinate 35,972, forward strand.
GCCAGCGACGCTCCCCCGCCACGAGCAGGTACCCCGCTCCGTCCGGGTCCGGGGTCACGACGATCGGCTGCAGGAGTCCGACGATGCGGATGGACTCCACGAGTTCGGCCAGGTCGTCCTCGTCGAAGACTCGCCGAGGCTGGCGTGGATTGGGGCGGACGTCGACGACCGCGATCTCGGCGAAGCGCATCGCCGGCCCCTCGTGATCCGCAGCCGCGACCACGCCCACCCCACTGTCGAGCAGTACCTGGGCCCAGCCGGCACCGGTCCGTGCCGCGTGTTCCGGATTCACCGCGCACCTGCGGAGGATGTGGAGATCCTGTGAGTCGTCGGACGGGGCGACAGCTCTGTCCACAGATTGACTGTGGACAACCTGGGGACGTTATGCCCGAATAACCCCCAAATGTTACGTGGCGTGTTGGGTTCCGCCCCGGAGATCACGCAGCGTGTCGGAGCGTTGTCCACAGGCGTGGATAGTTCAGTGAGCACCTCGGACCCTCCTCCGCGCCTGTCCCGACGCCTCTCGCGACACCGTGACGACGGTCGCCGTACCGCGATCGGAGTCCCCCACGGACAGTACCGAAGCCCGGCCACCGCCGAGACGGGCGATGACGGGGGCAGCCTGGGCGAGCTCGCTGGCGGCTCCCGTCCCCTTCATCGCCACGAGCTTGCCACCCACGCGGCACAGCGGCAGGGTCCACTGGCAAAGGCGATCCAGTGGAGCCACGGCACGAGCAGTGACCACGTCGAAGTGCTGGCCCACATCTTCAGCCCGGGCGCGAATCACCGTGACCCGATCCGACAGGCCGAGTCGGCTGACCACCTCGGTGAGGAAGGTCGACCGGCGCAGGAGTGGCTCGACCAGGGTCACAGAGAGGTCAGGCCGCACCACCGCCCAGACGACGCCGGGCAGGCCAGCTCCTGAGCCGACGTCGACCACCTCGCACCCCGGTGGGATCCCGACGATCGGGTCCAGGGCGACGACGGCACAGTTGGCGAGGTGTCGTGGCCAGATCCGGTCCACCTCACGCGGCCCGATGAGGCCCCGCTCGACCCCGTCCGTGGCCAGAATCTCCGCATAGCCCGCCAGCACAGGGAAGCCGGCGTAGTGATCCTGGAGGACGGCCGTTTCCCGTGAAACGTCGTCGGTCACGCCGGTGAGACGACAACGCGGCGGGCTGTGCCCTCACCCTCGCTCTCGCTGACGAGGCCGGCACGTGCCACCACGTCATGGACCACCTTGCGCTCGAAGGCGGACATGGGAGCCAGCTTGACCGGCTCCCCGCTCCTCTTGACGTCCGCCACTGCGTGCTCAGCCAGTTCCTCCAGCTCGCGTCGCCGTGCCGCACGGAAGCCAGCGATGTCCAGCATCAGCCGGCTGCGCTCTCCGGTCTCCCGGGTCACGGCGAGTCGGGTCAGCTCCTGGAGCGCATCCAGCACTCGACCGTCCTCCCCGACCAGGTCATCGAGGTCGCCGCCGACGATGGAGACGAGGGCTCGGTCACGCTCGACATCCATGTCGATGTCGCCGTCGAGATCGGCGATGTCCAGCAGTCCCTCAAGGTAGTCGGCGGCGATGTCGCCCTCACGCTCGAGCTCGGACGGGTTCGTCATGTCTCCTCCGCATTCGTGGTGGGGGATCAGCGCGACTTCGGCGGAGGCCCGCTGCGCTTGCTCCGGGACTGCTTCTTGGGCTGGGACCGCCCGCGTGCCTGGGTGCTGGCGTCGTCGACGACCTCACCGGCGATGACACTGCCGCCCGCCTGCTGCGACGTGGCTGCGCTTGGCAGGCCCTTCTTCGCCGCCTTGCGGGCCCGGCGCTCCTCGAGCGCCAGGGCGGCTGGCGTCCCCGGCTGGGGGTTGTTCCGGATGACGTAGAACTGCTGCCCCATCGTCCACACGTTCGTGGTGAACCAGTAGATGAGCACACCGATCGGGAAGTTCAGGCCGCCGACGGCGAACATGAACGGGAAGATGTACATCATGATCTTCATCTGCTGAGCGATCGGGTTGTCGCTCGCGGTGTTCTTCAGCAGCAGTTGGCGCTGTGTGATGAAGGACGTGATGGACATCAGGACGATCAGGATGACCGCCAGGATCCGCGTCGCCTGCGGGTTCGGGGTCTGGTCGGCGTGGGCGAAGGTTCCATACAGCGGAACACCGAAGATCTCCGCGTCGTGGGCCGACTGCATCAGCGGCGCGTACTGCTCCCACTGGAAGACTCCAACAGGATGGTCAGTGGCCACTCCGTTCAGGGTCCGGAACAGCGCCAGGAAGATCGGGGCCTGCAGCAGGATCGGCATGCACGAGGCGAGCGGGTTGGTCCCGGTCTCCTTGTACAGCTTCATCATCTCCTGGGACTGCCGCTCGCGGTCCCCGGCGTACTTGGCCTGGATCTCCTTCATCTGCGGCTGGATGGCCTGCATGTTGCGCTGCGAGCGGATCTGGCGCACGAAGAGCGGGATGAGCGCGATCCGGATGACGACCACGAGGCCGACGATGGCGGCCACCCAGGCCCAGCCGCTGTCCTCACCCCAGAAGGTGGCGAACAGCTGGTGGAACATCACCAGGATCCAGGAGACCGCGTCGAGCAGCCAATTCCAGAGGAACACGTTCTAGCTCCCTACTCGTTCGACGGTCGGCCGTACGTCCTTGCCCCCGTGCCAGGACCCCTGCTCCGGGACGTGGTCGATCCCGCCGGGGGACCACGGGTTGCAGCGCGCCAATCGGCCGACCGTCAACAGGCTGCCCTTGATCGGGCCGTGCGTCCGCACTGCCCCCAGAGCATATGCGGAGCACGACGGGTGGTAGCGACAGGTCGGCCCGTAGAGCGGGGAGATGAACCGCTGGTAGCCGCGGATGAGCCCGATGAGCAGTGCTCCCAGCAGCCGTCCCAGGGTCACGTCCCATGCCCGACGTGCTGCCGCGGACACCCGGGTGACGGCTGTCATCGGGACACCCCCGGGGATGTCCCAGGCTGTTGTCCCACCCGAGTGACGGCGCGACGCAGCGCAGACGTCAGGTCTCGGGTGAGCGTGTCCCACGTGGCCGTCGCGGACGGCGGCAGCGCTCGCGCCACGATCAGGCTGCCCGGCGCCACGAAGTCGAGCTGGTCAGCCAGGGCAGCGCGCAGCCGGCGTGCCACCCGGTGGCGCACCACGGATCCGCCGACAGACCGACCGACGATCACGCCAGCCCGAGCCGGGCCGTCGGGGTCATGACGGACGTGGACAACGAGTGTCGATGTTGCCGCGCGCGCCCCCTCCCGCACGATTGAGGTGAACTCCTCGGATCGGCGGACTCGTCTGTGCTGGGGCAGCACGACGCCGGCGCTAGGCCGACAGGCGGACGCGGCCCTTGCCGCGCCGGGAGGCGAGCACTGCCCGTCCGGCCCGCGTGCTCATGCGGGTGCGGAAGCCATGCGTGCGAGCACGGCGCCGGTTGTTCGGCTGGAAGGTGCGCTTCATCGGTACATCCTTGCAAGCGGCTGCCACGGGGCAGGATGGGTCCTCGGGGAGGCACGGGCATCACAAGGGCGACCGGGCATGCCTCGTCCTGGGGACTAACGGTACGCAGGCACGGATGAGGGGTCAAACGCGCCTCATCCCCTGAAGCCTCCTGCCGGTGTCCTTCGGGGGCCCGTCCCGGTCGTGCGCCGGACCTGACGGACCCGGTGCACGACATCCGCCAACCTGTGGAAAACTCTCCCTCTGCAGCCGTCACGGCCGCATCTCACGGCGTCGCACGCGCCTGACCCCGGGGGCCGGATGGCCCATGGACCTGATGGGAGGACTCGCGTGGACACGACCTCGGACCCCTCGGAGATCTGGAGCAGCGCCATCCGCGCCCTGGATGCCACGGCGCTCAGCCGTCCCCACCGCGCCTTCCTGCAGACCAGCCGGTTGGTGAACGTATACGGCAGCGTCGCAGTCCTGGCCGCTCCCAACCCCTTCGCCAAGGACGTCCTGGAGTCCCGGCTGCGTCCCCCGATCGAGAGCTCCCTGCGCATCGTGCTGGGCAAGGAGGTCTCGCTGGCCGTCACCGTCGACCCGTCGTTGGAGGTCGATGAGGACCTCGCCGACATCTGGGCCGACTCCACCTACGCCGACACCCTGGCGGCGACCATGCCGGCTCCCCAGCCGATGATCCGCCCCTCGACCCCCCGGGTCGTGGACCTCCGGTCGCCCCAGAGCTCGCGGCTGAACCCGCGCTACACCTTCGAGACCTTCGTCGCGGGGGCGAGCAACCGCTTCGCCCACGCCGCAGCCGTGGCCGTCGCCGAGCAGCCCGCCCGCAGCTACAACCCGCTGGTGATCTACGGGGAGTCGGGTCTGGGCAAGACCCACCTGCTGCACGCCATCGGGCACTACACGCAGACGCTCTACTCGGGGACCCGGGTGCGCTACGTGTCCAGCGAGGAGTTCACCAACGAGTTCATCAACTCCATCCGTGACGACGCCGCGGGACAGTTCCAGCGCCGCTACCGCGACGTCGACGTCCTGCTGGTCGACGACATCCAGTTCCTGTCGGGCAAGGTGCAGACCCAGGAGGAGTTCTTCCACACCTTCAACACGCTGCACAACGCCAACAAGCAGATCGTCATCACCTCCGACATCGCACCCACGAAGCTGAAGGACTTCGAGGATCGGATGCGCACGCGGTTCGGATGGGGCCTCACCACCGACGTGCAGCCACCCGACCTCGAGACCCGGATCGCGATCCTGCGACGCAAGACCGACCAGGAGGGCATCGCGGTCCCCGCGGACGTCCTGGAGTACATCGCGAGCAAGATCTCCCGGAACATCCGCGAGCTCGAGGGAGCGCTCATCCGGGTGACCGCCTTCGCGAGCCTGAGCAAGCGGCCCGTCGACCTCGGCCTGGCCGAGGAGGTCCTGCGCAACGTCATCCCCAACGAGACCGGGCCCGAGATCACCGCCCCCGCGATCATGCTGGAGACGGCGAAGTTCTACTCCGTGAGCATCGACGACCTCACAGGACAGTCCCGCTCCCGGACGCTGGTCACCGCCCGCCAGGTCGCGATGTACCTGTGCCGCGAGCTCACCGACCTGTCCCTGCCCAAGATCGGTGAGCTCTTCGGCGGGCGCGACCACACCACCGTCATGCATGCCGATCGCAAGATCCGCCAGCTGATGGCCGAGCGCCGCTCGCTGTACAACTCCGTGATGGACCTCACGGCGCGCATCCGGGCCTCCGCGGCCGTGCGCTGACACCACGCCACCCCGTTCCGCGTCGGTCCTGCGGCGGGGTCAACGCCGCGCAGGTCCAGGCTGTGTGGGTGCCCGCCCGGCGGTGGTGATCCACCTTCGGGTCACCGCGTCCCGACGCCCCTCGACTGCATCCGGTCGGGCGGAACAGGGCCCCGCTCGCCTGTGGACGAACCCGCCGCCGTCGCTGCGTGTCGTACCCACCGCAGGGCCGTTCCTGTGGATCCGCGCGGACATCACGGTGCACGACCCGCCCCCGTCCACGAATCACATCGTCCCGACTCAGCTGCACCCACAGGACATGTGGACCGGGACTCGCCTGCCGACCTGCGATGACATGGGTTCTCCACAGTGTCCACATCACCTACGACGAAGACTATGGATACCAAGAGGGAGCAGCTGAACCGCCACATCCCCGGCCCTGACCTGTGGATTGTGGTCGTGGTGCGGTGGGGCTCAGGCTCAGCTCCTCAGCCCGCCAGGCTCACGCGCTCGCCGGTCCCACGTGGTGCCGCCCGGGTGATGTCAGCCACGCATCGTAGGGTGTGCCGCAGGCACCCTCAGGAGGAAACGTGAAGTTCCGCGTCGACCGTGACCAGTTCGCCGATGCAGTCGCGTGGGCGGGTCGAACCGTCCCCACGCGCCCGGCGCTGCCGATGCTGTCGGGCCTGCGCCTGGAGGCCACGGAAGGATCGGATTCGCACCTGGGCATCGCCAGCTACGACTACGAGGTCTCCGGCCGGGTGGACGTGGTGGCCGACGTGTCGGACCCCGGCGTCTCCCTGGTGAACGGGCGCCTGCTGGTCGACATCGCCAAGTCGCTGCCCGCGCAGCCGGTCGATGTCGAGGTGGAGGGCACCCGGCTGCGGGTGCGTTGTGGACGTTCCACGTTCGAGCTGCCCACGCTGCCCGTGGACGAGTACCCGCCCCTGCCGGCCATGCCGGAAGCCAGTGGACATGTCCCTGGCGGCGTCCTGGCGGCCGCCGTGAGCCAGGTCGCCGTTGCCGCCGGTCGTGATGACGCGCTGCCGTTCCTGACCGGGGTCCGGGTGGAGGTCGACGGGGACTCGGTGACCCTGGCGGCCACTGACCGCTACCGACTGGCCGTGCGGACGTTCTCCTGGACCCCGGTGAGCCCGGAGTTCACCGCAGCGGCACTCGTCCCCGCCCGCACCTTGGCCGACACCGCCAAGGCCCTGGCGCACGCCGACCAGGTCCACCTCGCCTTCGGCTCGGCGGCGGTGGGCGAGGGCCTGCTGGGCATCGAGGGGCTCAGTCGGCGCACCACCACCCGGCTGCTCGAGGGCGACTTCCCGAAGTACCGCTCGCTGCTGCCCTCGGAGTCCCCCACGGTGGCCAGGGTCGAGACCGCGGCGCTGACCGAGGCCGTCAAGCGCGTGGCCCTCGTGGCGGAACGCTCCTCCGCGGTCAAGATGATCTTCAACGGCCAGGAGTTGGTCCTGGAGGCCGGTGCCGGCGACGACGCGATCGGCCTGGACGCCATCGAGTGCGTCGTCCATGGTGAGCCCATGGAGCGGATCGCCTTCAACCCCGGGTACCTGCTCGAGGGCCTGGCCGCGATCGGACGTCCGGTGACGAACATGGCCTTCACCAACCCCAACAAGCCGGCCGTCCTGACCGGTGCTGCCAGCTTCGACGCCGATGCCTCCGATGACTACCTGTACCTGCTGATGCCGGTGCGCCTGCCCTCCTGACCCGTGTTCGTCACCCACCTGGGCCTCATCGACTTCCGCTCCTACGAGGCGGTCGAGCTGGACCTCGGGCCCGGGGTCACGGTCCTCGTGGGTCCGAACGGCCAGGGCAAGACCAACCTGGTCGAGGCCGTCGGCTATGCGTGCACCCTCGCGTCGCACCGGGTCGCCACCGACGCCCCGCTGGTCCGCATGGGTGCCGACCGATCGGTCATTCGCGTCCAGGCCGACCGTGGCGGGCGCAGTGTCCTCGTGGAGATCGAGATCAACCCCGGGCGGGCCAACCGGGCCCGAGTCAACCGCACCCCCGTCCCGAGGCAGCGTGACGTGCTGGGCACGCTGTCCCGGGTCCTGTTCGCCCCCGAGGACCTGGCCCTGGTCAAGGGCGACCCGGGGGAGCGCAGGAGCTACCTCGACGAGCTCCTCGTGGCGATGTCCCCCCGGTTCGACGCGGTCATCTCCGATCTGGAGCGGATCCTCAAGCAACGCAACTCGTTGCTGCGGTCGGCTTCCCAGCTGCGCTCGGGTGGGACCCGCAGCAGGGCGGCGGCGGAGCAGACGCTGACGGTGTGGGACGAGCAGCTGGCGGCGCGCGCCGCGGAGGTCGTCGTCGCCCGCGCCGGGCTGGTGTCGCGCCTGCAACGGCCGCTGCGCGAGCGCTACGCGTCCGTCGCCCCGGAGCACGGTGACCCGCGGGCAACTGCTCGGTACAGCAGCTCGATCCCCGGGTTCGAGCCGGGCCGTGGCCGCGACGAGGTGGCGACGCTGCTCCTGGCGGCCCTCGAGCAGCGCCGCGATGAGGAGTTCGCCCGGGGGATCACCCTGGTCGGGCCGCACCGTGACGAGTTGGCCCTGACCCTCAACGAGATGCCGGTCAAGGGGTACGCCTCGCATGGCGAGTCCTGGTCCATGGCTCTGGCCCTGCGGCTGGCGTCCTATGACATCGTCCAGGCGGACTCGGGCCCGGGCGGTGACCCGATCCTGGTGCTCGACGACGTGTTCGCTGAGCTGGACAGTGGTCGACGGGAGCGCCTCGCCGCCGCGGTGGCCGAGGTCGACCAGGTCCTGGTCACCGCCGCCGTCCCTGCTGATGTCCCGACAGCCCTGAGCGGTCGCCGGGTCGAGGTCACCCGTGGGGCGGTACGGGAGGTGGGACATGGCTGAGGACCAGACCCGGGACAGCGCAGCCCCGCCCCAGGTCCCGGACGCTGCCCGGGCCGTGCTGTCCCGGGTCCGGGCGGCCGCGCGGGCCGGCCAGCCAGCCACCACCCAGCAGGGCGGCTCCGCACCCTCCCGGTTCGTGCGGAGCACCCGCGTCCGTCCTGCGGGGTTCAGCGGGCCGGGGCCCGACGATCGGGATCCCGCTCCGGTGGGTCGCGCCTGGGCCAGCCTGGTGTCGGACCAGGGATGGCAGCGGGCGATGGACGCGGCTCGGATCCACGGGATGTGGCAGGAGATCGTGGGCAGGGCCAATGCCGAGCATGCCCAGCCGGAGTCCTTCGACCCGGCGACGGGGGCGCTTGTCGTGCGCACGTCCTCGACGGCATGGGCCGAGCAGCTGCGCCAGATGCTCCCGACGCTGCGCGCGGTGATCGACGCCCACGTCGGCAGCGGTGTGGTCCGTGACATCCGGGTGGTCGGGCCGGCCCCGCCCCCAGTGGGTCGAGGGCGGTTGCGCGTCCGCGGCCGCGGACCGCGCGACACGTACGGCTGACCGGAGGTCCTGCCGCGTCGGGCCGCTGCGGCTCGGGTCCTGGCGGCGTGTAGGGGGTACCGCATCCGGGGGGACAGGCGCCCTGCGCGCGTCCTGTGCATGTTTCGCACGGGGGGAGATCGCATTCAGGGTAGGATTCCGGCATCAGCCACCGGGATGGCCTGTGGGTCCCCGGGATGCTTCCCCGGCCCTCATGGGGCACCGCGTGGGGATGAGGTGCATCCGAGTGAGGAGTCCTGCGTGTCCTACGACGCAAGTGCGATCACGGTCCTCGAAGGGCTGGACGCGGTCCGCAAGCGCCCGGGCATGTACATCGGTTCCACGGGCGAGCGCGGGCTGCACCACCTGGTCTACGAGGTCGTGGACAACTCGGTGGACGAGTCGCTCGCCGGCTACTGCGACCGGATCCTGGTCACCCTGCTCGCCGACGGTGGGGTCCGGGTGGTCGACAACGGTCGCGGCATCCCGGTGGACATCGTGGCCAGCGAGGGCAAGCCCGGCGTCGAGGTCGTCCTGACGGTCCTGCACGCGGGCGGCAAGTTCGGCGGTGGCGGGTACGCCGTGTCCGGCGGCCTGCACGGTGTGGGCGTCTCCGTGGTGAACGCGCTGTCGGCGCGGGTCGCCGTGGAGGTCAGTCGTGAGGGCAACGTGTGGCGGCAGTCCTATCTCCGGGGGACGCCGGTGGCCCCGCTGTCGCAGGACGAGCAGACCCAGCAGACCGGGACGTCGGTGACCTTCTGGGCCGACTCGGAGATCTTCGAGACCACGCACTACGACTTCGAGACGCTGTCCCGGCGCTTCCAGGAGATGGCGTTCCTCAACCGCGGCCTGACGATCGTGCTGACCGACGAGCGCGTCCATCCCACGGATGACGACACGGTCGAGGAGCAGCCGGGGCCACGTACCGTCACCTACCACTACGAGGGCGGGATCGCCGACTTCGTGCGGCACCTGAACGCCAAGCGCGGCCCGGCCCACCCCAACGTGATCGAGTTCGGGGCGGAGGACTCCGACAAGGGCATCTCCGCCGAGATCGCGATGCAGTGGAACGAGGGCTTCACCGAGAGCGTCTACACGTTCGCCAACACGATCAACACGACCGAGGGCGGCACGCACGAGGAGGGCTTCCGCGCGGCCCTGACGACCCTGGTGAACAAGTTCGCGCGGACCTGGAACATCCTCAAGGAGAAGGACCCCAACCTCTCCGGTGAGGACATCCGCGAGGGCCTGACGGCGATCGTGAGCGTCAAGCTGCGAGAGCCCCAGTTCGAGGGCCAGACGAAGACCAAGCTGGGCAACACCGAGGCCAAGAGCGTGGTCCAGGCCGTCGTGAACGACCAGTTGGGTGCATGGTTCGAGGCCAACCCGGGCGAGGGCAAGGACATCGCACGCAAGGCGGTGCAGGCCAGCCACGCGCGGATGGCGGCGCGCAAGGCGCGCGACCTCGCCCGCAACCGCAAGGGGCTGCTGGGAGGCGGCGGGCTGCCGGGCAAGCTGATCGACTGCTCGAGCCGGGAGCCGGAGAACTGCGAGCTGTTCGTGGTGGAGGGCGACTCGGCCGGCGGCTCGGCCCGTCAGGCCCGCGATCCGCGGACCCAGGCGATCCTGCCGATCCGGGGCAAGATCCTCAACGTCGAGAAGGCCCGGATCGACAAGGTCCTGCAGAACAACGAGGTCCAGGCACTGATCTCGGCGATGGGGACCGGGGTGCAGGACGACTTCGACGAGGCCAAGCTGCGATACCACAAGCTTGTCCTCATGGCCGATGCCGACGTCGACGGCCAGCACATCCGGACCCTGCTGCTGACGCTGCTGTTCCGCTACATGCGACCGCTGATCGAGCACGGGCACGTGTACCTGGGACAGCCCCCCCTGTTCAAGATCAAGTGGATCAAGGCTGCGCCGGAGTACGCGTACTCCGATCGGGAGCGCGACGCGCTCATCGAGGCAGGTATGGCCGCGGGCCGCAAGCTGCCCAAGGAGGAGGCCGTGCAGCGCTACAAGGGCCTCGGCGAGATGAACTGGCAGGAGCTTCGCGACACCACGATGAACCCCGAGGTCCGCGTTCTGCTCCAGGTCACCCTTGATGACGCCGCCCAGGCCGACGAGCTCTTCATGACCCTCATGGGCGAGGACGTCGAGAGCCGCAGATCCTTCATCCAGCGCAACGCCCGCGACGTGAGGTTCCTGGACATCTGATGACTGACACCACCGATCCCGGCATCCACGGGCGGATCGAGCCCATCGACCTGCAGGTCGAGATGCAGCGCTCGTACCTGGACTACGCGATGAGCGTGATCGTGTCCCGGGCTCTGCCTGACGTGCGCGACGGCTTGAAGCCGGTGCACCGTCGGGTGCTGTACGCGATGTATGACGGCGGGTACCGCCCGGACCGCAACTTCTCGAAGTCGGCCCGCGTGGTCGGGGACGTGATGGGCAACTATCACCCGCACGGCGACCTGGCGATCTACGACACCTTGGTCCGGCTGACCCAGTCCTGGGTCCTGAGGTACCCCCTGGTCCAGGGACAGGGCAACTTCGGGTCCCCGGGCAACGACGGCGCGGCGGCGTCGCGGTACACCGAGTGCCGGCTGGCCCAGCTGGCCATGGAGATGACCCGGGACATCGACGAGGAGACCGTCGACTTCGTCGCGAACTACGACGGGCGCACCCAGGAGCCGACGGTGCTGCCGGCCCGGTTCCCGAACCTGCTGGTGAACGGTTCGGCGGGCATCGCGGTGGGCATGGCCACCAACATCCCGCCGCACAACCTTCGGGAGGTCGCCGCGGGCGTGCAGTGGGCCCTGGAGCACCCGGAGGCTTCGCGGGAGGACCTGCTCGCCGCGCTGATGGAGCGGATCCCGGGCCCGGACTTCCCGACCGGGGCGCAGATCGTGGGCCGGCGCGGGATCGAGGACGCGTACCGGACCGGTCGCGGCCTGATCACCATGCGCGCGGTCGTGGAGGTGACCGAGGACACCCGTGGGCGGACCATGCTGGTGGTCACCGAGCTGCCCTACCAGGTCAACCCGGACAACCTGCTGGCCAAGATCGTCGAGCTGCACAAGCAGGGGAAGATGTCGGGGATCGCCGACATCATCGACCAGTCCAGCGGTGACTCGCTGCGTCTGGAGATCATCCTGACCAAGGACGCCGTCGCAAAGGTCGTGCTGAACCAGCTGTACAAGCACACCCAGCTGCGCGAGACGTTCGGGGCGAACATGGTGGCCCTGGTCGATGGTGTCCCACGGACACTGCCCCTGGACGCGTTCGTGCGGCACTGGATCGGCCACCAGATCCAGGTGATCCAGCGCCGTACCGCGCACCGGCTGCGGGTGGCCCAGGAGCGGGCCCACATCCTGCGCGGGCTGCTCAAGGCGATCGACCGGATCGACGCGGTGATCGCGCTGATCCGGGCCTCGGCCTCGGCGGCCGAGGCGCAGGCCGGCCTCATGGAGCTGCTCGGCATTGACGAGCTGCAGGCCCAGGCGATCCTGGACATGCAGCTGCGCAAGCTGGCCGCCCTGGAGCGCGCGGAGCTGCAGACCCGCTACGACGCCCTGATGCGCGACATCGCCGAGTACACCGCGATCCTGGCCAGCGAGGAGCGTCAGCGCCGGATCGTCAGCGACGAGCTCGGCGAGATCGTCGCCAGGTTCGGCGACGAGCGGCGAACCCGCATCGTCCCGGATGAGGGCGAGGTCACCGACGAGGACCTCATCGCCGAGCGGGACATCGTCGTCACGCTGACCCGGGGTGGGTACGCCAAGGCCACGGACGTCGGGCTGTACCGGGCGCAGCGCCGTGGTGGGCGCGGGGTGCGCGGGGCGCAGCTGCGCGGCGACGACGTGGTGAGCCACTTCTTCGTCACCACGACCCACCACTGGATCCTGTTCTTCACCACCAAGGGGCGGGTGTACCGGGCGAAGGGCTACGAGCTGCCCGACACCGGTCGGGACGCGCGCGGCCAGCACGTGGCCAACCTGCTGGCGTTCCAGCCCGACGAGCAGGTCGCCCAGGTGCTGGACCTGCGCGACTTCACCGATGCCGACTACCTGGTGCTGGCCACCCGCGAGGGCATGGTGAAGAAGACGCGGCTGCGCGACTTCGAGAACATCCGGTCCAACGGCCTGGCGGCCATCAACCTGCGTGAGGGCGACGAGCTGATCTCCGCGCAACTGGTGGGGCCCGACGATGACCTGATGCTGGTGTCAGCCAAGGGCAACTCCGTGCGGTTCCGCGCCGATGACGCGACGCTGCGTCCCATGGGACGGGCCACCTCCGGGGTCCAGGGCATCCGGCTGCGACCCAGGGACATCGCGCTGTCCCTGGAGGTTGTGCGTCCCGGGTCCTACCTGGTGACGGTGACCGACGGCGGGTACGCCAAGCGCACGCCGGTGTCGGAGTGGCGGACCCAGGGCCGCAACACCTACGGCGTGACCGCGATGAAGCTGGTCGAGGAGCGCGGGTCCCTCGTCGGGGCGCTGATCTGCCAGGACTCCGACGAGCTGTTCGCGATCGCCAGCAACGGTGTGGTGATCCGCACCCGGGTCGACCAGGTCCGAGCCACCGGGCGCGCGACCATGGGGGTGTCCCTCATGGACATCGCCGAGGGCGACAGCGTGGTCGGTGTGGCCAGGTCAGCCGACATCGTCGAGGACATCGTCGAGGGCGAGGCCGATCAGCCGCCAGCCCTGGAGGGCGAGGCGGGGCAGGCCGCTGCGGTTGCCGGGGTGGATCCCGATGGCACCGGCGCGCCGGCCCTGACCAGCGATGACGACGGGCCGCCGCAGCCGTGACGACCGACGGCCCCGGAGCAGGGCGCGAGGGCGCGGGCGTGGGTCCGGGGTACCATCGTGGCGGAGTTCGTGTCGCCGATCCGGTCGTCGGCGACCATGGGACGGGAGCGGTCATGGCGGACGGACAACACCTGGCAGGTCAGCCCGGACCCGATCGCGCCGTCGGGCGCAGCGGACCGGCGGCCCGGCTGACGGTGGACCGGACATCCACCCGGACCCGGCCCAGCGTGCTCATCTCCCCGGTCGCCTCCCCTCTGGCACCGAATCCATCTCCGGCGTCCGCGACCACCACCCCGCCTCCCACCGCGGAGGGGTCGGCCTGGGACGCGACGCCACCGGCAGGACGGGAGCCTGTGTCCGCGCCTTCGCAGCCCCCGGGCACCGCGCCGGCCCATTCCGGTGGGACAACGCCACAGGGAGGTCCGCGCTCCGCGCGACTGTTCCTGACCCACATCGACCCGTGGTCGGTGATGAAGCAGTCCTTCCTGCTGTCCCTGGCACTGGCCGTCGTCCTGCTGGCTGCAGCTGCGGCGCTGTGGTTCGCCCTCGACTCCGCCGGCGTGCTCGGCGCGATCAGCCGGACCGCGACGGAGGTCGGTGGCGAGAGCGGCTCCAGTGTCAGCGGGTTCCTCGAGCTCGGCCGGGTGATGGGCGTGGCCCTGGTGCTGGCCGGGATCGAGACGGTCCTGATCACTGCCCTGAGCACGCTCTTCGCGTTCATGTACAACCTCAGCGTCGGGCTCGGTGGCGGACTCGAGGTCACCCTGTCCGAGGACTGAGCCGCCCGTTTTGGGTACTGCCGCTCCCCTGCGGTACCCTTCTGCGCGGTGCGAGAGCACCGGAGGGGCCTATAGCTCAGACGGTTAGAGCGCTTCCCTGATAAGGAAGAGGTCAGTGGTTCAAGTCCACTTAGGCCCACTCTGAGGGGTACCGAGCCCCGCAGAATGGGAGGTCGCTGTGATCAAGAAGCTGATCGTCCTGGCGGCTATCGCTGCTGCGGGATACGTCGCGTACAGCAAGTTCAATTCCGCGCAGCAGGAGCGCGACCTCTGGAACGAGGCGACCTCCGCCCCGGACCTGACCTGATCCCTCCCCGAACGACGGGGACGTAGCTCAACTGGCAGAGCACCGCCTTTGCAAGGCGGGGGTTAGGGGTTCAAGTCCCCTCGTCTCCACCTCCGACGTGGACGTCGCTGACGTGTGGCAGGATTCCGGACATGACCAACGCCGTCCTGCACACGTCCTACGGTGACATCCGCGTCACCCTCTTCGACCATCAGGCCCCCAAGACCGTGGCCAACTTCGTCGGCCTGGCCGACGGTTCCCGCGAGTGGGTCGACCCCCGCACCGGGCGCCCCGGTGAGGGCGCGCTGTACACCGATGTGAGCTTCCATCGAGTCATCTCCGGATTCATGATCCAGGGCGGGGATCCGACCGGCACCGGTCGGGGCGGGCCCGGCTACCGCTTCGCCGATGAGTTCCACCCGGAACTGGCCTTCAACCGGCCGTACCTGCTGGCCATGGCCAACGCGGGTCCCGGGACCAACGGCAGCCAGTTCTTCATCACGGTGGCCAGCACCCCCCACCTGAACCGGCGGCACACCATCTTCGGCGAGGTCGCCGACCAGCCGAGCCGCGACGTGGTCGACGCCATCGCGACCACGGCCACGGATCGTTCCGATCGGCCGCTCAAGCCCGCTCTGATCACCTCGGTGACCATCGAGAAGTGAGCTACGGACTGCCCGCGGAGTCGGCCCCAGCGGCACCCAGCTGCTACCGGCATCCGGGCCGGGAGACCTGGATCCAGTGCGCGCGCTGCGGCCGTCCGATCTGCCCGGAGTGCATGACGACGGCACCGGTCGGCTACCAGTGCCCGCAGTGCGTGCGCGAGGGCGAGCAGTCGGTCCGGCGGGCCCGCAGCACGTTCGGTGGGTCCCTGACCCGGGACTCCCGGGTAACCATGGGCATCATCGGCGTGTGCGCCGTGCTTTTCGTCGCCGTGAGCCTTGCCGGCATGGGTGGCGGGCTGTCCCGGCTGGGCATGCAGCCGGTTGCGATCGCGGTGCTGGGGCAGTGGGGGCGGCTGCCGGCGTCGATGTTCCTGCACGGCGGGTGGCTGCACATCGCGTTCAACATGTACGTGCTGTACGTGCTGGGCCCCCCGCTGGAGCGTCTCCTGGGGCACCTGCGATTCCTCGGGCTCTTCCTGCTGTCCGGCTTGGGCGGGGCGGTGGCCTCCTACTGCTTCTCGCCGATCCAGACACTGTCTGTCGGGGCCAGTGGGGCCATCTTCGGGCTGCTTGCCGCGACGATCGTGGTCGGGCTGCGCCTGCACCAGGACGTCAGCCAGGTGGTGATCCTGCTGCTGATCAACGTGGCCCTCGGGTTCGCGCTGGCGGGCATCGACTGGCGGGCGCACCTCGGTGGTGCGCTCACGGGGGCCGTGACCGCCCTGATCCTCACCCATGGCCGTGGCGACAGGTCGGGCTCGCGGGCGGCGGCGCAGGCGGTGGCGCTGCTGGCGGTGGTGGCGGTGCTCGTGGCCGCCGTGGCGTGGCGCACCGAGCAGATCCGGTCAATGCTGCTGGGATGAGCCCCGCATCCGCGAGCCGCGACTAGGATCGGGGCGGCACGCCGGGAGTCAGGAGGATCGCATGCCGGAGTCCAAGGGACGCGGGAAGCCGTCCCCACGGATGCCCGATGAGCAGCCGCGCAAGGCGACCCCGACGGCGTCGCCCCGGTGGTTGGCGCCCGTGATGGTGGCGTTCTTCCTCATCGGCCTGCTGTGGATAGTCCTGTACTACCTTGCCCCCGGGATGCCGGTGATCGGTTCCCTCGGGTCCTGGAACATGGTCGTCGGGTTCGGTTTCATCCTCGTCGGGTTCGCGCTGTCCACACGCTGGCGATAGCGCTGCCCCGACCCAACAGCCCGAGGCACGGGCGTTCCTGAACGCAGCGTCACGTGTGCTGAGCCCTGCGTGACTGGCGTCACCCGAATGGCCCAACCGGAGCGCTGGGCACCTGTCACATCGTGGGGTGGCTGAACTACAACCGTGTGATTTGTCCCCACCTGTGGATCATCCTGTGGACAACGACCCTGCGGCGCGATGGTCCGCCGTCATCTCCGACGAGGCGATCGGGCCGCAGCCGACCCTCAACCGCGGACCGCGTCGGCGTACTGGGGCGCCAGGGGGCCGGTGTACGGGGGAAGCACCAGTCGCGGCAGTGCCTGCTGCTGGTACCCCAGCCCGACCAGGTCCACCCACTCCCGGAAGATCCCGACCGAGTCGTCCTGGTCGAGGGCGGTCAGCAGGGCCCCGGTGTCGCCCACCCCCTCGATCACGAACGGCGGGGAGAACACCCGACCCTGCAGGATGACGGTGTTGCCCACGCAGCGCACCGCGCTGGTGCTGACGAGTCGTTGTCCCATCACCGTGACACCGGACGCCCCACCCCGCCAGAGGGCATTGACGACGCCCTGGACGTCCTGCTGGTGCACCACGTAGTCGTCATTGGTGAAACCGTCCGGGAGCGGGTCCGGAGGGGTCGCGTCGTTGAGCGTCACGCGAACCCCGGGTCCGATCACCTCGGTGAGCCCCACAGCAGGGGCCAGGGCGTCGATCTGGGCCTGGGTCGCAGCCAGGGCGGGCCCCGGGTCCGACTGTGCC
>JBDHZV010000008.1:0-51114 GCA_039812125.1 Candidatus Nanopelagicales bacterium
GTCCCGGGATCGACGGTCCCGGCACCGCTGCCGCGCCGCCTGACGAGGCGGCGCCCAGCGCCGACCCTGCCCCGCTGCCCACCCCGACCGGCTCGGAGGACCCCCGATGAACGAGACCCTGACCCCGGACCAGGCCGACGCCTGCCTGCGTCGCCTGGTCGCCGACGCGGACCCCGAGGCCGGCCGGGAGGTCCCCGTCCCGGCCGACCTGCTCGACCGGGTCCGAGCCGACATGGCCGACCCGGGGACCGACGCCGCGTCCGCTCCCGCCGCAGCGATCCCGGAACCGGTCGCGACGCGACCAGCGACAGCCCGGCCGGGCTTCGTGCGCCGGCACTGGCAGGGGGGCCTGCTGGTGGCGGCGGGCGTCTGCTCATTGGCCCTGGCCGCCGGATCGATGGTCCCCGGCCTGGTGACCGGCGTGGCGGGGTCCGACGACGCCGGCGGGGCTGCGCAGTCCGCGCCCGCCGCCTCCGACGCCGGCGGGCGGGAGATCCTGGGCGACGCCGCCAACGCACCGGACCAGGCCGCCGGTGCTGGCAGTGGCACCGAGGACGCGTCTGACGGGGCCAAGGTCGAGCAGCGACTGGTCCGCAGCGGCAGCGTCCTGGTCGGCACGGACGACCAGGACGGCGCGCGGGACCGGTTCGTCGTGGCGATCCTGGCCATGGGCGGTCGGGTCATGTCCGAGTCGGTCGTGACCGAGGGGGTCGACGGGTACCCGGGCTACGACACCTCCGTCACCCGCGACATGGCGGGCGTGGCCAGCTACCCGTGGTACCCGACCGGGCCGGGCATCTGGCTGGTCGTGCAGGTGCCGGCCGCGTCCTACGACAAGGCGATCCAGGCGGCCCGCGCGTCGGGCGAGGTCGTCCAGATGCAGCAGTCCAGCTACGACGTCGGCACCCAGATCGCCGACACGGACGCGCGCATCGCAGCCCTTGAGGCCTCCCTGGCCCGCCTGACCGCGCTGATGGACCGGGCCGAGGACGTCTCCGACGTCATCGCCCTGGAGCAGGCGATCGCCTCGCGCCAGGCCGAGCTGGACGCGTTGAAGGCCCAGCAGCGTGACCTGGCGACCCAGACCGCGATGAGCCAGGTCAGCCTGACCCTGATGGACCCCGACGACGCGCGCCAGTCGGTGGACCCCACCCCGGAGCAGACCTGGTGGGAGTCGTTCCTCGACGGGCTCGGGCAGGCGTGGACCGGGCTCGGGCAGGCGCTGCTGGTCCTCTCGCCGCTGCTGCTGGCCGGCGCCGTGATCGCGGCGGTCCGCCGGCGCGGCCGCCGGGCCGCGGCCGCCACGACGCCGGCTGGGCAGTCACCGGGAGCCACCGCCGCGTCCCAGCCCGGCTCGGGTCCCGACGTCGGCGCGGCACCCGACCAGGCGTAGGCGATCGGGCCGGGGCCTGCCAGGGATCCGGCCCGATCAGCCGGGAACGACGAAGGCTCGCCACCGGGTCGAGGGGTGACGAGCCGTCGCCATGTCGTCCCGGGCCCGGTCGGGGGCGGTGGGACGGGAGTCCGGGGAGCTGAGCACCCCGACGTCCGCGGTCAGGTTACTGGCCCGCGGCCCGGCGCTGGGCGATTTCGGCATGGATGGGCGTCATGTCGAGCCCGCGCACCCCTTCGATGACCTGCTCGAGCTGGGGACCCCGCAGGGCGCCCGGCTGGGCGAAGACCAGCACGCCCTCCCGGAAGGCCATCAGGGTCGGGATGGACGTGATCTGGGCGGCGGCGGCCAGGGCCTGCTCGGCCTCGGTGTCCACCTTGGCGAAGACGACATCGGAGTGCGCGGTCGATGCGGCCTCGAACACGGGGGCGAAGCTCCGGCAGGGGCCGCACCAGGAGGCCCAGAAGTCGACCAGGACAATGTCGTTGTCCAGCACGGTCGTCTCGAAGTCGTCGGCGGTCAGGTTCACGGTGGCCATGTGGCTGCCTCTCGTCTGTCGGGTACGCAGTTCATACCCCTCGGGGTATCAAACCACTCCTGCGAGGCGGCTATTCCCGACCTGGCGCCCGCCATCCCGCCACGGCCGGGTCGCACGCGCAGAATGTCCCCATGTCGCGCAGGGCGTTGCGAGCCAGCCTGCGGGCGGACGTGGCCGGTGGCGAGGCCACACTCATCCCGGACCCGGACCTGGCCTCCGGGTGGGTGCTGCTGCTGGACGGCACGCAGCAGTCCCATGTGGACCTCGCCGACCCCACCAACCTGTCGTTCGAGTACATGCGCCGGATCGGCCACGTGGTCGACCTGCTTCCTCCGGGGCCGCTGCGGATCGTGCACCTCGGCGGCGGGGCGATGTCCCTGGCGCGCTACGCCAGCGCTCGTCGGCCCCGCACCGACAACCTCGTCGTCGAGCGGGACGAGCCACTCGTGGACCTGGTCCGCGAGCACCTGCCCTGGCCGCGGCACTACCGGATCCGGGTGCGCGGCGGCGATGCCCGGGAGCGGCTGGAGCAGCTGCCGGACGCCAGTGCCGACCTCGTCGTGCTCGACGTCTTCGCCGATGCCCGGGTGCCCGGCCCGCTGACCACCGTGGAGGCCTTCGCCCAGGTGCGACGGGTCCTCGTCGCCTCGGGCACCGCCGTGGCCAACATCGCCGACACCGGGACGCTCACGTTCGCGCGCCGCTTCGTCGCAGGTGTCGCCGCGACCTGGCCGCACGTCGTCGTGATCGCCGAGCCCGCCGTCCTGCGCGGCCGGCGGTTCGGGAACCTCGTGGTGGTCGGGGGCGACGACCACGCCGGCATCGACGTCGCCGACCTGACGCGTCGGTGCGCGGCGGACGTGTGGCCCGCCCGGGTGCTGCACGGCGCGGACCTGGTCGACTTCGTGCAGGGGATGCGGCCGTTCCCGGACGCGGCAGCACCCGGCTCGCCCGAGCCGCCCCCCGGGGTGTTCGACTTCTGAGGGCTTCGGGGCTCAGCCCCCGAACGGGAACTGGACCCGCTCGCGCCACACCCCGTCGTCGCCGTTGACGAACAGCGCCAGGCTGGACACCTCGAACTCGGCCCGGTAGGGGCGCATGGCCTCGAACGCCTCGTCGAGCCACTCCTCGTCGAGGTCATGGGCGACGGTGACGTGCGGGTGGTACGGGAACTGCAGCGGTCGGTCCAGCGGCCCTCGGCGCACGGCCGCCTCCACCCGGCGGGTGTCCTGCTCACCGTGGGCGAGGGGGACGAACACCACCGGTGAGACCGGCCGGAACGTGCCGGCCCCCTCCAGCACGAGGCGGTAGGGCGCCAGGTGGGCTACCTGCGCGGCCAAGTGGTCGATGACCTGCTGGAGCCGGTCGGCGTCGGCGACGACGGTGGGCGGGACCAGCGTGATGTGCGCCACGATGGCGTGGGCGAGGGGATCGCCGAAGCGTTCCCGGTATGCGCCCAGCTCGCCGAGGAACGGCTCGGGAAGCGGGACGGCCACCCCGATGGTGATCGGCCAGGTGACCGGCTCGTCGCCGAGCACCTGCGCGGCGGTGACCGGCATCACCGGGCTGCCACGAACCCGACGCGGTCGTACACGTCGGCCAGGGTGGCTGCGGCCACCTCGCGGGCCCGGTTCGCCCCCGCGGCCATCAGCCGGTCGAGCTCGGCGACGTCGCCGAGCAGGTCGGCCACGCGCGCCTGGAAGGGCTCGGCGAAGGCGACCACGGCGTCAGCCGCCTGCGCCTTGAGCCTGCCGTACATCTGGCCGGACAGGTCGGCCACGACCTCGTCGACGGTGCGGCCGGTGAAGGTGGCCAGGATGGTCAGCAGGTTGGACACGCCGGGCTTGGCCTCCGGGTCGAACCGGATCTCGGTCTGCGAGTCGGTCACCGCGGAGCGGACCTTCTTCGCGATGCGGTTGGGCGGGTCCAGCAGGAACACGCACCCGCTCGGGGAGGACTTGCTCATCTTCGAGCTGGGGTCGTTCAGGTCGACGATCTTGGCCGTGTCCTTGACGATGAGCGGGTCCGGGACGGTCAGCGTGGCGCCGAACCGGCTGTTGAAGCGGGCTGCGAGGTCCCGGGTCAGCTCCAGGTGCTGGCGCTGGTCCTCACCGACCGGGACCGCGTTCGCGCGGTACACCAGGATGTCGGCGGCCTGCAGGATCGGGTAGGTGAACAGCCCCACGGAGGTGTGGTCCGCACCGCCCCGTGCGGACTTGTCCTTGAACTGGGTCATGCGTCCCGCTTCGCCCATGCCGGTCAGGCAGGACAGCACCCACTGCAGCTGGGCGTGCTCCGGGACCTGGCTCTGGACGAACACCGTCGCACGCTGCGGATCGATGCCGATGGCCAGCAGCTGGGCGAAGCCCACCCGGGTGCGATGGCGCAGGGTCGCTGGGTCATGCGCGACGGTGATGGCATGCAGGTCGACCACGCAGTAGAAGCACTCGTGGGTCTCCTGCAGCGGGACCCAGTTGCGCAGCGCACCGAGGTAGTTGCCGATGTGGAACGAGTCGGCCGTCGGCTGGATGCCGGACAGGACACGGGGCTGCGAGGACATGGGGGCCATTGTCGCAAAGGTGACGGGGTGCCCGACCACCCCGTCAGGGGCCGGCCGGTCCGTCGGCCCGCGAGGCGCCCGGCTCCCGCCCGCCCTGCGCCGCCGCCTCGCCCTCCCCGGCCGGGGTGGGGGTCACCCGCAGCCGGGCGATCCGCCGGCCGTCCAGCTGCACGACCTCGAACCCCGCCTCCGGCGCGACTGCGCGAGCACCGAGCCCGGGAAGCTGGCCGAGCTGGGCGACGAACCACCCGGCAACGGTCTCGTACGGGCCGTCAGGCAGGGCGAACCCGGCCTCCTCGGCGAAGTCCTCGAGGTTGAGCAGGCCGTCGACCTCGAACGGCTCGCCGGGGCGCAGCCGGTGGTCCTGGGAGGACTCCCGGTCGTACTCGTCGTGGATGTCGCCCACCAGCTCCTCGACGAGGTCCTCCAGCGTCACGATCCCCGCGGTGCCGCCGTACTCGTCGAGCACCACCGCCAGGTGGTGGCCCGCCCGCCGCATCTCGGTCAGCGCCGGGATCACGGCCTTGCTGCCCGGGAAGAAGGCGACCTCGCGGGCCAGGTCCTCCAGGCGCACCGAGCGGTCCACCATGCCGGGGTCGAGGATGTCGCGCACGTGCACGAAGCCCAGGACGTCGTCGCGGGACTCCCCCGTGACCGGGTAGCGGGAGTGCGGCAGCCGGGACACGGTCGCAGCGGCCCGGAACGCCGGCATCGAGGCGTCCAGGAACTCCACCTCGGTTCGCGGGATCATCACCTCGCGCAGCTTGGTGTCCCCGGCGTCGAACACGTCGTCGATGAGCTCGCGCTCCTCGGGGGACAGCTCCGAGTGCGCCGCCACCATGCCGCGCAGCTCCTCGCCGGTGATGGCCTCCCGGTTGCTCTGCGGGTCCAGGCCGAGGATGCGCACGACCAGGTTGGTGGAGGCCGACAGCAGCCAGATGAACGGCCGGGAGATCCGCGCGATCAGGTCGATCGGGCCGGCCACCATCAGGGCCACGGCCTCGGCCCGCTGCAGGGC
This sequence comes from Candidatus Nanopelagicales bacterium, assembly GCA_039812125.1. Lineage (GTDB taxonomy): Bacteria > Actinomycetota > Actinomycetes > S36-B12 > CAIYMF01 > Prado023. The sequence continues at coordinate 5,510 of JBDHZV010000008.1, forward strand.
CAACCGCTTGGGCACGAGCTCGCCCAGGACCAGCGACAGGTATGCGATGAGCACCGTGCTGCCCACGAAGGCGGTGGTCTCGGCCAGCGCCGGGCGCATCCCCACCGCCTCCAGCCACGGCTGCACGACCGGCACGATCCGGGAGGCACCGAACCCGGCCGAGATGAACCCGGCCAGGGTCACGCCGACCTGCACGGCAGCCAGGAACCGGTTGGGGTTGGCCAGCAGCGTGCGCAGCCGGTGACCCCGCCGGGGATCGGACTCGGCCAGGCGGTGCACCTGCGACTCGCGCAGCGACACCAGGGCCGTCTCCGAGGCGGCGAAGAACCCCCCGATCAGCGTGAAGACCAGGATGAACGCGAAGGTCGTGCCGAGCTCGCCCACAATGCTGGCGAACCTACCGCACCCGCGGGGACCCGGTCATCGTGCTGCAGGATGGGCCCGTGGGGCTGACGGTCGTGACGGCGAACGTGAACGGCATCCGGGCGGCGCTGCGCCGCGGCGGGCTGGAGTGGCTGGCCGGGTGCGGAGCCGACGTGGTGTGCCTGCAGGAGGTCCGGGCCACTGCCGACCAGGTCGGCGAGGCCCTCGGCGCCGGGGGCTTCGGCGGGTGGGAGCTGGCGCTGTCCGACGGCGCACGCGCCGGGCACGCCGGCGTCGCCCTGCTGTCCCGGTGGCCGCTGGCAGGGGTCCGGACCGGTCCCGGGGATCCGGAGTTCGACGAGCAGGGCCGGTGGGTGCAGGCCCGGATCCACCCGCCTGCGGGTCCGGCGGTGACCGTGGCCAGCGTCTACGTGCACACCGGTGAGGCCGAGGGCCCCCGACACGCGGAGAAGGACCGGTTCCTGGCGGCCGTGGGCGCGCGCATGGCGGAGCTGGCCGACGACGAGGCGCTGGTCTGCGGGGACCTCAACGTGGCCCACACCCGCCACGACATCAAGAACTGGCGCGGCAACCGGGGCCGGGCGGGCTTCCTGGAGTCCGAGCGTGCCCACCTGGACCGGTGGTACGCCGCACCGCCGGCTGGCCTGGGCTGGGTCGACCTCGGCCGACGGTTCGGCGGGGACGGGCCCGGGCCGTACACGTGGTGGTCGTGGCGGGGCCGCGGTTTCGACACCGACGGCGGGTGGCGCATCGACTGCGTCCTGGCCTCACCGCAGCGGGCGGGCGCGGCCACCGGCGTGACCGTGCACAAGGCGGCGACCTACGCGCAGCGGTGGAGCGACCATGCGGCGGTGACCGCGACGTTCCGCTGAGGCCGGGTGACCGACGCCCGCACCGCCCGACGGGGTGCCGCAGCCGCGTCGAGCCGGCCGGGGCACCCCGTCGTGGACGTCAGGAGGCCATCGCCGCCTGGAGGTTCTCGTTGATCGCTGCCAGGAACTCCTGAGTCGTCAGCCACGGCGCCTCCGGGCCGATCAGCAGCGCGAGGTCCTTGGTCATGCGCCCGCTCTCCACGGTCTCGATGCAGACCCGCTCCAGGGTGTGGGCGAACGCCGACACCTCGGGGGTGCCGTCCATCTTGCCGCGCGCGTCCAGGGCCCGGGTCCAGGCGAAGATCGACGCGATCGGGTTGGTGGAGGTGGGCTTGCCCTGCTGGTGCTGGCGGTAGTGCCGGGTCACCGTGCCGTGGGCGGCCTCGGCCTCGACGGTCGATCCGTCCGGCGTCATCAGCACCGAGGTCATCAGGCCCAGCGAGCCGAAGCCCTGCGCGACCGTGTCGGACTGGACGTCGCCGTCGTAGTTCTTGCAGGCCCAGACGTAGCCGCCCTCCCACTTCAGCGCGGCGGCGACCATGTCGTCGATGAGGCGGTGCTCGTAGGTCAGCCCCGCGGCCGCGAACTGCTCCTTGAACTCCGCCTCGTAGACCTCCGCGAACAGGTCCTTGAACCGACCGTCGTAGGCCTTCAGGATCGTGTTCTTGGTCGACAGGTAGACCGGGACACCGCGGTCCAGGCCGTAGCGCATCGAGGCCCGGGCGAAGTCGCGGATGGACTCGTCGAGGTTGTACATCGCCATGGCGACGCCGCCGCCCGGGAAGTCGAACACGTCCAGCTCGATCGGGTCCGAGCCGTCCGCGGGGGTGAACGTCAGGGTCAGCGCGCCGGCTCCGGGCACCACCAGGTCGGTCGCCCGGTACTGGTCTCCGAACGCGTGGCGACCGATGATGATCGGCTTGGTCCACCCGGGCACGAGGCGCGGGATGTTGGAGATGACGATGGGCTCCCGGAAGATCACCCCGCCGAGGATGTTGCGGATGGTGCCGTTGGGCGACTTCCACATCCGCTTCAGGCCGAACTCGGCCACGCGCGCCTCGTCGGGGGTGATGGTCGCGCACTTCACGGCCACGCCGTACTGCTTCGTCGCCAGGGCGGAGTCGACCGTCACCTGGTCGTCGGTGGCATCGCGGTTCTGGATGGACAGGTCGAAGTACTTCAGGTCGACGTCCACGTAGGGCAGGATGAGCTGCTCCTTGATGAACTCCCAGATGATGCGCGTCATCTCGTCGCCGTCCATCTCGACGATCGGGTTGACGACCTTGATCCTGGCCACGGGCGGGCTCCTCTCGGTTGGGGGGAAGGATAGCGGCGCCTGTGTCCGCGGCCCGAAATCGGGCGTCCAAGGCTCGTCAGGGACCCGTTAGCGGACCTATAGCGAGCGCTTAGTCACCTTCACCCGGAAGGGCCCCGCTGACGCCCGCCCCGGCCGGGACCGCGTTTGTATTCTCGCGATCATGCACACCAACACCAGCAAGCTGCTCGTCTCGTCCCTGGCCGCCGGCGCCCTGGTCCTCGGGTCCGCGACCGGCGCTGTCGCGCACGGCAGGGCCCACCCGAAGCCCACGCCGAAGCCCCCCGCCCCCTACATCCAGCTGACCTCGGTGGACGTGCACCGGCACAGCCCGGTGAACGTCAACGCCGCCGCCGTCACCCGCAGCATCCACCTGCGCGCGACCGTGCGCGACACGGTGCGCACGGCCGACCCGGCCAGCGTGTCCCTCGTGCTGGCGCAGTACACCAAGAAGCGCGGCACCGAGGTCGAGCCGCCGGTCGTCGCCGACATCACCGAGGCCCTGACGCTCAAGGCCACGAACAAGCGCAAGAAGTCCAAGCAGTACGCGGCCGTCATCACCGGTGCGGAGCTCAAGGCGGCCCTGTCCGGCATGCCGGTCGGCTCCGCGGCCTACCTGTGCATCAAGTCCGCCGAGGTCACCGCCCCGGCGGGGGTCACGGTGAAGGCCGACGCCAAGCGCGTCACCGTCAAGGAGAACGGCGGCGACTGCGTGCGGATCATCAACGTCGACCCGGCCAAGACCAAGACGCGCACCGACGACCGCAAGCCGCACAAGAAGCTGCGCTGACCCACCGGGGCCCGACCGCCCCGTCCGACCCGCCCGTGGGGGCTGGGCGCCACCGCGTCCGGCCCCCACGGCCGTCTCCGGGCTCGTGGCGGCTCGGGCGACCCTCGGCCCGAGGAGATCCCGGCACCCCGGTCCGGCCGTTCAGCACACCGGGTCGACGCGCTGCGCGGCCCGGCGTGAGCCCACCCGGCCCGGCATCAGCCCACCCGGTCGGGATGCGCCGCCCGGGCGAGCCGGTCGCGCACGGCGGCGGCCAGTGGGCCCGACGCCGGATCGGGCAGCACCGCCACGACCCTCGCCAGCCCCAGCCGGTCGGCCCGCCGCAACGACCCGTACAGGACGTGGGCGTACTGGGCGGTGTCGCTCGGCTCGGCCAGCCGGGCCCAGCCGTGCGGTGTCGCGATCCCGGCCGGGGCGAGCAGGCCGACCCCGCCGGTAGTCGATCCCCGTGCGGCCAGGGCCGCCACCAGCACGGGCAGCGCCTGGGCCTCGACTGCGCTCACCACAGCCGCCGGGGCGTAGTGGGACGCCAGTGTCCCCGGCGCCCGCACCTGCGCGGCCCCCGGCGTCGGGCCCGCGGGGGACCGGTCGTGGACCCCGAGGACCGCGGCCAGGTCGGCCTCGGTGATCGCTCCGGTGCGCAGGATCCGGGGGCGCGCCGACGTGGCGTCCACGATCGTGGACTCGACCCCGACACCGCAGCGCCCCCCGTCGACGACCAGGTCACGAGCGGGGTCCAGGTGCGCGGCGAGCTCGGCCACCACGTCATCGGCGGTGGTCGGGCTGACCCGGCCGAACCGGTTGGCGCTGGGGGCCGCCACCCCGCGGGCCGGGTCGCCGCTGGCCCGGGCCAGGGCCTGGATGCACGCCAGCGCCACCGGGTGGGCCGGGCAGCGCAGCGCGATGGTGGGCTGCCCCCCGGTCAGCTGGTCGACGGCCCGCGCGCCACGGCGCACGACCAGGGTGAGCGGACCCGGCCACAGCGCCGCGGCCAGGGTCCGGGCAACGTCGCCCACGTCGTCGGACCAGCCGTCCAGCGCCGCTGCCCCCTGCACGTGCACGATGACGGGGTGGTCGGCCGGGCGGCCCTTCGCGGCGTACACCCGGGCCACCGCCTCGGGTGACTGCGCGTCGGCCGCCAGTCCGTACACCGTCTCCGTGGGCAGCCCGACCAGCCCACCTGCCAGCCACGCCCCGGCGACCCGCTCGGCGGTGCGACGGTCAACGGCCCCCTCGGGCGTGAACCCGGCAAGTACGGGGACGCCCATCGTTCAGCGGCGCAGCCGCGGGTCGCCGTGGCAGCGCTTGAACTTCTTGCCCGACCCGCACGGGCAGAGCTCGTTGCGCCCCACGTGGGCGTACTCGTCGGCATCCGGTCCGTCGGCCACCACGGTGGCCTCGCCCAGCTCGGACGGCGCCGTGTACTGCAGGTGGTCGGGGCGGTGCGGGCCGAGGTCGACGCCGGGCATCGACGCGAGGACGGCGTGCGGACCGGACGGGACCTCCAGCGGGACCCCCTCCAGCTCCTCTGCCAGCTCCAGGTCCAGCCCGGCGACATCGAGGCCCTCCAGGCCCTCGAGCTCCTCCAGGTCATCCTCCGCGTCGACCGGCAGCACCAGCCCGCCAGCGGCCGGGGCCACGGTGGGCTGGACCGTGACCTCCAGGTTGAACAGCAGCCCGACGGTCTCCTCCTTGATGGACTCCATCATGGCGTTGAACAGGTCGTAGCCCTCCCGCTGGTACTCCACGAGCGGGTCGCGCTGGGCCATGGCCCGCAGCCCGATGCCGTCGCGCAGGTAGTCCATCTCGTACAGGTGCTCGCGCCACTTGCGGTCCAGCACCGACAGGATCACCCGCCGCTCCAGCTCCCGCATCGCCTCCGAGCCGAGCTCCTCCTCGCGGACCTCGTAGGCCGCGCGCGCGTCCGCGAGGATCTCCTCGCGCAGGAACTCCCGGGAGACGGCGGATCGCGAGCCACCTGCCTGGGCCTCGACCTCGTCGATCGTCACGACGATGGGGTACAGCGCGCGCATGGCGCGCCACAGCTGCTCGAGGTCCCACTGCTCCGGGTAGCCCTCGGCGGTGGCCGCGTCGACGTACCCGGTGACGGTGTCGGTCAGGAAGTGCTGCACCTGCTCGTGGATGTCCTCGCCCTCGAGCACCCGGCGACGCTCGCTGTAGATGACCAGGCGCTGGCGGTTCATGACGTCGTCGTACTTCAGGACGTCCTTGCGGATCTCGAAGTGCTGGGCCTCGACCTGGGTCTGCGCCGACCGGATCGCGTTGGTCACCATCTTGGACTCGATGGGCTGGTCGTCGGGCACGTTGGCCCGACGCAGGAACGCGTCGACCATGTCGGCCTTGAACAGCCGCATGAGGTCGTCCTGCAGGGACAGGTAGAACCGGGACGCCCCCGGGTCGCCCTGGCGACCGGACCGGCCGCGCAGCTGGTTGTCGATGCGGCGCGCCTCGTGCCGCTCGGTGGCCAGCACGTACAGCCCACCGATGCCGACGACCTCCTCGTGCTCGGCGGCGAACGCCTCCTGAGCCGCGTGCAGGGCGGCCGGCCAGGCGGCCTCGTACTCGTCGGGGGTCTCGCTGGGCGTCAGGCCCTGCTGCTGCAGCGACAGGTCGGCGAGGAACTCCGCGTTGCCGCCCAGGATGATGTCGGTGCCGCGGCCGGCCATGTTCGTCGCCACGGTCACCGCGCCCCGGCGACCCGCCTGGGCGATGATCGCGGCCTCCTTGTCGTGGTACTTGGCGTTGAGGACCTGGTGCGGGACCCCCCGCCGGCGCAGCAGCGTCGAGAGCCGCTCGCTCTTGTCCACGCTGACGGTGCCCACCAGCACCGGCTGGCCGTTGGCGTTGCGCTCGGCGATGTCGTCGACGACCGCGGCCCACTTGGCCGCCTCGGTCCGGTACACGAGGTCGGCGAGGTCCTCCCGGACCATCGGCCGGTTCGTGGGGATCGGCACTACACCGAGCTTGTAGATCTTGTTGAACTCGTTGGCCTCGGTCATGGCCGTGCCGGTCATGCCGGACAGCTTGGAGTACAGCCGGAAGAAGTTCTGGAGGGTGACGGTCGCCAGGGTCTGGTTCTCGGCCTTGACCTCGACGCCCTCCTTGGCCTCGATGGCCTGGTGCAGGCCCTCGTTGTACCGCCGACCGGCCAGGATGCGGCCGGTGTGCTCGTCGACGATGAGCACCTCGCCGTTCATGACCACGTAGTCGCGGTCGCGCTTGAACAGCTCCTTGGCCCGGATCGCGTTGTTCAGGTAGCCGACCAGGCGGGTGTTGACCGGCTCGTACAGGTTGTCGATGCCCAGCCAGTCCTCGGTGCGCTCGATGCCCGGCTCCAGGACGCCGATCGTGCGCTTCTTCTCGTCGACCTCGTAGTCGGCGTCCAGGCGCAGCCGCTCGGCCAGCTTGGCCATCTCCATGTACCACTTGTCGGCCTCGTCGGAGGGCCCGGAGATGATCAGCGGCGTGCGTGCCTCGTCGATGAGGATGGAGTCGACCTCGTCCACGATCGCGAAGTTGTGCCCGCGCTGGACCATCTCGTCGCGGCTCCAGGCCATGTTGTCGCGCAGGTAGTCGAAGCCGAACTCGTTGTTCGTGCCGTAGGTGATGTCGCAGGCGTACTGCACGCGACGCTCGGCCGGCGCCATGCGGGCCAGGATCACGCCGACCTTCAGGCCGAGGAAGCGGTGCACGCGGCCCATGTTCTCGGCGTCGCGGTGGGCCAGGTAGTCGTTGACGGTGACGATGTGCACCCCGTCCCCGGACAGCGCGTTGAGGTACGCCGGCAGGGTGGACACCAGGGTCTTGCCCTCGCCGGTCTTCATCTCGGCGATGTTGCCCAGGTGCAGCGCCGCGCCGCCCATGATCTGGACGTCGTAGTGGCGCTGGCCGAGCGTCCGCTTGGCGGCCTCCCGCACTGTCGCGAAGGCCTCGGGCAGGAGGTCGTCCAGGGTCTCGCCGGTGGCCAGGCGCTCGCGGTAGGCAGGCGTGAGCGCCCTGAGCTCCTCGTCGCTCATGGCCTCGAACGCCGGCTCCAGGGCGTTGACCTGCTTGGCGATGCCCTGCAGCCTGCGCAGGGTCTTGCCCTCGCCAGCGCGCAGGATCTTGTCGATGATGGCCACGCGGGCCCCTCCTGACTCGGATGCATGTCCGCCGCCGGGCACGCTCGGCGGCGATCCGTCCCATGGTATCGACAGGTCGCCGACGCGCAGGCCCGCTGCACCCGCCTCAACCGGCCAGGTCGAGCAACCCGCGCCGCAGCGCGATGGCCACGGCGTCGGTGCGCGTGGTCGCGCCGAGCTTGCGCATCACCGCGTGCACGTGGTTGCGCACCGTGTTCTCGGTGATCCCCAGCATGCTGCCGATCTCGGCGTTGGTGCGCCCCTGGGCCAGGCAGCGCAGCACCTCGGCCTCCCGGCCGCTCATGGCCGCCGTCGCCACCCCCGCCTCCCTCGCGGCGATCTCGGTGCGCAGCAGCGAGGCCAGCGGCGCCGACACCCAGGTCCGGCCCGCCAGCGCGGCTGCCACGGCCGCGCGCAGCTCGTCGGCCGCAGCCTGGCGGTCGATCAGGGCGCGGGCGCCGCCCTCGAGCACTTCCACCAGTCCCGCGGGCCGGGGGCTGGCAACCGTCACCACGACGGCGATGCCCGGCAGCCGCTGGACCAGCGGCACGACCAGGTCCACGGCGTACGGCTGCCCACCCAGCCGGGCGTCGAGCACGACGGCCTGTGGACGCAGCCGCAGCAGGCCCGGCAGCGGCCCACCCGGTCCTCGGTGCTCGACCTCGATCGGCTCCACCTCGGGGGCCCTGCCCAGCGCGACCTGGCACCCCAGCAGGAACAACGGCTCCAGGTCGGCAAGGGCCACGCGGGCCGGGGGCTGGCTGCTAGTCGTGCGAACCCCCGTCCAGCCGGATCAGCCCGTAGGTGAACCCGCGGCGCCGGTACACGACGGCGGGGGCGCCCCCCGGGTCCTCCCGGAACAGGTAGAAGTCGTGCCCGACCAGCTCCATGGCCTCCACGGCCGCGCCCACGGTCATCGGCTCGGCGACGTGCTCCTTGAGCCGCACCACGATCGGTCCCTCCTCCCAGACGGTCCCGTCATCGGGAACCTCGGGGGCGGGCAGCTCGTCCTCGACCGGCTCGGCTGCGGGAGCCGGCGGCGGCATCTCACCGGCGGGCAGCAGCACGAGCTTCTCGTTGCGACGCGAGCGGCGTCGGTCGGACGCGCGGCGCAGCCGCTCCTCCAGCCGGTCGAGGGCGACGTCGGTGGCGCCGTACTTGTCCTGGGCGTGAGCCTCGGCGCGGATCACCTGGCCGGTGCCGCGGCAGGTGAACTCGACCTCGAACGCACGGTCAGCCTGGCGCGGGTTGGGCTCGTGCGAGACCTCGACGTCGATGTGGCTGATCGGCAGGCCGAACCGATCCACCTTGGACAGCTTGTCCTCGACGTGCGCGCGGAACTTGTCCGACACATCGAGGTGGCGACCCCTGACGACGATGTCCACGGAACCTCCCGGGAGTGGGCCAGCGGGCGCTGGCAGGTGACCTTGGGCTAACTCAACGCTAGTGCCCCCTCAGTCCCGAAGCGCGGTGCCGCACGGCCGGGCGACCAGGTGAGCGTTGCGGCCGCGACCACCGTGGCGGGTTCGGGACGTCCAGCGGCGATGCCGCCGCCCAGCGCCCGCAACGCCTCCCGCACGGTCGCCCCGGTCGTCGTCACGTCGTCGACGAGCACCACGCACCCGTCCCGCGGGGCCGTCCCGGCCATGGTCCCGACGACGTTCGCGCGCCGCTGCGCGCCGCCGAGCCCCACCTGGTCTCGGCTTCGGCGGACCTGGCGCAGGCAGCAGCACCGGTGGGCGGGGATGCCCGCGCCGCGCAGCTGTCGGGCCGCCTGCGCGGCCAGCACGGCGACAGGGTCGAAGCCCCGGCGACGGCGGGCCTGCGGGCGGCCGGGCACCGGGACCAGCCACACGGGGACCCCCGGCGTCACCCGCGCCTGCGCCACAGCGTCGGCCACTGCCCCGGCGAGGAGCCGGCCCAGCGGCCGATGCAGGGCGCGCACCCCACCGTCCTTGAAGGCCACGACTGCCCGCCCGACCGGCCCGTCGTGTGCCGCCGCAGCCCGCCAGGGCAGCGGTCCGGGCACGACCAGTGCTGCCCCCACCGAGGCATGGCACCGGGCGCACCACGGCCGCCCCGGTCGTCCGCAGCCGGCACAGCACTGCGGGACAACGAGGTCGAGCACCGCCAGACCCACGCCCACCGCCACCACCCCCTGCCCACGGGCGCATCGTGGCACCGGGTGGTGGCGCGTCGGATCTGGGCGTCCACATGGGACGATCCCCCCATGTCGCAGCAGCCGCCGGGCCCCTGGCCGGGCAACCCCGGGGACCCGAACCAGCCGACCGGGCCGTCCGCCCAGCCCGGGTGGACGCCGCCGCCAGGGTGGTCGCCGGACCAGCCCGCTCCCTACGGGCAGGCCGCACCACCCCCGCAGTACGGCCAGCCCGCACCGCCACCCCCGCAGTACGGCCAGCCCGCCCCGCCACCCCCGCAGTACGGCCAGCCCGCCCCGCCACCCCCGCAGTACGGCCAGCCCGCCCCGGGGTGGGGGGCTCCCCCCGGCCAGGGTGCCGGCTGGGGCGCCCCCCCTGGACCGGGGTGGTCAGCCGCGTGGTCGGCGGCGCAGGCTCCCAAGCCCGGGATCGTTGCGCTGCGACCGCTCGGCGTCGGGGAGCTCCTCGACGGCGCGCTGGGCCTCATCCGCAGCAACCCGAAGACGGTCCTCGGCCTGGCGGCCGCCGTCTCGGCGATCAGCGCGGTCATCCAGGCCGTCGGGAGCCTGTTGGCCCTTCGCTACCTGGACCAGCTCGTGATCACCGACGCCACGGCCGAGGTGACGGTCGATGCCACGGCGATGATCGGCTCGTCCGTGGTGCAGATCGTCCCGACCATGGTGTCGTCGTTCCTGCAGGTGCTGGCCAGCGGGCTGTTCATGGTGCTGGTCGGAGCTGCGGTGCTGGGCCGCCGGCTGGACGCCGGTCAGACCTGGGCCCAGCTGCGTCCCCGGCTCCTGGGCCTCATCGGGCTGACCCTGCTGATCTTCCTGGGTGCGATCGTGTGGATCGCCCTGGTGATCGGGGTGGTGGCGCTGCTGGCCACCACGCTCGGCGGATGGGCAGCGATCCCCGGGGTGCTGCTGGTCCTCGGATCGCTCATCGGGCTGCTCTACGTGTACATCCGACTCGGGGTCGCCTCCCCCGCGCTGGTCATGGAGGCACGCTCGCCCCTCGTGGCGATGAAGCGATCGTGGGCGCTGGTCCGGGGCTCCTGGTGGCGGGTGCTGGGCATCACCATCCTGGCCTCGATCATCACCGGCCTGCTGACGGCTGTGATCACGGTGCCGGTGTCGGTGGTGATGGCGATGGCGTCGGCCATGACCACCTCCATGGTGCCGACCGTCATCGCCACCGCCGTGGCCACCCTGCTGGCCGGCATCATCACGCTGCCGTTCGGCGCGGCCGTGACCGGGCTGCTCTACACCGACCTGAGGATCCGGCGCGAGGCGCTCGACATCGAGCTGGTCTCGGCCGGCGTCGACCCGAGCGGCGACCCCCTCGCCCCCTACCGGCGCACGCTGCGCTGACCGCCGTGCGGCTGTCCGACATCCCGGTCGACCTGACCCGGGAGCAGGCCCAGGAGCTGGCACGGCGCGAGCTGGCCGATCCGGCCTACCGGGCAGCCCGACCGAGCCTGCTGGAGCGCGCCATCCAGTGGGTGCTCGACCGCGTCAGCGACCTGGCCTCCGGCGTGTCCGACGCGGCCCCCGGAGGCTGGCTGGGCGTGCTCGGCCTGGTCCTGCTGGTGGTGGTCGCGGTGGTGGTCGTCCGGTGGCGGATGGGACCGGTCGCCCACACCGCGCGCCTGGAGTTCACGGTCGATCCGGGAACCTCGGCGGCGCAGTACCGGGCCAGGGCCGAGGAGCTGGCAGCCGCCGGGCGCTGGGACGCCGCGATCGCGCAGCGGATGCGCGCCGTGGTGCGTGGCTGCCAGGAGCAGGGACTGATCGATGCCCAGCCCGGGTGGACCGCCGACGAGATCGCCCGCGAGGCCGGTGGCCGGCGCCCGGACCTCGCCGGTTCGCTGGCCGCGGCAGCGCGCACCTTCGACGACGTCCGATACGGCGGACGCCCCGGCAGCTCACCGGCCTACGAGGCGGTGGCGACCTGCGACGAGCGGCTGCGGTCCACGGGGAGCCCCCGATGAGCGTCCAGGTCCAGGCGACCGCGGGCGACCGGATCCGCCGCTGGCGTCCGACCTGGCGAACCGTGGCCCTCGTGGTGCTCCTCGTGGTGGCCGGGGCGGTGCTGGTCTCCCAGGTCCCCCGCCGCACCGGGTACCTCGACCCGACCGCCGTGGACCCGCAGGGCTCCCGGGCGGTCGCGACCATCCTGGCGGATCTGGGCGTGCAGGTCGCGGGCACCACCACCCTCGACGCGACGGTCGCCTCCGCCCCGGGCGCCACCGTCCTGGTCACCGAACCGGCCCTGGTGTCGCCACGAATGGTCACGCGGCTGCTGTCCGCGCGGCCCGCGAGCCTCGTCCTGGTCAGCCCGGTTCCCGGTGAGGCGCTGCACGACCGGCTCGCGGCTGGCGTGAGCCTGGCCGGCTCGGGTGGCGGGGATCCCGTGGATCCCGGCTGCACCCTGCGGGCCGCGACCCGCGCCGGGGCCGCGACACTGCCGGGCCTGCGCTATGACGCGCAGGCCTGGACCACGGCGCAGGCCTGCTACGACCGACCCGCGGAGTCGGCGCTGGTCGCACTGCCGGCCCGGGGCACGACCCCTCCCGTGGTCCTGCTGGGCAGCGCCACCCCGCTGACCAACGACGGACTGGATGACGAGGGGAACGCGGCCCTGGCGCTGGACCTGCTCGGGGGCACGCCGGAGCTGGTCTGGTGGCGGCCGTCTCCGGCCGACCCTGCCCTGGCCGACTCCGGGGGTGCCCCGGTGTCGCAGCTGGTCCCCGCCTGGGTCGCCCCCGTGCTGGTGCAGCTGCTCGTCGCGGCGCTGGTGGCGGCGTGGTGGCGGGGTCGCCGGCTCGGCCCGCTGGCCGTCGAGGACCTGCCCGTCGTCGTGCGTGCCGGCGAGACCACCGGTGGGCGGGCTCGGCTGCTGCGCGCGAACCGAGCCCGGGGGGAGGCCGCCCGGCACCTGCGGGAGCGGGCCCGGGAACAGGCACGGGTGCGGCTCGGACTGCCGCCGGGCTGCCCGGCCGAGCGGGTGGTCAGCGCCGTGGCAGCGCGGACCGGGCGGCACCCCGAGGGTGTCAGCGCCCTGCTGTACGGTCAGGACCCAGTCGGGGATGCCCAGCTCGTGGCGCTGTCGCGCGAGCTCGAGGCACTGGTGCGGGAGGTGGGCGGGGCATGACCGAGCTGGACGATCCGAGGGAGCCGCTGCGGGCCCTGCGGGCCGAGGTGGCCCGGGCAGTGGTCGGGCAGGACGCGGTGGTGACCGGGCTGGTCATCGCCCTGCTGTGCCGGGGTCACGTGCTTCTCGAGGGGGTTCCCGGTACCGCGAAGACCCTCATGGTGCGCACGCTGGCCACCGCCCTGGACCTGGCGCACTCCCGGGTGCAGTTCACCCCGGACCTGATGCCCGGCGACGTCACGGGGTCGCTGGTCTACGACGCCCGGACGGCCGAGTTCTCGTTCCGGCCCGGACCGGTGTTCACCAACCTGCTGCTGGCCGACGAGATCAACCGCACGCCCCCGAAGACCCAGGCCTCCCTGCTGGAGGTCATGGAGGAGGGCCAGGTCAGCGTCGACGGAGTGCCCCGGCCGTTGCCCGACCCCTTCCTGGTGGCGGCCACCCAGAACCCCATCGAGTACGAGGGGACGTATCCGCTGCCGGAGGCCCAGCTCGACCGGTTCCTGCTCAAGCTGACCGTGCCCCTGCCCGACCGCGACGCCGAGTTCGGCATCCTCAGCCGTCACCTGGCCGGGTTCGACCCCCGCGACCTGGCTGCCGCCGGCGTGCGACCGGTGACGGGCGCCGCGCAGCTGGCCCGGGCCCGCGAGGCGGTGGCCACCGTCGCCGTGGCTCCCGAGGTCACCGCCTACGTCGTCGACCTGGTCCGCGCCACCCGCACCTCACCCTCAGCCCTGCTCGGCGTCTCCCCCCGTGGGGCTATCGCGCTGGTGCGCACCGCCCGGGCCTGGGCCTGGTTGGCCGGGCGGGACTACGTGACCCCCGACGACATCAAGGCGCTGGCCCGGCCGGCGCTGCGCCACCGGATCTCAGTGCGTCCCGAGGCCGAGCTCGAGGGGATCACCGCCGACACGATCATCGAGACGGTGCTGGGCACTGTCCCGGTCCCCCGCTGAGCGCCCCGACCCATGGTCGTGACCGGGCGCGCCACGCTGCTCGCCCTGCTGGGCGCGGCGGCGGTGGCCCTGCTGGCCACGGCCGGGATGGCGATGCGGCCCGCCCTGATCGCCGTGGACGGGCTGCTCCTGCTGGTGCTGGCGGCGGACGCCGCCCTGGCCGCCCGACCCACGGACCTGGCCCTGGCACGCTCCGGCGACCATCGGGTCCGGCTCGGCCAGACCGCCCAGGTCCCCCTGGACGCCCGCAACAGCGGGGCCCGGCGCTGGCGGGGCTGGGTCCGCGACGCCTGGACGCCCACGGCCGGGGCCCGCGTGCGCGGCACCGCCTCGGACCGGTCGGTGGTGGACCTGCGTGCGGGGCAGGCCGTGCGCATCCCGATCGAGGTGACCCCGGTCCGGCGCGGTGACCGGCCCACCGACCGCGTCACGCTGCGCACCCTCGGTCCGCTCGGCCTGGCCGGCCGCCAGCGCAGTGTCCGGCTGGACTGGACCGTCCGCACCCTGCCGCCGTTCGCGTCCCGGCGGCACCTGCCCTCCCGCCTGGCCAGGCTGCGCGACATGGACGGCCGCCAGGCGATCGCCGTGCGGGCCCAGGGCACCGAGTTCGACTCGCTGCGCGAGTACGTGTCCGGCGACGACGTGCGCTCCATCGACTGGCGGGCCACCGCCCGCGCCGCCGACGTGATGGTGCGCACCTGGCGTCCCGAGCGGGACCGCCGGGTGGTCCTGGTGCTGGACTCCGGGCGGACCAGCGCCGCCCGGATCGGCGACGAGACCCGCTTGGACGTGCTGCTCGACGCCGCCCTGCTGCTGGCCGCCCTCGCGGGCAGGGCCGGGGACCGGGTCGATCTGCTCGCCCACGACCGGCGCACCCGTGTCGAGGTGGGCGGCGGCAGCGGGCTGCAGCTGCTGCCGCGCATCGTCGACGGCGTGAGCCTGCTGGAGCCGGAGCTGGCCGAGACCGACTATCGCGGCCTGGTGTCGGCCGTGCTGTCCCGGGTGCGCAAACGGGCCCTGGTGGTGCTCCTGGTCGCCCTGGACCGGGCGCCGATGGAGGAGGGACTGCTCCCGGCGCTGCCGCTGCTCACCGCGCGGCACACCGTGATCGTGGCGTCCGTGCGGGACAACGCAGTGGGCGCGGGCCCCGACCAGGACCCCCTGCTGCGCACCGACGCCGAGGACGCCTACCAGCGCGCCGCGGTGGCCCGCGAGGAGCTGGACCGGGCCCAGGTGGCCGCACGGCTGGCCCGGATGGGTGCCCACGTGGTCGACGCCGACGCCGCCACGATCGCCCCCAGGCTCGCCGACGCCTACCTGGCGCTCAAGGCCGCCGGCAAGCTGTGATCGCCGCCAGGCTCTGATCGCCGCGACGCCGCGGCTGCCTGCCCAGGCTGCCCGCCCCCGGTCCGGCTCGCGGTCCTGCCCACCGCCCGGACTCAGCCCGCGTAGGGCAGCACCTCGGTCTCGGCTCCTGCGCCGGTGACGTCACCGGTGAATCCGGCCCGCTCGCCCCGGCGGCCCAGCACCAGCAGGTAGGCCAGGAACGCGCCGAGCGCGAGCACCCCGATCCCGATCCGAGCCCAGGTGGGCAGCGGCGACGGCGTCACGAAGGCCTCGATCAGGCCCGACACGGCCAGCACCACGACCAGGCCCAGCGCGATGGCCACCGCAGCGCGGCCCTCCCGGGCCAGTGCCACGGACCGGGGCCTGGGCCCCGGGTCGATCCACTGCCAGCCCAGGCGCATGCCGGCCCCCGCGGCGACGAACACCGCCGTGAGCTCCAGCAGCCCGTGCGGCAGGATCAACCCGAAGAACAGGTCCCCCCGGCCGTTGGCGACCATGAGCCCACCCACGATGCCGATGTTCAGGGCGTTCTGCGCCAGGACGTAGACCGCCGGGAGCACGAAGAACGCCCCGGCGATCAGCACCATCGCTGACACCCAGGCGTTGTTGGTCCACACCCGCGCGGCGAACCCGGCGGCGGCATCGGAGGAGTAGTAGGCGGCGAAGTCCTCCTCGACGAGCTGGCGGATCTCCTGGGGGGTGCCCAACGAGGCCTGCACGGCCGGCGTCATCGCGACCCAGGACCCCACCACCACCGCCACGACGATCGAGCCCAGCGCTGCGGCCAGGATCCACCGGCGCGCCCGCCACACGGCCACGGGGAACCCCACCCGGGCGAACATGGCGAGCTCGGCCCAGGATGCGGCGTGGGCCCCCGTCACTCGCGAGCGGGCCCGCGCGACGAGCTGGGTCAACCTGCCGACGACGACCGGGTCGGGGGCGGCGCTGCGCACCATCGACAGGTGGGTGGCCGTGCGCTGGTACAGGTCGACGAGCTCGCTGACCTCGGGCCCGGACAGTCGGCGTGCCCGGGTCAGGCGGTCCAGGCGATCCCACGCAGGGGCGTGGGAGGCCACGAACGCGTCGACATCCACGCGCCCACCCTAGGGCCCTGGGTGGTGCCTGCGATGATTCCCCCGTGGCCGACCTCATCACGGGCGATGCAGTGACCCTGGAGCTGCGGGTCGCCGGCCTGCCCTCGAGGATCCTGTCCCTGGCCATCGACCTCGCCGTCCTGCTCACCCTGCTGCTGGTCACCAGCGTGCTGGTGGACTGGGTGTTCCGCGCGGGCGGCAGCCCCGGGGCCCAGGCGGCCGTCACCCTGACCACGCTGGTGCTGGTCATCGTCGGGTGGCCCACCCTGATCGAGACGCTGACCCGCGGCCGCTCCCTGGGCAAGGTCGTGATGGGCCTGCGGGTGGTGCGCGACGACGGTGGGCCGATCCGGGTCCGGCACAGCCTCGTGCGGGCGCTGGCCATGGTGTTCATCGACCTGTGGACCACCTCCGGGGTGGTGGGCGCCCTGTCCGCGTTGCTGTCGGCCCGGTCCAAGCGGGTCGGGGACCACCTCGCGGGCACCCTGGTCGTGGGCGAACGGCTGCCTCGCCCGGCGCTGGCGACCCATCAGGCGATCGTGATGCCCCCACCGCTGGCCGGCTGGGCCAGCACGTTGGACCTGGTCGCCATCCCGGACGGCCTGGCGCTCACGGCCCGCACGTTCCTCACCCGGGCGCCGTCGCTGGACCCCTCCGCGCGCTCCCTCACCGCGCAGCGGCTGGCGACGCAGGTGGCCTGGTACGTCCGCACGCCGGCACCGCCGGGCACCCCCGCCGAGGCCTACCTGGCTGCGGTGCTCGCAGAGCGGACCCGCCGGTCGTTCACGCCCGCACCGGGTCACGCGGTGGGGCCGCCGACACCCAGCGGACTGCCCCCGCGCCCGGCGGCCCCACCCGGGGCCGTCCCACCCGGGGCCGTCCCACCCGGGGCCGTCCCACCCGGGGCATCGCCGGCCGGGCCGCCGACCGGGCCGCCGCCCGGCCGGACCCCGGACGGGTTCGCGCCGCCGCAGTGACCGGCCGCGACGCGGCGTCCCGGAGCCCTCAGTACCGGTAGAGGTCGGACTTGTAGGGTCCGGCGACGTCGACGCCGAGATACTCCGCCTGCTCCTTGGTCAGCTCCGTGAGGCCGACGCCGAGGGCCTCCAGGTGCAGCCGGGCCACCTTCTCGTCCAGGTGCTTGGGCAACGTGTGCACGCCGACGGGGTACTGCCCGGCCCTCGTGAACAGCTCGATCTGGGCCAGGACCTGGTTGGTGAACGAGTTGGACATCACGAAGCTGGGGTGGCCCGTCGCATTCCCCAGGTTGAGCAGCCGCCCGGCCGAGAGCACGATCACCGTGTGCCCGTCGGGGAACCGCCACTCGTCGACCTGCGGCTTGACCGGCTCGCACGAGATCCCCGGCACCCGCGCCAGGCCCGCCATGTCGATCTCGTTGTCGAAGTGGCCGATGTTGCCCAGGATCGCCTGGTGCTTCATGGCCGCCATGTGCTCCGGCGTCACCACCCGCACGCACCCGGTGGCGGTGATGACCAGGTCGGCGATGCCGACGACGTCCTCCAACCGCGCCACCTGGTACCCGTCCATGGCGGCCTGCAACGCGCAGATGGGGTCGATCTCGGTGACGATCACGCGGGCGCCCTGGCCGCGCAGCGACTCCGCGCAGCCCTTGCCGACGTCGCCGTACCCGCAGACCACGGCGACCTTGCCCCCGATCAGCACGTCAGTGGCACGGTTGATCCCGTCGACCAGGGAGTGCCGGCACCCGTACTTGTTGTCGAACTTGCTCTTGGTCACGGAGTCGTTGACGTTGACGGCCGGGAACAGCAGCGTCGCGTCCCGGTCCATCTCGTAGAGCCGGTGCACCCCCGTCGTGGTCTCCTCGGTGACCCCGCGGATCCCCTCGGCCAGGCGGGTCCAGCGGGTGGCGTCCTCGGCCAGGGAGCGGCGCAGCACGTCGAGCACGACTGCGTACTCCTCGGACGTGCTCGCGTCGGCGGTGGGGACGAGCCCGGCACGCTCGAACTCGACTCCCTTGTGGACCAGCAGGGTCGCGTCCCCGCCGTCGTCGAGGATCATGTTCGGCCCGCCGCCGTCCGGCCAGCGCAGGGCCTGCTCGGTGCACCACCAGTACTCGGCCAGCGTCTCGCCCTTCCACGCGTAGACCGGTACGCCGCGGGGCTCCTCGACGGTGCCGTCCGGGCCGACCGCCACCGCGGCGGCCGCGTGGTCCTGGGTGGAGTAGATGTTGCACGAGGCCCACCTGACCTCGGCGCCCAGCGCGACCAGCGTCTCGATCAGCACCGCGGTCTGGATGGTCATGTGCAGCGACCCGGAGATCCGGGCCCCGGTGAGGGGCTGGGACGTGCCAAACTCGGCGCGCATGGCCATCAGGCCCGGCATCTCGTGCTCGGCCAGGCGGATCTCGCGGCGGCCGAAGTCGGCCAGGGACAGGTCAGCGACCTTGAAGTCGGGCATGGTGCTCCTCGGTGCAGGGGCGCGGTCACCCGCGCGGGGACGCCGCCCGGGGCGGGCGGCCGGCCTGCGAACGGCACGAGGCTTCGATGGTTCGCGCCCGGCGGCACAGCCGCGGGCCGAACCATTCTCACACGGTCGGCGCCTGGCCGGTACCCGGGAGCTGGCCGTGGATGTCGCCCAGCGCGTCCTCCGGCCGGAACACGTCGGGCTCGATGTAGATCCACCGCGCGCCGGGCACCACGGCGCGGATCCGGACCTCGACGTCATCGATCATCGAGGCCAGGGACGCGGCCGCCACGGTCGGCGCGACAGCGACCTTGACGCCCACGAGCAGCTCGTCGGGACCGGTGTGCATGGTGCGCATGTGGATGATCCGGCTGACGCCGGCGTGACCTTCGATGGCCCCCCGGATGGCGTCCTCCTGCTCGGGCATCGCGGACTCCCCGATGAGCAGGCTGGACACCTCAAAGGCCAGGAACAGCGCGATCACCAGCAGCAGGGTGCCGATCGCCAGGGCGCCCACGCCGTCCCAGCGGGGGTCGCCGGTGATCACCGCTGCGGTGATGCCGCACAGGGCCAGCACGAGTCCGATCAGGGCACCGGCGTCCTCCAGGAGGACCACCGGCAGCTCGGGCTGCCGGGCGTCGCGGATGTACTGCAGCAGGGTGCGCCGGCCCCGCGACTTGTTGGCCTCCCGGAATGCGGTGCGGAACGACCAGCCCTCCAGCACGATCGACACGCCCAGCACCAGATAGGCGACCCAGACCTTGGACAGCTCCTCCGGGTGGGAGATCTTGTGGTAGCCCTCGTACAGCGAGAACAGCCCCCCGAGCATGAACAGGATGATTGCCACGACGAAGGCGTAGACGTAGCGGGTCCGGCCGTACCCGAACTGGCGCAGCTCGTCCGGCGCCCGATGGGAGCGCTTGCCGCCGAGCAGCAGCAGCCCCTGGTTGCCGGTGTCCGCCACGCTGTGGATCGCCTCGGACAGCATCGAGGACGACCCGGTGATGACGAACGCGCCGAACTTGGTCGCGGCGATCCCGGCGTTGGCGATCATCGCCGCGATCACGGCGCGGGTCCCGCCCTCGGTGCTCATGTCAGCCCTCCTCGGCGGGGATCTCGACCCCGACGCCCTGCGGCCCGGCGGCTGCCTCGGACAGCAGCATCACCGGGATGTCGTCGCGCACCGGGAACGTGGTCCGACAGCGCACGCAGACCAGCGCCGTCGCGGCGGCCAGGTCCTCCCCCGCGTTCGGCTCCAGGGGCGCGTGGTGCTCGCAGGGGCAGGCCAGCACCTCGAGCAGCAGCGGGTCGAGCTTCACGCGGCGCTCTCCTCGCGGATGATCGCCAGGACCTCGTCGCGCAGCTGGGCCATGGCCTCGGCGTCCGGAGCCTCCGCGTTCAGGCGCAGGAGCGGCTCGGTGTTGCTCGGCCGCACGTTGAACCACCAGTCCGGCCCCATCACGGTCAGTCCGTCGAGCTCGTCGAAGGTCACCCCGTCGCGGCCCTCGTACGCCGCGCGCACGCGCGCCGTGGCCCCACCGGGGTCGGACACGGTGGAGTTGATCTCGCCGCTGGCGACGTAGCGCTCGTAGGGGGACAGCAGGGCCGACAGGGTGGTGCCCTCCGGTGCGCCACCGAGCGCGGCGATCGCGTGCAGCGCCGCGAGCATCCCGGAGTCGGCCCGCCAGAAGTCGGCGAAGTAGAAGTGCCCCGAGTGCTCCCCGCCGAACACGGCCCCGGTCTCGGCCATGCGCGCCTTGATGAACGAGTGGCCGACGCGGGTGCGCACCGGTACGCCGCCGTTCTCCCGGACGATCTCGGGGACGGCCGCCGAGGTGATCAGGTTGTGGATGATCGGCGCGCCGGGGTGCTTGGCCAGCTCCCGCGCCGCGATGAGCCCGGTGAGGGCCGACGGCGACACCAGGCTGCCGCGCTCGTCGACCAGGAAGCAGCGGTCCGCGTCGCCGTCGAAGGCCAGCCCGATGTCGGCACCCTCGGCCAGCACGGCCGACTGCAGGTCGCGCAGGTTCTCCGGCTCGATCGGGTTGGCCTCGTGGTTGGGGAAGGTGCCGTCGAGCTCGAAGTACAGCGGCACTATGTCCAGGCCGGGTACGTCCAGCACAGCCGGGGCGGTGTGGCCGGCCATGCCGTTGCCCGCGTCCACCACCACCCGCAGCGGCCGGATCGCCGAGAGGTCGACCAGTGCGTGCAGGAACGCGGCGTACTCGGCGAGCAGGTCCTGCTCGCGCACCGAGCCCGGTGCCACGTCGGCGGCCGGAACGGGCGCGGCGACCATCGCGCGGATCTCGGCCAGGCCGCTGTCCTGGCCCACGGGGGTCGCCCCGGCGCGGCACATCTTGATGCCGTTGTACTGCGCGGGATTGTGGCTGGCGGTGAACATCGCGCCCGGCAGCGCCAGGTGGCCCGCGGCGAAGTACAGCTGGTCGGTGCTGGCCAGGCCGATGTCGATGACGTCCACCCCCTGCCCGGTCACGCCGCGGCAGAACGCGGCGACCAGCTCGGGGCCCGAGGGCCGCATGTCGCGCCCGACGACGACCGCCCCGGGGCCGCCGACCTGCCGGGAGGCGCCGACGACGAGGGCGAACGCCGCCCCCACGCGCTCGGCGAGCTCAGCGTCGAGCTGGTCGGGGTAGACGCCCCGGACGTCGTAGGCCTTGATGATCTGGGTGAGGTCACGCACGGGCGCAACCCTACTGCCGGCAGGGGCGCGGAACTCGCCGGTGCGGGGCCCGACTCAGCGCAGCGCGGTGGAGCCGTCGGTGAGGTCGACGTGGCGCAGCACCCGCAGGTGCCCGCGCCGGCCGACCTCGACCATGTCCGGGGTCGGGTCGGTCCTGGGCCGGGCGGCCTCCCGGACGGCATCGGCGAGGGCCTCGAGGTCGTCGGAGCTGGGCCGCAGCGCGTCCGGGTCCGGCTCGAGGCGGACGACCTCCCAGCCGCGCGGGACGGTCATCCGGTCGGCGTGGACCTGGCAGAGGTCGTAGCAGTGCGGCTCGGCGTAGGTGGCCAGGGGGCCGAGCACGGCGGTGGAGTCCGCGTAGACGTAGGTCAGCGTCGAGACGGCCGGGCGGGAGCACGACGGTTTCGAGCAGCGACGGACGAGGCTCACGAGGGCAAACTACCCCCGGGGACCGACATCCGGACCGAAGGACGCCCGCGGGGCGCGCTCGTGTCGGGGCGTGCGACGAGCCCGGCCGCCGTCCCGGTCCGGGGGCCACTCGACCACGGCTACGGACCCGTGCCCAGCAGGGTGCCCACGTCGGCCGTCACGGGGACGGTGCGCACCGCCGACGTGGTCGGCCACCACGGGAAGCCCGACGCCAACGGCGCCGAGGCGTCGATCGACAGGTGCCCCACGCTGGCCGGACCGGACCCCTCCGCGGCCTGCCAGGTGGCCCAGGCGACCGCTGCCCCGTCGAGTCCGTCGAGGGCGATCTCCTGCTGGGCGCCGGCCGGCACGGTCACGTCGACCCGCCGGCCGCCGACCCGGGTGCCCGGGACGAGCAGCTCGGTGCCCCCACCCCCCAGGTCCCCGTCGGCCAGCGGGCCACCGTCGCCGGCGAGCACGGCCTCGTCCGGGCCGCCGGACCCGGAGTACACGAGGGTGCCCACGACCTGCGTGGTGGGCGCCGCGATGGTCACGGTGGTGCGCAGCCCGGGGCCGGCGGCCACGACGGCCGCCCCCGCCAGCGGCAGGTCGGACGACGTCGGCGGGGTCGCAGCCGTCCACGAGGTGTCCCGCGTGGCGCTGCCCCACTGGCTGCGCAGCGCACCTGTGATCGCGGTGTCCGACGTCAGGTGCAGCGTTCCCGCCCGGCCGTCCAGGGCGGTCGCCAGCGGGACGGTCACCGCCGACCCGGCCGGGACGGCCAGCGTCGCCAGGCCGGGCAGGTCCACGGTGCCGCCCGTGGTGAGAAGCTGTGGCGTCACGGTCGCGAACCGGTCTGTCGGGTTGACCAGGACCAGGTCGCGGGTGCCCGAGCCACCCGGAACGCCGGGCAGGAGCAGGTCGCCGGCGGGCGGCTGCGCGGCCGGCACGAAGTCGACGCCGCGGGCCCGGCCGCCGACCGCGGCCTCCACATCGCGCAGGGCGACCGCCACCCGGCCCCCTGTCGCCTGCAGGGACACCCCCAGCACCGGCTGGTCGGCGGCCAGGGCGGCCAGCCGGATCCGCACGACGCCCTCGGCGCCGACCACGACGCCCTTGCCCGCCAGCGCGGGCACGGGCCCGCTGCGCCCATACAGGGTCAGGTCGATCCGGGCCGGCTCCTGCGACGGGTTGACCACCAGCAGCACCGAGCTGCGGCCCACCTGGGACCCCGGTCCCACGAACCACCAGGTCGCCCGCGGGACCGGGCAGCTGCCCGACGACAGCCCCGCAGCGGCCCCGTCCAGGCCGCGCATCGCGAATCCCGACAGGACCGCGGGCGCCCAGCCGCCGATCGCCCGGGTGATGACCGGCGGCTGGCTGCTGCCGGACATGAGCAGGTGCACCGGCGCGGCGGGCGCGGCGATTCGGGCCAGCGGGTCGTCACTGCCCAGCATCTCGAGGGCGGCCGACCCCCCGTCCCCCGCCAGGTCGGGCGCCACCAGGGATCCCGCGACCGCGGCCGAGTCGGCCGTGACCGCCAGCTCCGGGCAGACGAGCGTGGCGCTGGTCACCGGGCGGAAGGTCACGTCCACCTCGGCCGCGGGTGGCGCCGGGACCAGCACCACGGCCAGGGCGGCCAGCGCGACCAGGACACCAGCAAGCAGTCGCCTCATCGGGGCACCCCGTCGACGTCGTCGGGGCGGCGCTTCGGCAGCGCCAGCACGACGAGCGCGGCCAGGACGCCCAGCTGGAGCGGACCGACCCACCGCCACGGACCGTCGTGGCGCACGGTCAGCTCACCGGTCGCCGCCACCTGGGTGCGCAGCTCCCCGAGGTCATCGACCCCCAGCGGGAGCGGGCGGCCGTCGAGGGTGGCCGACCAGCCCGGGTCGGCCAGCTCGGCCACCGTCAGCCGCCGGGGAAGGGCCGTCATCGGGTGCAGCACCACGTCGACGGACGTGGGGGTCGTCAGGATGGGCACGTCGACCGGGCCGGTGGTGGCGGTCGCCGCGAGCCGGGCCCGCACCGGGTCGCCAGCCACCAGCCACAGCGACTGCTCGGACGAGCTGGCCAGCCGACGCAGCCCCACGGCGGCGTCGAGCTCGACCACGACGGCGTCACTGGGCGGCCCGTCGAAGACGACGTAGCGGATGCCCCGCCCCCCCAGCTCCCGCTCGAGGCTGCCGCCGGCGCCGGACACCAGGGAGGCGACGGTGTCCACCAGCCCTGGCGATGGCTGTGCCCCCGCCAGGGCGTCGGCGTCACCGAGCTGCTCAGCCGGCCCGGAGGCGACGCCGAACAGCAGCACCCCGTCCGCCCGGGTCACCACCAGGGCGCGGGGCCGGCCGGGTCCGGCCGCGTCGAGCGACACCACCGGTGGGACGGCGGCGTCGGGTGTCACGGTGGTGGGTCCCCCCGGCGTGGTCCACCACCCGACGACGAGGCTGGCCACGCACACCACCCAGGCGACCCGCAGCCCGAGCCGCGCTGGCCGAGGCGCCCCCTGCATCCGCACGACGAGCACCGCCAGCAGGCCCCCGGCCACCAGCAGCGGCTGCCCCGGCCACAGCGCATCCGGGTCGACCTCGGGCCACCGCGCGCGGACCAGCGGGGCAGTCCAGGCCACGGCGACCATGAGCAGCAGGGCGCCCGCCAGGACGGCGACCGAGCGCTTCCCGGGCCGGCCCAGCAGCACCGCGAGGACCGCCGTCACGACCAGGGGGACCGCAGGCCACGTGCTGGAGCTGGCACCACCGGGGGCCAGCCCCCACACCCACGCGGCCGGGGCGCCCTGGATGGCCGCCGACCTGCCCAGGTCGGTGAGCAGCAGCCAGGGTGCGTCGGCCAGCCGGGTGGCCCACAGCGCCACGAAGGCCAGCGAGGACAGCAGCACCACGGCCCCCGGCGCCAGGACCTCGCGGCGCAGCCCCGACACCGCCCACGCCCCGATTCCGGCCACCACGGCCAGGACCCAGGCCAACGGCGCGAAGCCCGCGGTGATGCCCAGCATCGTGCCGGCGACCAGGCTGCGCCGGATCCCCGGGCGGCCGATCCCCGTCCACCAGGTCACCAGCGCGCGTGCCGTCAGCGGGCCGAGCAGCAGAAGTGCCAGCGTCGAGATCCGGCCGGCCCCGGCAGCCGCGACCCCGGCCGGAAGGGTCGCCCAGGCCACCGCCATGAGGATCCGCTGCCGGCTGGGCACCCGATGGCCGACGGCCGCGTAGGCGCTCAGGAAGGCCAGGGGCACGGCCATGCCGAACATGACCCGCAGCACCGCGTCGACGGAGCCCAGCGCCAGCACCCCGACCCCGGACAGCACCGCCAGGTAGATCGGGGGGATCGCCGAGGTGCCCATCCAGGTGTCGTGCCAGGTCTGCAGGTAGTCGGCCAGCAGCGCCCGTGATCCCGGGGCCGGCAGCAGCCCGCCCCCCTGCAGCAGACCCGACCCCACCAGCTGCCCGGGGTCGCGCACCAGTGCGGCAGTGGCCAGCACTGCCGCCACGAGCAGCGGCCGAGCCAGCCACCGGGGCGCCCGCCAGCCGCCCGCCGGACGCCGCGGCACCCGCGCCGACGCGGTCCACCGCTCGAACGCCCGGCGCAGCACGGTGCCTCGGTAGGCCCGCACGTGGGCGGGTCGGGTCACGTCGGTCACCGGGGGCCGGCGCAGTCGACGGCGCCCCGCCCGGACCCGGCCCGGGTGGGCCAGCATGTCCCAGGCCCCGGCCAGCTCCGCGCTGGCCTCCTCGGGCTCGCGGGTCAGCAGGACGGCGAGGGCCCGGACGACGCTGGAGATCACAGCCCGCAGCACCCGCCACGGCAGTGCCACCGCCGGCGCCTGGGTGAGCTCCAGGTAGAGCTGCCCGGCACGGGCCGCGCGGCGCGGCTGATCGGTCCCGGGGGCACGCACCGCGTGGTGGCGGGCCTGGCGGTGGGCCACCCGTGCGGCCGGGACCAGCTGCACGACCCCGCCGGAGCCCCACACCCGCCGGCTCAGGTCGGCGCCCGAGGCCCAGTCGGGGACGGCGCCGTCGAGGCCGTCCAGGTCCTGCCAGGTGCTGGCGCGCACCAGCACCCCGGCAGTGTCCAGCGCGTACACCGGGCGGTCCACGTCGTACTGGCCCTGGTCGCGCTCCCGGGGCTCCAGCTTCTCGACGACCGGGGTCCCCGGTGCCCACAGGTGCCCGATGGAGACCAGCACCTCCGGGTCCGACCACGCGACGGCCTTCGGGCCCACCAGCGTGGCCGCCGGTGTGCGGTCGGACCCGAGCAGCAGCTGGGCCAGGCAGGTGGGGTCGGGCGCGCTGTCGTCGTGCAGCAGCCAGTACCAGCCCACGGGTCCGCCCGGACCATCCCGCCCGGGCACGGCCGCGACCCCCGCGGCGACCGCACCGGCGTAGCCCAGGGCCGGGTCGGAGCTGACCACGCGGTACCCGCTCGCGACCAGCAGCTGCGCCGTGTCGTCGCTGGAGCCGGCATCGACCAGCACCACCTGGTCCGGGGCTCGCTCCTGCGAGACGAGGGCAGACAGGGCCCGCGGCACCCAGGCCTGGCCGTCGCGGGCGACCAGGATCGCCGTCACGTGATGCTCGCGCAGGACCTCGGGCGTCTCGCGCGGGAGGAACCGGTCGAGGATCGCATCCTCGGCGGGGACCTCATCCGCGCGGTCGTCCATCAGTGCCTCACCGGAGCCCACGGGGCGTCACGCTAGCGGTGACGGCAGCCGACCTGCGGGATCGATCCCCGCTCAGACGGCCAGCTTCTTGAGCCGGCGACGCTCCCGTTCGGACATGCCGCCCCAGATCCCGAAGCGCTCGTCGTTGGCCAGGGCGTACTCGAGGCACTCGACCCGGACCTCGCAGGACGAGCACACGCGCTTGGCCTCGCGGGTGCTGCCGCCCTTCTCCGGGAAGAACGCCTCCGGATCGGTCTGCGCACACAGGGCCCGCTCCTGCCAGGATGTCTGCTCGATCTCCAGCAGCGGGATGACCTCAGCCTCGAACATGGTTCCTCCTCGACCCTGTGCGATCCACCGGGGTTCCGAGGGGCCCGACCGCCCCGCGGTGTGAATCACATGGCTGAAATTACACGTGCGCAATCACGGCGAGTCAAGCCGAGGGCGACCGAATATCTGGTATGCGTCAACCCGGTTCGAAGGGTCACCGCCACCCATCACCCAGAGTAGCAATTGGTCCGACAATCCTCACTTTTCGGACATGACCCGCATCACACCCGCCGACGCGCCCGACACGCCCAACACGCCGAACGACTCGGCCGCCGTGCGGTGTCGGAGCCCCATGAGCCCGCTCGGTGCCCGGTACCGGCCGGCCGGATCCCGACCGAGTCCCCTCACCCAGCGTGATCATGCGGGACGGGTCCCTTCCCCGGCGGGTCCCCCTGCCGGGCCGGTCCGCTCCCGGGGTCGGACAATGCCAGCATGCCCCCCGACCCCGGAGCCTCGCAGCGGCGATGGCGCCCGGGATGGCCGGTGGACCTGGCCACCACGCTGGGCCCGCTGCGCCGGGGGGACCGCGACCCGTGCCTGCGGATCGGGCGCGGGGAGGTGTGGCGCGCCACGCTCACCCCGGACGGTCCGGCGACTGTGCACTACGCCCGCAGCGGCGACGCGATCCTGGCCACCGCATGGGGGCCGGGCCGCGAGGCGGAGCTGGAGCTCGTCCCGCAGGTGCTGGGCGCCGACGACGACCCGCGGGGCTTCGCGCACGGGGCGCACCCGGTGATGGCCGCCGCATGGCGACGGTTCGCGGCGGGCCTGCGGATCACGCGCACCGGGCGGGCGCTCGAGGCCCTGGCCCCGGCCATCCTGGAGCAGCGCGTCACCGGCGTCGAGTCCCGCCGGGCCTGGCGGTGGCTCGTGGTGCGCCACGGCGAGCCCGCCCCCGGACCCACCCCCGGTCCGGAGTCGCTGCGGGTGCCCCCGGAGGCGCCCCGATGGGCCCAGGTGCCCTCGTGGGACTTCCACCGGGCCGGGGTGGACCCGGGACGGGCCCGGGCCCTGGTGGCGGCTGCGGGACGTGCTGCGGCCATCGAGGCCCTGGCGGGGCGGTCGCCGGAGCAGGCGTGCGCCGCTCTGGCCACGCTGCCCGGCATCGGCGCCTGGACGGCGGCGGAGGTGGCCGTGCGGGCGTGGGGTCACGTCGACGCCGTGTCGTTCGGGGACGCCCACGTCGCCCGCACCGTCACGCACGCCCTGACCGGGCGGCTCGACGGTGACGACAGCACGGCGGCCGAGCTGCTGCGCCCCTGGTCAGGACAGCGGGCCCGCGCCGTGCGCCTCCTCGAGCTGCACGTGGGTCCGCAGCCACGGCGCGGCCCCCGCGCCACCATCACGGACCACCGCGCCCGCTGACCGGGCACGGCCGCCACGTCGCTGCACGTGGGCCTGCCCACCCCCCGCCCGGCGACGCCCGCGCCCTCCGGGGCCGCTACCGGTCGGAGGAGAACCGGACCGCGGTCTCGCCGAGGGCGACACCGGGCCACACCCGGGCCAGCCGTACGAGCTCGTTGCCCGGTCCGATCATGGCCCGGTCGCCGACCACGACCCCGTCCAGGGTGGCCCCCGCGCCGATCACCGCGTCGCGCCCGATCACGCTGTCGCGCACCACGGCACCGGCGGAGACGACGGCCCCGTCGAACAGCACCGAGCCGATGACCTGCGCGTGCGGGCCCACCGTGGCGCTGGACCCGACGACGGTCCCGCCGGACAGCACCGCCTTGCGGGACACCTCCGCGGCGGGCAGCACGAGGAACTCGCCCGTGGGACCGGGCACCGCCGGGGACGGCGCGTGCCCCAGGACCAGGTCGGCCGAGCCCTTGACGAAGGCCAGGGGGTTGCCCAGGTCCAGCCAGTACCCGTCGTCGACGACCCCCTGCAGCCGGGCCCCGGAACTCAGCAGCCTGGGGAAGACCTCCCGCTCCACGGACACCGGGCGGCCCGAGGGGATCGTGTCGATCACCGACCGGCGGAAGACGTAGCAGCCGGCGTTGATCTGGTCGGTGACGATCTCGGCCGGGGTCGTGGGCTTCTCCAGGAACGCGGTGACCCGGCCCTCGTCGTCGGTGGGGACCAGGCCGAAGGCCCGGGGGTCCTCCACCCGGGTCAGGTACAGCGTGACCGCCGCCCCGCTCTGCTCGTGCACGGCGAGCAGGTGCCGCAGGTCGACGCCGGTCAGCACGTCGCCGTTGAAGATCATGACCGGGTCGTCGGGTCCGGACTCCAGCAGGTCCGCGACGTTGCGGATGGCCCCGCCGGTCCCCATCGGCGTGTCCTCGACGGCGTAGATGAGCTCGACGCCGAACTTGGAACCGTCGCCGAAGTACTCCTGGAACACCTCGGCGCGGTACGAGGTGGCCAGCACCATGCGGGTCACCCCGGCCTCCCGGGCACGGGCGATCTGGTGCTCCGTGCACGGCACGCCGGCCACGGGCAGCATGGGCTTGGGGGTGTGGATGGTCAGGGGGCGCAACCGGGTGCCCTGACCCCCGACGAGCAGCACGGCTTCAGTCATGGGGCAACGATCCAGCACGAGTGGTGCCCGTTTCCAGTCGGATCGTCCCGTCGACGGCGCGGTCGGCCCCCCGGCGTCACCGGGCGTCGGCCGTGATGGCCTCCACCGCCCGGGCCCGGGCGGTCGCCTCTGCCCCCAGGGACACGGCCAGGACCAGGCGCGCCCCGGTCAGCAGCGGATGCACCACGCCGGCCCACAGCAGCCGATCCGGGGCGACCCCGGCGCCGACCCAGACCCGGCCGCTGCTCGGGCTGGCCGGGCGCGAGGCCGCCAGCGTGGTCCACTCGATCCACTCCCCGCCGACCTGCAGGGCGGCCGACAGGTGCGCCCGCGGCTCGGGCGCGTGCACGTCCGGGTGCATCCGGGCCTCGACCCCGACATCGGTCACTCCTGCCGGCAGTGGCCCTCGCAGGGGCATCCCGAAGGCATCGCAGGCACATGCCAGGACCTCGTCGGCCCCGGGGTCCCCGCCCGCGGCGATCCGGGCCAGGCCGTCGGGCCCGACCACCCGGGCGTCTGCCCAGGCCGCCTGCCGGGACGTCCGGGCGCCGACCGCCAGTGCGGCCACCGTCCAGACCGGCAGCTGCCAGTGCAGCGGCAGGTCGATGGACACCGACGCACCCGGTGCCAGGCCCAGTCCGTCGCGCAGCAGGCCGGCCGCCTTGGCCACACCGTTGCCGAACGTGGCCGCCGACAGCTCGACCCGGTCGGCGCCGTCGTAGAGCGTCACCAGCGGCGCCGTGCGGTCGGCTCGCTCGGCCAGCTGCTGGGGCCTCACCGGGTGACGCGCACGAGGTCCGACGTGGTCCTGAGCGTCCCGACCACGATGCGCCACCGCCCGCTGCTGCTGGCCGGCACCGAGGCCGTCGCCCTGCCTGACGCCGTGGTCCCGCGCGCGACCGTCCGGTAGGTGGTGGTGCCCGACGCCTTGAACTGCACGGTGAACGGCACGCCGTCCGGCACCGCGCGGGAGACCCCGTCGGTGTAGGCGGCCTTCACGGTCGCGCTCACCTTCAGCGAGCGGCCGGCCGCGATCGGCTCCGGGCTGGCGTTGGTGCGCGACGCCGTCCGGGTCGCCGTCGGTCGCGCCGCGACCGGCGTGGGCACCCAGGCCCTGCCCTGCAGCTGCTGGCCGGCCCGGCCGAGCACCCCGTCGGCCAGGGCGCCAGGGCTGGCCGTGGTGACCGCGCCGCGCAGGGCCGGACGACCGGCCAGGTACGCGGAGGTCGGGTCCGCGAGCGCGGAGGTCGACGTGAACAGCAGCGGGACGCCGGCTGCCGCGGCCACGGACACGGTCGACCACGAGGCCGGCTCGTCCGGCATCAGCATGACCGACGTGGGGGTGCCGGGGTGCGCGGGAGCCGCGGCCAGCGACGCGGTGACCTCGTTGCCCGCGGCGATCCGCGTGAACGGGATCCCCGACAGCGCCGAGCGCAGGGTCGCGTCGCTGACCGAGGTGGGCGCCACGACCGTGACGGACGTGCGGCCCTTGAGCGCCC
This sequence comes from Candidatus Nanopelagicales bacterium, assembly GCA_039812125.1. GTDB lineage: Bacteria > Actinomycetota > Actinomycetes > S36-B12 > CAIYMF01 > Prado023. Next base: position 36,304 of record JBDHZV010000008.1, read on the forward strand.
TGCGCGTCGCCGTGGGCACCGATCCGGGTGCCACCAGCAGCACGGGCACCCCCCGGGCCGCTGCGAGCGCGGAGCCCACGTGGGCGTGGGCGGGTGCGTCACCGGGTGAGACCAGCACCGCGGAGGTCCCGCCCATCCGCTGGGCCACCGCGGCCGCGGTGGCCGCCGTGGACGACCCGGACAGCCGGGTCACGGTCGCACCCAGGGCGGCCACCTGTGTGGCCGTCGCCCTGGACACCACGGACGTGCTGCCGACGATGATGACCTCCGTGGCCCGGCGCAGCCGGATGTCCTCGGACACCGACGGCGAGAGCGACGCCCTGGCGGTCAGCAGCAGGGGCGCCCTCAGCGAGCGGGCCAGCGGGGCTGCCACCACGCCAGCCGCACGCGCCGTGGCGCTCGCCGTGGCAGTCCCCGTGAGCACGACGGTCCTGCTGGACGGCCGGGAGCTCTGGCCCCACAGCACGGACGTGACGGCGGCGCTGCTGCCGGACACCCGGGTCGCGTTGCCGCAGGGGCCCCACGCCCCGCCGGAGCCCGGCGTGATGGTCAGCGTCGAGGAGACGGCGGGCACCGCGGTGCCGTCCGGCAGCCTGCCCGCGACCTCGATGGTGTACGCGGCGGGCAGGACCTGCTCCCCGGCCGAGTCCTTGAGGTCCCAGGTGAACGTGGCCCTGCCGGCCGACGCCCGGGTCCCCGAGAACGTCCGGATCGGGGTGTCGGAGCACGGGCTGAGCACCTTCGCGGTCCATGACATCGCCGTGCTGGCATGGGCGGAGATCGCGACCGACGAGCGGGTCCCCTGCCGGAACGACGAGACCGGCAGCGTGGGAGCGGACAGCGCGACCCGCGAGTACGCGGCCGCCAGGGTCCGGATCGCCGGGATCTGGGCCTGCAGGTACGTGCCGGGGCAGGCCGTGTAGTTGACCGTCTGGTGGCTGGACAGCGCCGGGATCAGCGCGACCGAGCCCTTCGGGTACTTCGTGGCCCGGATGAAGCCCGCGGAGACCAGGCGAGCTGTCGACCCCGGGTTCACGCCGTACAGCCCGAGCTTCCACGCGAACAGCCGCGCGATGGACTCCTTGATCGCGGCCATGTTGGTCGCCGACGGCTTCGCCGACTCGAAGTTGCCCAGTGCGACCACGGCGAACGTGTTCTCGTTGAACCCGGCGGTGTGCCCACCGAGCACGGGACGGGACATGCCGCCGTAGCGGCCCTCGTACAGCCGGCCGAACCGGTCGACGACGAAGTTGTAGTCGATGTCGGAGTGCCCGAGCGACTTGGTGTGGTACGCGTAGATCGCGCGCACCTGGGCCGCGGCCTGGGATTGCGTGTAGTTCGACGTCGAGGCCGTGTGATGGACGAACCCTGCCTTGATCGCGCCGGTGTAGTAGGGCTCACGGTTGCGCAGCGACTCGTCGGCACCCCACTGCCTGCGGGTGATGATGCTCGGCATGCTGGCCGCGCTGGCGGCCACCCCCGCCGCCGAGACCCGCGGGGCCGGGTCGGGCAGCTGGGCGTCGGCGGCGGAGGTGGGGGCGTGCACCGCGGTCAGCCGGGTGCCCGCCGGGACCCGGCCGGTGGGGGTGTCGATGCGGACCTGCACCGAGGTGGCATCGGCGGTGGTCAGGGGGTCCGTGCCCACCCGGGTGGCATCGCGGGCCTCCTCGGAGTCCGGATCCGGCCCGTGGTCGGGATCGAGCTCGAGCTCGGTCCACGCCGACCAGCGCCCGGACTCCCGGACCCGCACCTGCACGGCGGTCCCCGTCGGGAATGCGCTCGGAGCCGTCACCGCCACCAGCGCGGCCGGCTCGTCGAGGGCGGCGCTGGCCGCCACGGCCGGGCGCAGGTCGGGCGTGGACTGCGCCGTCACGTCGGCGGCGTGCACGTGCGAAGGCTCCGGCGCGGCCTCGAGGACGGCACTGCTCAGCCCGGACAGCGGGACCGACATGACGGTCGGGGCGACGGCAGCAGCGGACTGCGCCGCACCCCCCGCCTCCGCCGGGGGCGCACCCTCCGCTGCGGGAGGTCCGGCCGCCACCGGGATCAGGATCGCGGCACCCAGCAGGATCAGGGCGCGCAGCCGCATGGTGGACGTGGTGCGGGTGTGCATGGGACCTCCCGCCCGGGCCGCACGCCCGGGGCCGTCGCTCTGCGTGCAGATGTGGCCCAGTCTTGCCCGGGCTCCCCCTGGAACATCGGAAGAGCCACCGTGACATTGAGTGATCGTCGGCGGAGTTTACCCACGTTTAGTAGGCGAGTCACTTACCCTTATGGGGTGTCGGGAAGCCATCGCATTCTGCGTGTCGCGGGCGCCCTGGCCTCGGCATCCGCCCTCGCCCTGACCGTCGCCGCCGGATCGGCCACCCTGGCGGTCGGTCACCTGCAGGGCAATGTCACGACGGTCGACATCAGCGACCAGGTCGGCCAGCGCCCCCTCGACTTCGGGGACCTGTCGCAGGGCCCGGTCACCCTGCTGGTCATGGGCTCGGACGAGCGCACCGGGACGGGCAACACCAGGTACGGCCACTTCGACGGAGCGCGCTCGGACACCACGATGCTCGTGCACGTGTACCCCGACCGGGAGTCGGCGGTCGTGCTGAGCATCCCCCGGGACACCGTGATGCAACTGCCCGCCTGCCGCAGCAGCAGCGGCGAGCACCTCGGCGCCGTCCGCGACCGGTTCAACGCCGCCTTCGACCGGGGCGGTCCCGGCTGCACCGTCAAGGCGGTCGAGTCGCTGACCGGCCTGCAGGTCGACCACTTCGTCGTGCTGGACTTCCACGGGTTCAAGAAGACGATCAACGCCCTGGGCGGCGTGGAGGTCTGCCTCACCCGCCCGCTCAAGGATGAGAAGTCCGGGGTGGACCTGCCGGCTGGGCGGACCCGGGTCAAGGGCGAGGACGCGCTGGCCTTCGTGCGGGTGCGGCACAACATCGGCGACGGCTCCGACATCAGCCGGATCAACCGCCAGCAGCTGTTCCTGTCCTCGCTGATCCAGGAGGTCAGCAGCTCCGGGCTGCTCACGGACCCGCTGCGGCTGTGGCGGGTGCTCAACGAGGCGTCCAAGTCGCTGGCGGCCGACCGGGCGATGACCGATCCGGCCGGCGTCGTGGCCCTGGCCAGCAGCCTGGTGGGGATCCGGCCCAAGGACATCACCTTCGTGACGCTGCCCTGGCTGCCCAGCGGGGACGGCGCGACCATCGTGATGGACCGCGCTCGGGCCGAGCCGATCTTCGCGGCGATCGCCGAGGAGTCCCCGTGGCCCCCGCCGCCGACCAAGGGCGCGGACGGCCAGCCCCTGACGGTGCTGCCGGCGCGGGTCCTGGTCGACGTGCGCAACGCGACGGGGACCCAGGGCGTGGCCTCCACCGTGGCCGGCGAGCTGGCCGGTCAGGGATTCCGCACCGGCCGGCTGGACTCCGGCCCGGACCGGGCCACGACGGTCATCCGGCACTCGCCGGACCAGCTCGAGGCCGCACGCACCCTGCAGGCCGCCGTCCCGGGGTCCACCCTGAAGGAGGTGGACTCCCTCGGGCCGAGGCTGCAGCTGGTCCTGGGCCGCGATGCCCACGAGGTCCGCGCGATCCGGGTGAGGACGCCCTCGTCGAGCAGTTCCGGCTCGAGCGGTTCCGGGACGTCCAGCGCAGCGCAGGACATCTGCACCGGTTGAGCCCTTCGCCGGACAGATCGCTGTCATCAGCCACCTGAAGCGGATAGCCTTCGCTCGTTGCGCCTCTGAACCGGAGGATCGTGTGGACAAGACTGTGGCGAGCGCCCCCCTGGCGGTGGTCGACGTCCCCACCGGGGCCCGGCTGGCCGTCGGCGGTTTCGGCCTGTGCGGCATACCGAGCACCCTGATCGCGGCCCTGCTGGCCGCCGGGACGACCGACCTCGACGTCGTCAGCAACAACTGCGGCGTCGACGACTGGGGGCTGGGCCTGCTGCTGGCGCAGCGACGGATCCGCCGGATGACCTCGTCCTACGTCGGCGAGAACCGGGAGTTCGAGCGGCAGTACCTGTCCGGCGAGCTCGAGGTGGAACTCGTGCCGCAGGGCACCCTGGCCGAGCGGCTGCGGGCCGGCGGCGCCGGCATCCCGGCGTTCTACACCCCGGCCGGGGTCGGCACCCAGGTCGCCGAGGGTGGACTGCCGTGGCGCTACGACGGCGCCGGTGCGGTCGCGGTGGCATCACCGGCCAAGGAGACCCGGGAGTTCGACGGGCGCCGGTACGTGCTCGAGCGGGCCATCACGGCCGACTTCGCCCTGGTTCGCGCCACCGTGGCCGACACCCACGGCAACTGCGTGTTCGCCGCGAGCACGCGCAACTTCAACCCCCTGGTCGCCATGGCCGGACGGGTCACGATCGTGGAGGCCGAGCAGGTGGTGCGGCCCGGCGACCTCGACCCGGCGCAGGTGCACCTGCCGGGGATCTTCGTGCAGCGCGTCGTCGCCCTTGATCCCGCGGCCATCGCCGCCAAGCGGATCGAGCGGCGGACCACCTCCGTGGGGCAGGTGCGGTGATGGCCCTGACCCGCGACCAGCTGGCAGCCCGGGTGGCCCGGGAGCTGCGCGACGGCCAGTACGTCAACCTCGGCATCGGCCTGCCGACGCTGGTGCCCAACCACCTGCCCCCGGGGGTGGAGGTGGTGCTGCAGAGCGAGAACGGCATCCTCGGAGTGGGTCCCTACCCCAGTGAGGACGAGGTCGACCCCGACCTGATCAACGCGGGCAAGGAGACCGTCACCACCCGGCCGGGAGCCAGCTTCTTCGACTCCGCCCTGTCGTTCGGGATGATCCGGGGCGGGCACGTGGACGCCGCGATCCTCGGTGCGATGCAGGTCTCGGCGCGCGGGGACCTGGCGAACTGGATGATCCCGGGCCGGATGGTCAAGGGCATGGGTGGGGCGATGGACCTCGTGCACGGGGCCCGTCGGGTGATCGTCATGATGGAGCACGTCGCCAGGGACGGCTCGGCCAAGATCGTCACCGAGTGCACGCTGCCGCTGACCGGGCTGGGCGTGGTGCACCGCATCATCACCGACCTGGCCGTGATCGACGTGACCGGCGCCGGGCTGGTGCTGCGGGAGCTCGCTGCCGGGGTCAGCCTCCAGGACGTTCGAGCTGCGACGGACGCTGACCTGGCAGTGGAGCTGGCCTGAACGGCAGCCCGGGCAGGATCGCCGGCACCCGGGCCCGGTAGTCGTCGAACGGGGCCCCGTAGCGGGCTCGCAGCAGGCGGTCCTCGAACCCGGCCTTGAGGTGCAGGACGATCATGAGCGCGGCGAGGGCGACCAGCGCGAGCACCCGCGCCGACGACACGACGACGCCCAGGCAGGCGAGCAGGACCGCGGCGTACATGGGGTGGCGGACCACCCGGTAGATCCCCGAGGTGCGCAGCGTGCTGCGCTGCGCCGGCACCGGGCTGACCCGGGTGTCCGACCCCAGGGCGGCGAACGCGAGGATCCCGACGAGTCCGGCCACGCCGAGGAGGGCCAGGCCCAGCCCACGCGCCCCGGGCCCCACGGTCGGGCCGACCGGCAGCAGGCACAGCCCGATGAGGCTGAACTGGGCCGCGACGAGTGCAGCGGCCACGCGGCTGGTGCGTCCCGCCTGCCCCATCGCTGCCGCCTCCCATGCCGGTCATGTCCCCCGCGCGGGGGGCCCGGACCCCATGATGGGCCACCTGACGGTTTCGCGCGGCCCGCGGCACGTCCCCGCCCGAGCGGCTGGGCGGGGCGGGATGCGGCAGAATCGGGCGGACGCGCAGGAGGGACGGCGATGGGTCGGGTCAGGTCGTTGGTGCTCAGGTCGCAGCGGTATGCCGGCAACCGGATGACGAGGGCCGGCGTGCGGCTGTCCTCCCGGGCGGTCACCGAGGGGGAGGTCGAGGCCCGCGGCGAGTCGATGGACGCCTCGTCCCTGCTGCGCAACGGCTGGCAGGCGCCGGCCGTCGACGCGGTGTTCTACTTCCCGGACACCGTGTCGAAGATCTACCAGATCCAGCAGTGGCTGCCGGTGATCGCCGCCCACAGCGGGGACCTCAGGTTCGGCATCGTGACGCGGGCGCGCTCCTCGTGGATCGAGCTCATGAAGGCCGAGCTGCCCGCCCCCAGCTTCCTGGCCGTCGGGTTCCCGTCGCTGATGGACCTGTACCGCGTCCTGCAGCCCAAGGCGATCATCTACCCCAACAACGGGCTGCGGAACTTCCAGTCGCTCATCTGGGCCGAGGCGGTCCACATCCACGTCAACCACGGGGAGTCCGACAAGGTCTCCATGGTGTCCAACCAGGCCAAGGCCTACGACCGGGTGTTCGTCGCCGGGGAGGCCGCGGTGCGCCGGCACCGGGCCGCCCTGGTCGGCCTGGACGAGACCCGGCTGATCCGGGTCGGCCGCCCGCAGCTGGACCTCGACCCCGAGCCGACCCTGCCGCCGAGCACCCGGCGGACCGTCCTGTACGCCCCCACCTGGGAGGGCGAGGACGAGTCGAACAACTTCACCTCGCTGGACGTCTACGGTCCCGAGCTGGTCGCGGCCGCGCTGGCGATCCCGGACGTCCGGGTGGTCTACAAGCCCCACCCGCGGGTCGTGCTGGGGCAGAACCCCCGGATCGCCGCCGCGCACACCCGGGTCCTGGCACTGATCGACCGGGCCAGCGCCGAGGACCCCCTGGCCGGCCACGTCTACCAGCCCGGCGGCGACATCCTGGCGCTGTTCCCCAGCGTGGACCTGCTGGTCTCGGACATCTCCAGCGTCGGGCTGGACTTCCTCTACTCCCGCGTCGAGGCGCCCATCGCCCTGACCGACCGGCGCTCGGACCGCGACGAGCTGCTGCGCGAGGCGCCCGTCGCCGCGGCGTCGCACGTCATCGACGCCACCTCCGTCGCCTCGGCGCGCCAGGACCTCCAGGCGCTGCTGGACCACGACCCGCTGGCCGGGCGCCGCCGTGAGCTGCGCCGGTTCTACTTCGACGACGCCCAGCCCGGAGAGAGCACCCGGAGGTTCCACGACGCGTTGCTCACCGCGATCGCCGAGCACCGGGCCGGGGTGGAGCAGATGCGCGCGATCGCCGCCCGGGGCACCCTGCAGCCGGCCGACTGAGACCCGGCGCGCGCGGCCCCGACAGGGGTCCGCGGCCCCCGGCCTGCCAGAATGCCGGGGAGCAGGTGAAGCGCCGCCGCGGCGGCCGTCGGTGAGGAGCAGGTATGTCGCAGGTGCAGGTCGCGATCCTGGCAGCGGGAATGGGGACCCGGTTGGGCCGTCCCTTCCCGAAGCCGCTCACGAAGCTGGCCACCGGCCAGACGATCATGGAGCAGCAGGTCGAGAACATCCGCAGCGTGTTCGGCGACGACGTGCGCATCACGATCGTGGTCGGCTTCAAGCTCGACATCGTGATGGAGCACATGCCCGACGCCGTGTTCGTCTACAACGAGAACTACGACCAGACCAACACGTCCAAGTCCCTGCTCAAGGCCCTGAAGGCCTCGCACGAGGGATCGGTCATCTGGATGAACGGCGATGTCGTGTTCGACCCGGTCATCCTGCAGCGCCTGACCCCGTACATCGTGTCGGGTCGCTCGGCCGTCGCCGTGAACACCGCGCAGGTGGCCGAGGAGGAGGTCAAGTACACCGTCGACGACGCCGGGTTCGTCAAGGACCTGTCCAAGGTGGTGGCCGGCGGCCTCGGCGAGGCCGTGGGCATCAACCTGATCGGCAGCCGCGACAAGGCCGCGCTGATCCGCCAGCTGGAGGTCTGCGAGGACCAGGACTACTTCGAGCGCGGGCTCGAGCTGGCCATCCAGCACGACGGCATCCAGGTCACCCCGGTGGACATCTCCGACCTGTTCGCGGTCGAGGTCGACTTCGAGGGCGACCTCGAGCGGGCCAACCAGCGCTGACTCAGATGACCGGTGGTCGGCCGGCCCGGGTCATGGCCCAGACGGTCGACCACCGCATCGGATGGCGCTGCCCGGGGTCCATCCGCCAGCCCTCCCGGAAGCCCTGCCACCAGGCCTTCCGGGCCTGCGGGTCGCGCACCCGCAGGGTGGTGAGCAGCGCCCACGATCCGGCGTAGGCCGGTCGCAGCACGGCGGGCAGGTTCCGGCGGGCCAGGAGCACGCGATTGCGGGCGTTCAGGTGCCAGAACTCCGCGTGCCGCCGAGGGTCGATCACCGGGTGGTGGATCACGATGTCGCCGGCGTACCAGGGGACGAAGCCCTCGTCCCAGACCCGCCAGCACAGCTCGATGCCCTCGTGGGCATAGAAGAACAACGCCGGCCATCCCCCGATGCGCTCGAAGAGGTCGCGCCGGATCGCGACGGCGCCCTCCCACAGCGACGTGGCCGGGCTCGGGGTGGCGGGGTCGCCGGTGCGCAGCCGCGGCACCCACCGGCCCGGGGCGGGGATGCCGGTGGCGTCCTGCACCTGGGGCTGGATGAGCCCCACCTCCGGCCGCTCGGCGAACAGGGCCGCGAACCGTGACAGCGTGTCCGGGGCGGCCAGGGCGGCGTCGTCGTCGAGGAAGAACAGCAGCTCCCCGGCGACCTCGGGAACCCCGGCGTTGCGCCCGGCGGGGATGCCCACGTTCTCGGCCAGCGCATGGCCGCGGACCCCGGGCGGCAGTCCCTCGGGCTGCCACCCGTTGCCGACGACCACCACGTCGGTCTGGACCCCCTCCTGGGCCAGCACCGACTCCACGCCCCGGCGCAGGTCGTCGGGGCGGGTCCCCATGGTCAGCACCACGACCCCGAAGCGGGGCACGGCGGCGGGCGAGGCGTTCACGCGGGGCTCCTGAGCTTGGTCGAGGACAGGATGGCCAGCACGTGCCCGGCCACGGTGGGCACGGCCAGGGCCAGCATGGCCATCAGCAGCACCTGGGTGACCGCGAGGTCGCCGACCACCAGGTCGCCCAGAGCTGCCAGGAAGGCCAGGATCGTCATCTCGACGGAGTGGTAGATCCGGTTGAACGGCACGAACCGCACGAGCCGCCGCAGGGATGCCAGACCGCTGCTGGTCGGCGTGCCGACCCCGGCGACGTCCTCGAGGCGGGGCAGACCCGAGAACGCCCGCGACACGTGCACCATGTCGTTGAGGGCCTTGTTCAGGATGATCAGCACGGCCAGCAGCGCGCCGGCGTACGCGTACGGACCGGGCTGCTGCCAGGAGAAGTCGCTGCCCGCCGCCCGGATCCCCAGGCAGATCGGGATGACGGACTCCGCGGTGTAGTGCCCGATCTTGTCCAGGAAGGTCCCCGCCGGTGAGAACGTCTGGCGCCACCTGGCGACCTCGCCGTCGCAGCAGTCCCACAGCATCTGCAGCTGGCCCAGCAGCAGTGCCAGGACGGCGCCCGGCATCCCCGGGATGAGCAGGCTCAGGCCCGCGCTGGCCCCGGTGGCGATCATGATCCAGGTCACCGAGTTGGCCGAGAGCCCGAGCCGGAGCAGCACCCGGGTCAGGTACGGCGAGAGCTGGCGCAGGTAGACGTCGGCGACCCAGTGCTCGGAGTTCTTCCGGCCGCGCACGGCCGGGGGCTGGGTCACCTCACGCAGCTGCGCGATGGTCGGGTCGACGGGTCGGACCTCAGGCACGTGCAGTCCCCTTCCGGGCCATCGAGCGGACCCACTGCAGGGAGGCCAGCACGACCAGCAGCGCCCCGAGCAGCAGGGTCCCCACCGTCAACAGCCCGCCCAGGGCCGCCTGGCCCAGCACGACGCCGACCAGCACCAGCAGCGTGCGGCCGTCCCAGCCCAGCCCCCCCCAGACCAGCCAGCGCGGCGGCGCCGAGCCGCCCAGGGCGCGGTACAGGGTGTCGTAGTGGTGGAAGGCCACCACGAACACCCAGCCGAACAGCCAGGCCCCCGGGTCGTCGAGCACCAGCGCCGCCCCCGCCACGACCACGCCCAGCTCGACCAGGCGCATCAGTGCCGGGATCGCCCATCCCCACCGGGTCGCCATCGGGCTGCCCCGGCGTGACGCGGCCTGCCACACCGGTTCACCGATCGGCCCGAGGTCCCGCTGCGGTTCGAGCAGCCACGCCCCGCTGCGGTCGGCCGGATCGCGCCACCGCCGGGAGCGCAGCACCCGCCCGATCGAGGTGTACGTCAGCGCCAGCAGGCCGAGCCCGAGCAGGAGGCCGAGCGTCCCGCGTGGGCCGAGCAGCACGGCGCCGACGCTCAGGACCAGCCAGCGCTCGCCGATCGGCATGTGCAGGACCTTCTTGGCCCACCGGATGTGGGAGCTCTGGTTGAGCTGTGCGGACAGCTCCAGGGTCGCCCCGGCGCCCGCCGCCCCGTCATCCTCGCGGACGTCGATAGGGCGGGCCGCGACCCAGGACTCCCGGACCCGCTGGACCCGGGAGAAGTCGTAGTCGCCGACGTGGCGCAGGGTCTGCATGGCCATCACGACGGTCGCCAGCAGCCAGATGTCCTGGTCCTGAGCGTGCCAGGCCCCGATGGCCAGGCCGGCGTAGGCCGCGTACTCCTTCACGCGGTCGGTCGAGGCGTCCAGCCACGCCCCCAGCTCGGAGAACGACCGGGTGAAGCGGGCGACCTCGCCGTCCACGCAGTCGATGATCAGGGAGGCCTGCATGAGCAGGGCCCCGACGACCATCGCCGGAAGGGCACCCCACGCGAAGCACACGGCAGCGGTCAGCCCCACGGCCAGCGAGATCAGGGAGACCTGGTTGGGCGTCAGCCCCACGCGCAGCGCCAGGGAGGTCACCGGCTTGGACAGCCGGCGCAGGACGAACGTGGAGTAGAACCCGTCGTCGGGACGGTTGGCCCGCTCGAGCAGCACCCGGGACTCGTCCAGCGCCCGCAGCTGCTCCTGCACGGCTGCCCTCCGGTCGGCGGTGCCGCCCCGCAGCGCCGGACCCACGGAGTCGACCGCGGCCATCGGGACCTGGGCCCGGACCAGCGCCACGAGTGCGACGTCGACCGGGTCGGCCTGCCAGCCGACGGCGGCCTGCGCGGCCTCCCGCAGGGCCCGGACCGCCAGGTCCGCCTGCGGCTCGGCGACCACCAGGGCCCCGAGGAAGACCCCGTTCGGATCGGTCACGTGGTGCTGGCTCGACGACGCCGAGGTCACCCTCCGGTGGGACGTCCGCACCGCGCTGGCCGAACCAGCGCCCTCGGCACCGTCCGGGTCGCCCACCAGGGCACCGCAGCGCACCGAGGGGTCGTCCACCAGCTGGCCCAGCGAGGCGTCCGCCACGATCAGGTCGCAGTCGACCACCAGGGTCCGCCCGGAGATCCCGTCGGCCAGCGCCGCCACCGACTGGGCACACCCTCCTCGTGCCAGCAGCCGGACGTCCTGGATGCCGAGCCTGGCCAGGCGGGCCGTCATCACGGCGCTGCCCGGCTCCCCGGCCCGACCGGGAATCAGCAGGGCCCTCACTCCGGCCCGCGCAGGTCCGGCGGGCTGGCCACGAAGCCGACGCCCCAGGCGCCGTGCATCGTCGCCAGCACGAGCGGCAGCTCGGTGCGAGCCCGACGCGGCAGCCTGCGGCCGATGACCGCGGAGCCGGCCAGCACGAGACCGGCGTAGCCCAGCGGGGCCGCCCAGCCCAGCTTGAGCGCCCGCGGCCCGCCGAGCGAGCCGATCACCCCGGCCGCGGTGCCCGCGACGACGCCCACCACCGCCGTGGGGGGCGCCAGGTAGCGCGCCGCCGACAGTCCAGAGACAGTCTCGGGGTGGCGGCGCATGACCTCGCGGCGCCACCGGCCGTAGTGGAAGTACTGCCGCGCGAGGGCCTCCAGGGTGGACCTGGGCCGGTAGGTGACAGCCAGCGCCGGGTTGAACCACACGACACCGCCAGTGGCCCGGATGCGGTGGTTCATCTCCCAGTCCTGGGCACGCAGGAAGGTCTCGTCGTACCCGCCGACCCGGTCCAGTGCCTCCCGCCGGAAGCAGCCCAGGTACACCGTCTCGGCCTCACCCTCGGCCCCGCCGACGTGGAAGGCAGCGGCGCCGACGCCGAGCGTGGAGGTCATGGCGCACGCCACGGCCTGCTCGAACGGGGTGACCCCTTCGGCGAGCATCAACCCGCCGACGTTGTCCGCACCCGTGCGCCGCAACGTGGCGACGGCCGTGGAGATGTAGTCCGTCGGGAGCAGGGCGTGGCCGTCGACCCGCACGACGACGTCGTACCGGCTCGCGGCGATGGCGGCGTTGAGCGCGGACGGGGTGCGCCCGCTGGGGTTGGCGACCAGCACGATGCGCTCGTCGAGCGCGGACAGCCGGCGCGCCACCTCGTCGGTGCGGTCGGCGGAGGGGCCCAGGGCCAGCACGATCTCGAGGGGGCCGTCCCAGTCCTGGCTGAGGATCCCGCCGACGGACTCGGCCAGGTGACGTTCCTCGTTGAGGACCGGCATGATCACCGAGACCCCCGTGGGCCAGTCGGCGCGCGCTGGTTCGGACATGATCGGGACGCTACCGAACCGCGTGCCCCGGAGTCGCGGCGCCCCCGCCCGGGCGGGGCCGCCGCGCAGGTGACCGGGCCGGCTGGCGCGCCATGCGGTCAGGCGGTCGCGGCCAGCCGGTGCCGCTCGGCCGCCAGGTAGGCGTCGTAGTCCCAGGCGGGACGGTTCCAGAGGTGACGCTCCACGAGGTCGACCAGGTCCAGCCGCTCGTACTCCTCGTCCGGCAGCGTCGGGTCCACCAGGGCGTACAGGGTCCCCAGGCTGCTGGCCACGACGGCCGCCGAGCGAGGTCGGGCCCCAGCCGCCTCGAGCTGGGGCAGCAGGGCGTCGTGGGCGCAGGTGACCGCCGCCGCCTCGCCGACCGCGGCGAGGACGGTCGTCACCGCCACGTCGACGCCCTGGGCGACCCGGGCGCAGACCCGGCCGGGCACGACGAGCGTGCGCAGGGCCCGCTCCACCAGGCCCGGGGCAGCATCGCAGCGGATCACCAGATCGACCACGAAGTCCTCCGCCTGGCGGCCTGCCAGCGTCCAGTCCCGATCCATGGCGCAGTCCCTCCTGATCGTCCTGGGACGATGGTGCCCCCAGGCACTGACAACGATCGGGCAGGCGCGCCGTGGCAGCTCAGACTCGGCCGTAGGCCTCGATGTCCTCGTCGAAGTCGCGCTGCATGGCCCGCGTCACTGTGGGCCGGATCCCGGCCGCAGCGGCCCGGTAGTCCGCGGTCGAGGCACCGGGCTCGGCGACCGACTCCCCGCCGACGACCTCGCGCTCGAAGGAGGCCTGGGCCGCGATTCGGGCTGCGTGCTCGATGTCGGCGGGCGTGAACCCCTCGGTCACCCCGACCAGCTGGTCGAGGTCCACGTCGGAGCGGCCGGTGCGGGCCACGACGCGACGCCAGAGCGCACCACGGGCGTGGGCGTCCGGCGGACCCACCGGGATCAGGTAGTCGAAGCGGCCCGGCCGGGTGAACGCCGAGTCCAGGGAGCGCACGGAGTTGGTGGCGGCCACGAGCAGGCGGGTCTGGCGCTCCCGGAACGCCGGGATCAGCTTGAGCAGCTCGTTGGTGACCCCGTGCGCGGCCGCCGTGGGGTTGTCCCCGCGCTGCGGGGCGATCTCCTCGACCTCGTCGAGGAACACGACCACGCGCTCCAGGTCGTTGATGCGCGCGAAGACCTCCCGCAGGGCGTTGGCCAGGCCTCCCTCCGCGCTGGCCAGCCGCGAGGGGAAGACCTCGACGAACGGCCAGGCCAGCCGGGACGCGATGCCCCGGGCGAACGTGGTCTTGCCCGTTCCCGGAGGACCGAACAGCACGATGGCGTGTGGCGGCAGCACACCATGGGCGGCCGCCCGCTCCGGGTGGGCCAGGGGGAGCACGACGCGGTTCTCGATGACGCCCTTCTCCCGCTCCATGCCGCTGATCCGGTCCCACAGCCCGCTGGGCAGCACCCGCCCGCCGAGCTCCTCGAGCAGGCCCGCCTCACCCGGTCCCAGGCCCTCGACCTTCTCGAAGTAGGCCACCGCGGGCTTGCGGGAGTACCCGGCGTTGACCAGCCCCTCCGAGAACTGCTCCTCGTCGGGGAGCACGTAGGCCATCCGTCGGGCCCCTCGCTCGACGCTGAGCCGCTCGATCTCGGTGAGCAGCGCGGAGGTCATCTGCACGCCGCGGAACTCCGGCAGCCGGCCGATGCGCATCACCCAGGCCCGATCTCCGGCCACCGTGGCCAGGCAGGCCCCCACGATGCGCCCCCCGCTCGTGGCCACAACGGCCGGCTCGCGGCTGTTGAGCGCCCCGACGCACTCGGCGACGCTGAAGACGGTCGGCTGCTCGCCGCCACCCACGCTCTCCCAGAGGCGCATCACGCCCTCGAGGTCGTTGTGCTGGTACTCCCGGATGATCCACGCCATCCGGCCACGGTACGACCGCGCGGCCGTCGCCGTCCTGCCCATCGGGCCCGGGAACGGCAACGGCCGGCCCTGGTGACAGGGCCGGCCGTCCCGCCCGCGGCCTGGGCGCTGTGGGAGGGCCGCCGCACCGGCCGGACGCCCCGCCGCTGGGACTGTGGGAGGGGCCGACGAGCTCTCCCCTCGATCCCCAGTATGTCGCGTCGGCACGTTTGCTGCAAACGCTTGCAATCGCCCTCCCCGCAGGAGTAGCCTGCTGATCACGCGAGATTGCCCGCTATCCATGCCAGCGCTTGCTGCACTGGTGGAGCACGACACCGCAGACCCGGGAAGGAGTCGGATGGCCGCCAAGCGATCCCGGCGCCAGGTCGATATCGGGGCGGTGGCGCGTCGGGCGGGGGTGTCGACGGCGACGGTGTCGCGGGCGTTGCGGGGGTTGCCGAATGTGTCGGCCTCGGCGCGGGAGCGGGTGCTGGCGGCGGCGGCGG
>JBDHZV010000009.1:0-46465 GCA_039812125.1 Candidatus Nanopelagicales bacterium
CGGCGTCCGGACCCCGCGCGGCGCCCACCCCCGCAGTGGGAGGATTCGGGCATGACTGTGGACCTTGTGGGCCGGGACTTCCTGCGGGAGGTCGACTTCACCGCCGAGGAGCTCGACTCGCTCATCACGCTGGCCGCCCAGCTCAAGGCGCAACGGGCCGCCGGACGGGAGGTCCAGCACCTGCGCGGGCGCGTCATCGCGCTGATCTTCGAGAAGACGTCCACCCGGACCCGGTGCTCGTTCGAGGTCGCCGCCTACCACCAGGGCGCCCACGTCACCTACCTCGACCCGGTGTCCTCGCAGCTGGGGCACAAGGAGTCCGCGGCCGACACCGCCGCCGTGCTCGCCGGGATCTACGACGCGATCGAGTTCCGCGGCGCCGCGCAGGCGACGGTCGAGGAGCTCGCCGCGGCGGCGGACGTGCCCGTCTACAACGGGCTGACCGAGCTGTGGCACCCGACGCAGATGCTCGCCGACTTCCTCACGATGAAGCAGTTCGGGAACGCCGGACCCGGCGCCGCCCCTGGCGCGGGCACCGATCCCGTCGACTGGTCCGGGATCAGCCTGGCCTACGTGGGCGACGCCCGGTACAACATGGGCAACTCCCTGCTGGTGATGTCGGCCATCATGGGCGCCGACGTGCGGATCGCCGCACCGCGGCAGCTGTGGCCGGATGCCGCGGTCCAGCAGTTGGCCCGGGAGCGGGCCGCCCTCAGCGGGGCGCGGGTCCTGCTGACCGAGGACCCGGTCGAGGCCGTCTCCGGGGCCCAGTTCGTCCACACCGACGTGTGGGTGTCGATGGGTGAGCCCAAGGAGGTCTGGGACGAGCGGGTCCCGGTGCTGCGCCCCTACCGGGTCGACGCCGCCCTGATGGCAGCCACCGGCCGCACCGACGCCCGCTTCCTGCACTGCCTGCCGGCGTTCCACGACACCCGGACCACGGTCGGGCGGGACGCCGGCCAGCGGTACGGGATGACCGACGGGCTCGAGGTCAGCGACGAGGTGTTCCGCTCAGCGGCCTGCATCGCGTTCCCGCAGGCGCACAACCGGATGCACACGATCAAGGCCCTCATGGTGGCGACGCTGGCGGGGCCGGTCGTCCCGGCCTGATCCCCTGCACCCACATGCTGACGGCGCCCGCCCCGGGTGGGACGGACGCCGTCGGTGTCGTGGTGGTGGGGCGGCCGGATCAGGCGTAGCCCAGCGAGCTGGGGGCCACCGCGCGGGCGATCTCCTCGGCAGCAGCGGCCGCACCCTCGCCCCGGTGGCGGGGGAACGAGGCCAGCTCGATGCGCAGGTACACGCGCTCCCGCTCCTCCTCGGTCATGCCGCCCCACACGCCGTACGGCTCGCGGGCCCGGATCGCGTAGTCCGCACACTCCATGCGGACCATGCACCCGGCGCAGACCGCCTTGGCAGCGCGGTCACGCCGCAGCCGCGCCAGGCCCCGCTCGTTCTGCGGATGGAAGAAGAGGTCCTGGTCGGCGCCCCGGCACGCGCCGATCTCCTGCCACTCCCACGTCGCGTCCAAGGGGACCTGCGACAGCGGCTGCTGGGGCATGTACTTCCTCCGTTCCGGACCGCAGAGGGCCCACGGCGTGGTCGATACGGTGACATTGCTCCTTGCACGGTCAAGCGGGTTGCCGGTCGCTCGCGGGCTGCTGCCCGTCCTGTGCTCCGACTCGCGGTACACGAAACGCTACTCAGAGTAAAAGCGGATGCTATCCACCAAAAGGATGGAAGTGCACTAGTACGATCCTACCAGCTATCACGGAGAGTGGGATCGCCACTCAGGTGCTCCAGACGTGGAACTGCCGCGGTTAACAGTCCTGAAACGATATCAGTGACACCGGGTTACTGATCCACAGGGGGGTCCTGCTCCCCCGGACGACGGACGTGACGTGACTCAAGGTGATTGCCTAGGATCGGCGGCATGCCCGACGACACCCGTCCGCAGGAATCGCCGGAGCTGTCCGGCGGCACCGCCACCCTCGAGCGTCCGCAGACCAGCGACGACTCCGGCGACCACGATCGCTTCGCGCACTACGTCCGCAAGGAGAAGATCGTCGAGAGTGCCGTCATGGGCACCCCCGTGGTCGCCCTGTGCGGCAAGGTGTGGGTTCCCGGCCGCGACCCGTCGAAGTTCCCGGTGTGCCCCGACTGCCTGAAGGTCTACCACGGCCTCCCGCCGGGCGGGGACGACAAGGACCGCTGAGGCCTGCCCGGGGGTCCCGGGCGGAGCGTGCCGAGCACCGCGGTGGCGCCCAGGTCCTGGTCGGCCAGCACCCGCGCGGTCATGCCGTGACGGTCCATCGCCGCCGCCAGCGCCGCTGACTGCGCCGGCATCGACTCGATGAGCAGGTGCCCCCCGGGGGCCAGCCACCGGGGGGCGGCGCGCACGATCCGGCGCTGCACGACCATGCCGTCGGGCCCGCCGTCCAGTGCCGACATCGGCTCGCCGAGTCGCGCGTCGCGCGGCATCAGGCGGACCCGGGCACGCGGAACGTAGGGGGCGTTGGCGACCACCAGCGCGACCCGGCCCCGCAGGTGCTGGGGCAGGGCCTGGAACAGGTCCCCCCGGCGGACCAGCGGCGGCCGGACCGACCGCGCGGCGTCGGCCGGACCGACCCGCGGTCCCCCGCCCGGGCGGGCGACCTGCGCCAGGGCCGCTCGCGACGCGGCCACAGCCCGGACGTCGATGTCCACGGCCACCAGGCGCACCGGGATCCGGGTGGCCACCGCCAGTCCCACCGCTGCCGATCCGCAGCACAGGTCCACCACCCAGTCCGCGGGGGCAACCAGTCCGGTGGCGGCCCGGACGAGCAGCTCCGTGCGGGCGCGGGGGACGAACACGCCGCGGCGGACCGGCACGCGCCGTCCCGCGAAGTCCGCCCAGCCGAGCACGTGCTCCAGCGGCTCGCCCCGGATCCGTCGGGAGACCAGCCGGTCCAGGGCGAGGGGGTCGCCCCGGGCGGCCTGCCGCAGCAGCCGGGCCTCGTCCTGCGCCCAGACGCACCCCGCAGCGCGCAGGCGCTGCACCACCGGGTCGGCGCCGGCCGACGCGTCGCCCATGGCACCTCCGTGGGTCGCGGGGATGGGGGCACGCTACCCCCGGCGCATGATCGGCGGGACCGCACGTCGCGGGTCGGGCGCCCCTCGGGCACGAGCGCGGGCGCCCCTCGGGCACGAGCGCGGGCACCGGCTGGGCTGCATTCCGCCCGCTCGGTCGCCGATATCACCCGTGCGACGCGTGCGGTGCGTGCGCCGGCCCCGACCCGGCTGCGTGCCATCATCGCTGGGGATGACGAGAGGGGACCCCAATGCCTGGAACGATCGATCCGCGAGGGATGCGTGCCCGGCTGAGGTGGGGGGTGGTCGCCACGACCGTCGCGGCTCTCCTGATGGGACTGGCCAGCGTGCCGGCGGCGCAGGCCCAGCCCGACCCGGTCCGTCCCGTGGTGACCGGCTGGCTGCCCAGCTGGGACATGGCCACCGCGGTGCGGGCCGTCGAGGCCAACGCCGACCTGATGTCCGAGGCCTCGCCGTTCTGGTTCACGGCAAGGGCCTCGGGGGGCCGGGTGAGCATCTCGTCCGCGGCATCCACGTCGGCCATGGACGCGGTCGTGGAGGACCTCCGGGGGGCTGGGGTCACGGTGATCCCCTCGGTCGTCGACGGCAGCGCCGCACGGGCCATGGCGACGGTGCTGAAGTCCGCGTCTGGGCGACGTGCCCACGTGGCGCAGCTGGTCTCCCTGGTGACCGCACGGGGCTTCGACGGGATCGAGCTGGACTACGAGAAGTTCGCGTTCTCCGACGGGCGCGCGACCTGGGCGACCACCCGGCCCGCCTGGGTGTCCTTCGTCAAGGAGCTGGGCTCGGCGCTGCACGCCAGGGGCAAGCTGCTCGCGCTGGCCGTGCCCGTGATGTACGACGGTGACCGGGACTCCTCCAGCGGGTACTGGGTGTACGACTATGCCGGCGTGTCCGGCGCCGTCGACTCGCTGCGGATCATGACCTACGACTACTCGGTCTCCCGGCCCGGCCCGATCTCGCCCCTGTCGTTCGTGCGCCGCACCCTGTCCTACGCCGTCACGGCCTTCCCGAGGGCCCGGATCCACATGGGGCTGCCCGCGTACGGGCGGCTCTGGGTCGCCCGCCGCGCGGACGGGACCAAGTCGATCTCCGGGACCTGCCCCACGTCGGGCGTGCCCGGCACGACCAGCTTCACCGCGACCAAGGCGCGCAGCTACCTGACCACGATGGCCGGGGGGACCACCCCCACCATCCGCCACGACGCCGCCACCGGGGAGTCCGTCGCCACCTTCCGCCGCAGCTACACGGGCACGGGCTCGAAGGGTCGGAGCACGACCTGCACGGTTGACCATGTCGCCTGGTGGGTCGACGCCGCGGGCGTGGCGCAGCGGATGGAGCTGGTGGGCAGCTACCGCATCGCGGGGGCGGCGGTGTGGCACCTGTCGGGCATGGCCGCGGACGGCTGGTCGGCGATACGGGCCTATGCCCAGTCGGTCGCCCCGGAGCCGACCACGGTCACCGTGACGGCGCCGGCGAAGCTGGTGTCCGGGGGGTCGGCCACGGTCCGCGTCGCCGCGAGCTCGGCGGCCAGTGTGCCCGCAGGGGCCACGGTGAGGCTGTACCGGCGAACCGTGGGCACCTCCACGTGGCGCAAGGTCGCGACGGCGCGGACCGGTGCCACCGGCCGGGCGACGCTGAAGGTGGCCTCGCTGGCGCGGTCCACCCAGTGGCGCGCGACGGTGAGCGGGGCATGGGATCGCCTGGCGGGATCCGGCCGGGCGAGCACGGCGGTCGCGGCGAAGGTGCGCGCCTCGGTGTCCACCACCCGGCCGGCCCCCGGTGCCAGGGTCAAGGTGGGCGTCAGGGTGGTCCCCAGGAAGAAGGGCATGGTGGTGCGCCGCCAGATGCTCGTCGGGCGGACCTGGCGCACGATGGCGACCGCGCGCACGACGGCCACGGGTCGGGCCACGTTCACGTTCACCTGGCCCAAGGGCCAGCCGCGCAGCACCTACCGGATCACGACGCGCGCGACCTCGACCCTGCTGGCCGGCGCCACCCCCCGGTTCACGATCGCGACCCGCTGACGCACCGCCGTCGCGTCAGCGGTCCAGTGCCCGGATCAGCCGGTCCTGGTGGTAGGTCAGCCAGTCGTAGACCAGGTACGAGGCGCGGGACGGGTCGTCGTCGGGGCGGCGCAGGAAGTCCTGGGCCGAGTCCTCCGTGAGGTCCAGGCGTGCCCCCAGGGTCAGCCGCAGGTCGTTGAGGGCTCCCAGCCACGCTGTCGCCTCCGCGGCGGACAGCTTGGTCGGGTCAGGTCGCGACAGCGTGGCCAGGGCGGTGCGCAGGTTCTCCCGCTTGGTGGCGCCGAGCTCGCGCTGGGTGAACCGCCGGAACTCGTCGGCCAGCTCGGGGTCCTCATAGGCGTCCGGGAACAGCCGGGCCAGGGCTGGGTCCGTCGGTCGGGTGGCGGTCTCGTCGATCCCGACCAGCTCGGCGAGGGGATCCGTGGGGGTGTCGTGGGGCGGGGCCAGCAGGACCAGCATCTGCCCCAGGAGCTCGGCGAGCAGGGAGCGCTCGTGGGACCCCAGGCGCATCCACACCTGGCCGTGCCGGTTGCGCCGGAACCCCGGCGGGTCGAGCAGCCCCATCACCGGTCCCGCGACACGGTGGCCCACAGGCCGTAGGAGTGCATGGCGGTCACGTCGCGCTCCATCTCCTCACGGCTGCCCGACGAGACCGTGGCCCGGCCCTTCTCATGCACGTCGAGCATGAGCCGCTCGGCCTTGTGGCGCGGGTACTTGAAGTAGGTCATGAACACGTAGGTCACGTACGACATGAGGTTCACCGGGTCGTTCCACACGATCGTCACCCACGGGGCGTCCACCTCGGCCTCGGTGGCCGTCGAGGTGTCCGCCTGCTCGACGGGGGCGATGCTCACGGCGCACATCGTCCCACCCGTGCCGGCCGGCGGGGAAGCGGATCGTGGGCTCAGGGCCCGGCCACCCACTCCGGGGTGCGTTCCACCGCGGTCACCTCCGGTCCGAGGAAGCGCCGGCCCAGCCGGGCGAACGGCTCGGGGTCCCCGGTGGCCAGGAACCGGTGGACCGGCGCGGACGACCCCGCGGGCCGGCCCAGGCCGTGCCGGGTCAGCGTCCGGTACACGTCCTTGGCGGTCTCCTCCGCGGAGGAGACCAAGGTGACGTCGTCCCCGCACACGTACGAGATCACGCCGGTGAGCAGCGGGTAGTGGGTGCAGCCCAGCACCAGGGTGTCGATCCCCACCCCGAGCAGCGGGTCGAGGTACTCATGGGCGACGGCGATGACGTCGTCGCCGGTCACGATCCCGGACTCCACGAACTCCACGAACTGCGGGCAGGCGCGAGAGTGCACGTCGAGGTCCGGCGCCGCGGCGAACGCGTCCTCGTAGGCGCCGCTCGTGACGGTGGCCACGGTGCCGATGACCCCGATCGTGCCCGACCGGGTGGCCCGCACGGAGCGTCGCACCGCGGGCTTGATCACCTCGACGACCGGTACCGGGTACCGCTCGCGGGCATCGCGCAGGACCGCCGCGGAGGCGGAGTTGCAGGCGATGACCAGGGCCTTCACGCCGGAGTCCACCAGGTGGTCCATGACGTCGAGGGCGAAGGCGCGCACCTGGGCGATGGGCCGCGGGCCGTAGGGGCCCCGAGCGGTGTCGCCGACGTACAGGATGGCCTCGTCGGGCAGCTGGTCGATGACCGAGCGGGCGACGGTCAGCCCGCCGACGCCGCTGTCGAAGATCCCGATCGGGGCATCGGGGTCGCCCACGCCCGGACCGCCCACCGACGGTGTGATCGACATGGCGCCCATTGTCCCCGGACGCGGTTCGGGAGTCCGGCCGGGGCTCGCTAGGGTGGCGCTCGGCAGGCCGGGCCCCCTGCCCCCGTGAGGAGGACTCGTGCGCCTGACCGTGATCGGCTGCGCGGGGTCCTTCCCCGGGCCGGACTCGCCGGCCTCGTGCTACCTGGTGCAGCACGAGGGGCACAGCATCGTGCTCGACCTGGGCAACGGGGCGCTGGGCCCGCTGGCCCGCCACGTCGACATCCGCGCCCTCGACGCGGTGCTGCTCAGCCACCTGCACGCCGACCACTGCATCGACCTGACCGGCATGTACGTGGCCCTGACCTACCACCCGGACGGCCCCTCGCGGCCGGTCGCGGTCGTCGGCCCCGAGGGGACCGGCCGGCGGATGGCCGACGCGTACCGGGCCGGTCCGGGTGGCCGGGAGGACGCGATGTCCCGGGCGCTGGACTTCCACGACCACGGCCCGCGGCCGCGCCGGATCGGGCCGTTCGTCGTGACGGCCGTGCCGGTGGTGCACCCGGTGACCGCATACGCGCTGCGGGTCGAGGCGGGGGGGTCCGCCCTCGTGTTCAGCGGCGACACCGGTCCCACGCCGGCGCTGGTCGAGCTGGCCCGGGGTGCCGACCTGGCGCTGTTCGAAGCCTCGTTCCTCACCGGGGGAGCGAACCCGCCGCGGCTGCACCTGACGGCGGCCGAGGCCGCCGACCACGCCCGCCGGGCGGGGATCGGCAGGTTGCTGCTGACCCACCTCGTGGCGTGGAATGATCCAGCGCTGTCCCTGGCGGAGGGGCGTGAGGCGTTCGACGGGGACGTGGCCCTGGCCGCGCCCGGGATGGTGGTGGAGCTGTGAGGTCCGACGGCAGGCAGGCCGACGCGCTGCGGGCGGTGTCGTTCCAGCGCGGATGGCTGGACCACGCGGAGGGCTCGTGCCTGGTGTCGTTCGGCGCCACGCGCGTGCTGTGCGCGGCGTCGTTCACGCCCGGTGTGCCGCGGTGGAAGAAGGGGCAGGGCACCGGCTGGGTGACCGCGGAGTACGCGATGCTGCCCCGTGCCACCAGCACGCGCAGCGACCGGGAGTCGGTGCGTGGCCGCATCGGCGGGCGCACCCACGAGATCTCCCGGCTGGTGGGGCGGTCGTTGCGTGCGGTCATCGACGTCGCGGCCCTCGGTGAGAACACGATCGTGGTGGACTGCGACGTCCTGCAGGCGGACGGCGGGACCCGCACGGCCGCGATCACCGGTGCCTACGTCGCCCTCGCCGACGCGATCGCCTGGGCGCGCGGCCAGGGGCATGTGCCGGCGGCCGCCCGACCGCTGCGCGACTCGGTCGCGGCGGTCAGCGTCGGTGTCGTCGACGGGCGTGCCTGCCTGGACCTGCACTACGACGACGACGTGCGCGCCGACACCGACATGAACGTCGTCATGACGGGCGCGGGCGCGTTCGTCGAGGTCCAGGGCACTGCCGAGCGGGAGCCGTTCGACCGCAGGATGCTCGATGAGCTGCTCGACCTGGCGGCGCAGGGCTGCCAGCGGCTGGCCGGCCTGCAGTCCGACGCGCTGGCAGCGCCCCTGACCGGGGCCGGATCCCGCTCGTGAGCCGGAAGGTGGTGCTGGCCACGCGCAACGCGGGCAAGGTCGCCGAGCTTCGCCGGATCATCGAGGATGCCGGCCTGGCCGTCGAGCTCGTCGGGGCGGACAGCTTCGCCGCCCTGCCCGACGTCGACGAGACCGGGACGACGTTCGCGGCCAACGCGATCCTCAAGGCCCGGGCAGCGGCTGCCTACACCGGGCTGCCGGCGATCGCCGACGACTCCGGGCTGTGCGTGGACGCCCTGAACGGCATGCCCGGGATCCTGTCCGCCCGATGGGCAGGTCGGCACGGCGACGACGGGGCCAACCTCGACCTCGTGCTCGCCCAGCTCGCCGACACCCCCGACGAGCGCCGCGGCGCGCACTTCTTCTGCGCAGCGGCGCTCGCCCTCCCGCCCGGTCACCATGGGCTCGCCGGTGAGGTCCGGGTGGTCGAGGGTGAGCTGGACGGCGCGCTGCTGCGCGAGCGCCGGGGGACCGGCGGCTTCGGGTACGACCCGATCTTCCTGCCCTACGGCTCGGCCCTGACCACGGCCGAGATGACCCCCGAGGCCAAGGACTCGATCAGCCACCGGGGCCAGGCGTTCCGCGCCCTGGTGCCGGTGCTGGGCACGCTGCTCGGGCTGGACTGACCGGTCCGGCCGGCCGACGGTTCCGGTCGGGCCCGAGCGACCGGCCGCGCGGGACTCCGGTGGGACGGGCGTCGGGCCCGGCTACCGGGTCGGGGAGTCGGGGCCCTCGGCGAGCAGCAGGTACAGCGAGCGGCGGGCCTCGGCCAGCACGGCGGCGGCCGATACCACCTGGGCGTCACTGCCGGTGCGTGCCACCTGGCGCACGGCACCGTGGAGCTGCTCGACCAGGTCGCGCAGGTCCGGTCGGTCGGAGTCGCCGCGCGACGCGGCGAACGGGTCGCTCCCGCCGGTGGCGCCCAGGGCGTCCCGGCCGGCGGCGGTGAGGGCGACGACCTTGCGGCCGTGCTCGGCGGCCACGGTGACCAGGCCCTCGTCCTCCAGCTGGTTGATGGCCGGGTAGATGGCGCCCGGGCTCGGGCTCCAGCGCCCGGAGGTGCGCTCCGCGATGGCCTGCATGAGCTCGTAGCCGTGCATCGGCCGGTCGGCCAGCAGGGTCAGGATCGCCAGGCGGACGTCGCCGCGAGGGGCGCGCCCGCGGCGGCCGCGACCCGGTCCGCGACCGGGGCCGTGCCCCGGCCCGTGCCCGGCCCAGCCGGGACCGGCCTGCAGGTGGGGACCGTCGCCGGGGCCGTCGAAGCCCTCGGTGGGGTGGTGGAATCGGTGACGAGCGGGATGCTCGTGGTGGGGTTTCCTCATCAGGATCTCCTCTCTAGGGATGACAGTAACGATATATCGCGACTGTGATCCCGTCAATCCTGCTCCCGCTATCGCAGCAGAGAGGCGCCCCCGTCGACCACGAGCGCGATGCCGGACACATGACGGCTCAGGTCACTGGCCAGGAACAGGCACACGTCGGCGACCTCTGCGGGGCCGGCGTGCCCCTCGTGCACCGCCGGGCTGCCCGAGGGAAGCCGCACGTCGATGCCCAGCGACTCGGTGTCCCGGCGCGTCGTCGCGGCGTCGATGTCGGTGTCGATCGCGCCCGGGCACACCGCGTTGCACCGGATCCCGTGGCGTCCGACCTCCAGGGCGACGACCTTCATGAGGGCGACCTGCCCGGCCTTGGAGCTGGCGTAGGCGCTGGTGCCGGGCGTGGAGAACGTCCGGGTGCCGTTCACGCTGCTCGTGATGATGATGCTGCCCCCGCCGGTGCGCTTGAGGTGCGGGATGGTGGCCCGCAGCGTCAGCCAGGTGCCGGTCAGGCCCCCTCCTGGGCCAGTCGCAGCGCCGTGGCCCGTCCGATTCCGCTCGTGGCGCCCGTCACGAGCGCGACCCGACCCCGCAGCATGTCCTCCCCCTACCCGGCCGAGCAGGCGCCAGTCGGGCGCGGGCGCTGGGATCGCGGCTGGGGCCTCAGCTCTCGGCCAGCTCCTCGGGGACCGCGATCACGTCCACCATGGCCTCGCCGCGCAGGACGGTGAGCGGGAAGCGGGTGCCGATCGCGTCGGCGAACAGCAGCCGCTGCAGGCCCTGGGCGTCGTTCAGGTCGCGCCCGGCAGCGCCGAGGAGCAGGTCCCCGGCACGCAGCCCGGCGACCGCGGCGGGGCTGCCGGCCACCACGTCGACGACCCGCAGCGCCGTGGTGCGTCCCAGCCGCTCGTGCTGGCGGGCAGGGACCGGACTGGGTGCGGTCACCAGCCCGAGGTAGGCCCGGCGGACCCTCCCGTCGGCGACCAGGGACTGGATGATCCGCCGGGTGGTCGTGTTGATCGGCACCGCCAGTCCGAGCCCGGCACCGGCGACCGCGGTGTTGATCCCGACGACCAGGGCCCGGCCGTCGGCCAGGGCGCCCCCGGAGTTGCCGGGGTTGAGGGCGGCATCGGTCTGGATCACGTCCTCGATGATCCGGGTCGCCCGCCCGGAATGCGCCGGGATCGCCCGGCCCAGGCCGCTGACCACGCCCACGGACACCGACCCCGCGAAGCCGAAGGGGTTGCCGACGGCCACGACGAGTTGGCCCACGACCAGCGCGTCGGCGTCGCCGAAGCGCGCCGCGGACGGCGTCCCTCCCCTGGCGCGCAGCACCGCGAGGTCCGAGAGCGGGTCGCGGCCGACGACATCGACGGCGCAGTCGGTGCCGTCCGGGAATGCGGCGGTGCCCCCGCGGGCCCCGGCCACGACATGGGCGTTGGTGACCAGGTACCCGTCGTCGGTGAGCATGACGGCGGACCCGGTCCCGCTGCGACGCGGACCGCGCATCTCCACAGCCGCCACGTGGGGACCGACGGCGGCCGCGACCCGCGCGACGGTGGCGCTGAACCCGTCGAGGGACTGCCCGCCGGGCGCCTGCGGGTCATGCCGGTCCAGCGGGTCGGTGGGGTCCGACGGGTCGGGGCGAGCGGCAGCCATGCCCCCTCAACGTCGGGCGGCGGCCCGGCACTCCCGGGTTCGCGGTGGGCGGATCGGCCTCAGAGGCCCTTGGCGACGGCCCCGCGGGCCAGGGACTGCAGGTAGGCCAGCGAGGGGTACCGGGGGAAGCGCGCGCTGGGCGTCCCGTCAGCCCAGTCCAGTTCGGCATTGCCCACCCTGCCCAGCTCCACCCAGACCACCCGCCGGCCGGAGGTTGCGATGACGTCACGCCACGAGCCGGCGTGGGTGGCCCGCAGGTGGTAGCGCCAGGTGAACTGCCGGCCGGGGACGTCGACGTTGCGGGTGGCCGCCTGGCCGCTCACCCGCGGGTTGAGCCCCTCGCACACGAGCGTGTAGTGCGACGTGGCGCGCACCGACGCGACAGCGCGGGAATAGGCGGCCCGGGCCCGGGCCCGGCTGGCGTACTCCAGCACCAGCGTGCGGCCCTCGAGGTGCCAGGAGGCCCCCGGGACCCGGTAGCTGAAGAACTGGGTGCGGCTGCGCGTGGCCGGGTACACGCGCGCGGCCGTGGCCTCCGGCCTGCCGGCCGTCGCGCAGTCAGGATCCGGGCCCGGCGACGTGTCGGTCGGGGCGAGCGCGTAGTCGGTGAGCGGGCGGGCGAGGTCCAGCCGGTCCCTGATCTGCGTCCTGGTCAGGAAGTCCGACCGGGTGATGGCCGCGTGCGGCGCCGCGACTCCGGGTGCTGCCGCAGCCTGCTGGGCGGCGGCGCTCGGCACCACCAGGGTGAGGCTGACCAGGGCGGGGGCGACCATTCGCGGGATCCGCACGCGCGGAGGCTACTGCGCCCGGCCGGCAACCGCGAGGTCCCTGTCCGGGGGACACCCGGCCGGGGCGCGGCCGGAGGTTGCCTCGTCCGTGCGGGTGGCGGGACTCGAACCCGCACGTCGCGTGGACACAGGAACCTAAATCCTGCGCGTCTGCCAGTTCCGCCACACCCGCCGCAGGCCCATTCTGGCAGCCGGCCCCGACGGTCCTGCGCCGCATCCGGGTTCGGACCTGGTGGGGTGGTTGGATGGGGGCATGCAGGTCTCCGCCCGCGTCGACTACGGCATGCGCGCATTGCTGGAGCTGGCGGGACGCGGTGCCGACGACCTGGTCACCGCCGAGGAGCTGGCACGAAGCCAGGAGGTCCCGGAGAAGTTCCTCGAGGGCATCCTCACCCAACTGCGCCGGGCGGGTCTCGTGGTCAGCAAGCGGGGGGCTGACGGCGGGTTCCGGCTCGGTCGCCCTGCCGAGCGGATCACCGTGGCCGACGTCTTCCGGGCCCTCGACGGCCCGATCGCGGCGGTCCGCGGGCTGGCACCCGAGGACCTCGAGTACTCCGGCGCCGCCGAGAACCTGCGCGACGTCTGGGTCGCGACCCGGGCCGCCCTCCGCTCGGTCCTGGAGGAGGTCAGCCTTGCCGACGTGGTCGCCGGGCGCCTTCCCGAGCATGCCGTCGCGCTGCTGTCGCGGCCCGGTGCCTGGTCACGGCGGTAGCGCAGCTACTCGCTGACCAGCTCCTCGTGCTGCGGGCAGATCGCCGTGACCGCGGCCGCCACCAGCGCCCCGGACTCGTCCTGCGAGTAGCCCTCGTCCTCGAGCAGCGCGTTGGTCCGCGACAGGGCGACGTCGTCGTCCCAGGCCACGCACAACCCGGCGCCGACCCGCACGAGCCGGGCGTCGGACTGCTCGTCGCGCAGGTCCGGTGCATACATGTCCAGCGCGCGCAGGAAGCCGGAGCGCCGTGCCGCGTTCGGGACCGGTGCCTGCGCACCGAGCCGGGACCGGCTCGGGGTGGGGGACGCGGTCGGTGTGCGGCTGCTGGCGGTGGCCGTCGAACGGGTGGACGCCGAGGGGGCGGACCCGGTCGCGCTGGGTGTGGCCCCGGCCGTCACGCTCGCGCTCGCGGACCCGGTGCCACCCGCTGACGCCGCGGACGAGGTGGGCGACCCCGTGCTGGCGCTCGACGGGTCGCTGGCCGCGGTCGGGCTGCTCGCGCCGGCGTCCGTGGCGCCCCCACAGCCGGCCAGCAGCAGGAGGGTGGCAGCGACGAGCGCCGGGTGCTTCACAGCCCCAGCTCGCCGCGCAGCTTCGCGACGTGGCCCTTCGCGCGGACGTTGTACAGCGCCCGCTCGATGCTGCCGTCGGGGCCGATCACGAACGTCGAGCGGATGACCCCGGTCACCACCTTGCCGTACATGGTCTTCTCCCCGTAGGCGCCGTACGCCGTCAGCGTCGTCCGGTCGGGATCGCTGACCAGTGGGAAGGTGAGGTTGTCGTGCTCGCGGAACCTGGCCAGCTTCGCAGGGGTGTCCGGGGAGATGCCCACGACGGTGATCCCGGCGGCCGCGAGGGCATCGAGGGAGTCGCGGAAGTCGCACGCCTGGGTGGTGCACCCGGGCGTCATCGCGGCTGGGTACGCGTACAGCACCACTCGCTGGCCGCGCAGGTCTGCCAGGCGGACCCGCCCGCCCTGGTCGTCGGGCAGGTCGAAGTCGGGGGCGGCATCGCCGGGCTCGAGTCGGACGGTCATCGGTACCTCCTCGTCGGGTGTGCGCGCCGAGCGTATCCCGACATGGCGGGGCCGGTCGCCGCCCGCGTAAGGTGGGGCCGACCCAGCGGGCAGGAGGATGCGGTGCCAGGATCGAAGTCGGGCCAGAAGGCCCCCGAGCGCACCCCCGACCAGATCGAGTCCGATCTGACCGGGACGCGCGACCGGTTGGTGGACACCATCGCCCAGCTCGAGGACCGCCTGAACCCCCAGAAGCTCATCAATCGCCAGCGTCAGCGCGTGGTCGACTTCTACGTCTCGGACGCCGGCCCGCGCTGGGACCATGTCGCGATGACGGTCGCAGCGGTCGGGGCGGGTCTCATCGGCATCCGGCTGGCCACCCGTGCGGTGCACTGGGCGATGGCGGCCCCGCCGCCCCCGCCGCTGCCCGAGGGCGTGGTGTTCATCCCCGTGCCCCGCGAGCACCTCGCGGCGCTGCAGGACCTGCCTGCCCTGCCCGCTGCCTGAGGAGGGGCGCTGCCGGAGGGGCCGGCTCGGCTGGGCGCTGACGTGGCCTGCCGGGGACGGCGCCAGCGTGGGCGCGCCCGGTCGGGGCCTCTCAGTCGTCGGCGTCGTCGACCAGGTCGGGGAGCTCGCCCGTCGGCGACTCCGCGCGGGGAGCCGTGACCAGCTTGGCGATGTGACGCCCCGCCAGCAGGGTCGGGCCGATCGTGCCCACCGCGAGCCCGACGATCGTCAGCGTCGCGATCGATCCGGCGACGAGCGCGTTGTCGACCAGCAGGTCGGCATCGCCGGGCCGTGCCGGCGAGGTCAGCAGCAGGATGTCGCGCAGGGCGGTGAACATGTACGTCCCCGGGATCAGCGGGATCACCGGTGCGAAGCCGTAGATGGGCGTCGCCTGGTTCATCCGGGGGGCCACCACGGCCGCGGTCACCCCCACGAAGGTCGCGGCCATGAAGCTCGACCCCGGCAGGCCCATGCCCAGGTGCTGGAAGATGGTGCGGACCAGGTGCGCCCCGATCGCCAGCAGGACGATGCCGGGCAGCGTCCTGCGCGGCACCGAGAAGATCATGGCGAAGCCGAGCACCGCCAGGCCCGCCCACAGCGACATGAACCAGGTCATGACAGCGCCCCCACGAGCTCGACGGCCACACCGAGCCCGACGGCGGCCGACCCGATGATCACCGCGCTCATCGCCAGCTTCACCATCCCGTTCAGGTAGTGCGCCGTGAGCAGGTCAGCCGTGCCGTTGAGCATCGGGACCCCCGGCACCAGGTACAGCGTCGACGCGGCCAGGGCGGGGGTCGACTCCGCGCCCAGTGACATCGCGGCCGCGCCGCCGGCCACGATCAGCGCCGAGGTGAACGCGGCCAGCGTGACTGAGACGAACGGCTTCTGGTGGCGGCTGGTCAGCAGGTGGCGGACCCACGCCCCGGCCCAGCCGCCCATGAAGGTCAGCCCGACCGCCAGCGCGGTGCCGTGGAACAGGGCCGCGAACGCCGCGCTGGACCCGCCGAGCGCCAGCATCACCATCCACACCGGGTACACCCGCCCGGAGCTGCGGATCAGCGCCAGCCTCGACCGGATCTGCGCCGGCGTCAGCCCGTGGGTCTCGGTGTCGGCGACCAGATGCTTGACCTGGGTCAGCGTGCTGAAGTTGATCCCGAAGTGCACGGCGTGGCGGCCCGCGGTCAGCTTCTGGCCGTCCGCGGCCACGGTCAGGGCCACGTTGATGGACGAGATCGCGGCGTAGCACTCCTGGGCTCCGAGAGCGGTGGCCATGCGCTCCATCGAGTCCACGGTCCGGGTGGTGTGACCCCCGGACAGCTGGACGAGCTCCCCGACCTCCAGCGCGAGGTCGAGAGCGTCGGCGAGGTCGGTCATGGCGAGAAACCTACTCGGTTACTCTCGGGCGGTGAGCGAGACCCTTCCCACCCCCGACCTGACCCCCGCCGAGGACGGCTCGCTGCCGATCCGGCTGCTGCACGACCGGGTGCTGGTGCGCGCCGAGACCCCGGACGGGGAGCGCAGATCCGGCGGCGGCATCCTCATTCCGGCCACCGCGGCGGTCGGCAAGCGCCTGGCCTGGTCGCGCGTCGTGGGGGTGGGGCCCCTGGTGCGGGGCGTGGAGGTCGGCGACCTGGTGCTCTACGAGCCGGAGTCGCGCTCGGAGGTCGAGCTGCGGGGCATCGCCTACGTCCTGCTGCGCGAGCGCGACGTCCACGCGGTCGCCGCGGCGCGGGTGGCCGAGGAGGGCGCCGGGCTGTACCTGTGACCCTGGCCGCCGGAGCGCAGGTGGCGTGACGGCCTGCGGGGCACCGGTCCCGCGGGAGCAGCGCGGCGGGGAGTTCCAGCGGCTGCGTGGAACGGCCCGAGCCGCTGCGCTACCCCCGGCCCCCCGACAAACAGAAGGGCCCTCCGGTGCGGGATCGCCGCGGGGAGGGCCTTTCCAGTACGCCGTGTAGGGCTCGAACCTACGACCCGCTGATTAAGAGTCAGCTGCTCTACCAACTGAGCTAACGGCGCGTACGGGGAGCAAGGGTACCAGCGGACCGGCCGGGGGACCAAAACGCGAGGGGGCGCAACCCCGGCCCCGTCCGATGCCGCAGCGGCACCGGGCCCTGCTGCAAGGGTTCCGGGCAGGCCTGCCGGTGCCTCGGTAGACTTCGCCCGCCGTGCGGGGCCAGCCCGGTCGCGGCAAGGAGGCACCGATGAGCGGAACCGACACGGCTGTCCCGGCCACCGCGGAGCCGGCGGAGACGGGCAGGTTCCGGCTGCGGTTCGCGCGCCGCGACCTGTGGGCGGACTGGTTCGCGACCGGCACCCTGGTCTACGGGGTGCTCCTGGTGGTCGCCACCCTGGTGCCGGGCCTGCGGCACTACTTCGACCGGTCCAACGATGTCGTGTCCGAGTCGCTGCTGATCGTGGACCCGAACCTGATCTACGCCGCGCTGATGATCGCCCTGGCCGTGGCACTGCGCCGCCGGCTGGTGGAGGCATGGTGGCTGCTGCTGCTGTGGGTGCTGCTGGTCCCCACGCTCGGCCGGGTCGTCCTGCTGGCGATCACCCCGACGTCGTGGGCGACCTGGCTGGGGCTGGTCGTCAACGCGGTCCTGATCGTGGCGCTGGTCCGGGCCAAGTCGGAGTTCCGTGCCCGCAACGCCCGCGGGGCGGACCTGCGCGCCCTGGGGGTGCTGCTCGCCGGGGGTGCCCTCACGGTCTGGCTGGCCGGCTGGCTGGCAGCCCGGTACGGCACGGACGTGGACTCGGCCTACGGGCGGCTATTCGGCCTCGACGTCATCTTCGACGCCGTGGGGCGCACCCAGGCCGCGGACGGGGCCGCCGTCCCGTTGGCCGTGCGTGCGGTCGTGAACCTGTTGGGGGCCGCGGTCGTGCTCGGCGCGGCATGGGTGTGGTTCCGCCCGCCGCGTGACTCCCGGTACCTCGAGGCCGCCGACGAGGCAAGGATCCGCACGCTGTTGAGGCAGCACGGGCAGCTGGACTCCCTGGGGTACTTCGCGACCCGGCGGGACAAGGCGGTCGTGTGGGACACCGGGTCGCCTCAGGACGCCCGCGCCGGAGTGTCCTACCGAGTCGTCGGATCGGTCGCGCTGGCGTCGGGCAACCCGATCGGCGATCCCACCCGGTGGACGGCCGCGATCGAGCAGTTCCGGTCGCGGGTCCGGGACAACGGGTGGTCGATGGCGGTCATGGGCGCCGGCGAGGCCGGGGCGCAGGCGTACGCCCACGTCGGCCTGGACGCCTTCGAGATCGGCGACGAGGCGATCCTCGACATGACCGGGTTCAGCCTGGAGGGCCGGGCCCTCAAGGACGTCCGCCAGGCCGTCGCCCGGATCGAGCGCCGGGGCTACACCGTGCGGGTCCTGCGCCACAGCGCCCTCACACCGGCGGACTTCCAGTCGCTGCAGGACGCCGCCGCCGCGTGGCGTGGTGACGGCGGTGAGGAGCGCGGCTTCTCCATGGCCCTGGGCCGGCTCGGCGATCCCCTGGACGGGGACTGCGTGCTCGTGGCCGCCTACGACGGGGAGGGCGCGGTGCGCGGCTTCCTGTCGTTCGTGCCGTGGGGGCGAAACGGGCTGTCCCTGGACCTCATGCGCCGGGACCCCGCCGCGGAGAACGGCCTGGTCGAGTTCCTGGTGGCGGGGCTGTCGCGCCGGGCCGGCGACCTCGGCGTGTCGCGGGTGTCGCTGAACTTCGCGATGTTCCGGGAGGCCTTCGAGCGCGGCGCCGCCATCGGCGCCGGGCCCATCGCCCGGGCCTGGCGGCGGGTCCTCATGCTGGGCAGCTCGAACTGGCAGCTGGAGAGCCTGTACCGGTCCAACGCGAAGTACCAACCCGACTGGCAGCCGCGGTTCATCTGCTTCGAGTACACCTCGGACCTGCCCCGCGTCGGTGTGGCCACCGGCAGCGCGGAGGGATTCCTCACCCGCCCGTCGATCGACCTCGCGGTCCGGCGCGGCCGGTCCGAGGAGGCCGGGGCCCTGGACCGGGCCAGCGACCGCTACGCCGAGGAGGTGTCAGCGCTGCTGCCGGTCCCGGAGGACCCGCTGCAGGCCGCGCTGTCCACCGACGGGTTGCCCGAGCAGGTTCGGGTGCGGCGCGAGAAGCTGGACCGGATCCGGGAGCTGGGCATCGAGCCCTACCCGGTCAACGGCCCGCGCACGGCCACCCTGGCCGAGGTGCGGCAGCGGTGGGGGTCCCTGGGGCCGGACCAGCGCACCGGTGCGACGGTCAGCGTGGTCGGGCGGATCATCCTCAAGCGCGACGGCGGCAAGCTGTGCTTCGCCACCCTGCGCGACGGCAGCGGGGACCTGCAGGTGATGCTCTCGCTGGCTGACGTCGGCGAGGAGCCGCTGGCCCTCTGGAAGCGGATCATCGACCTCGGCGACCACGTGTCCGTCACCGGCGAGGTCATCACCTCGCGCAAGGGCGAGCTGTCGGTCTCGGCGACGGCCTGGCTGCTCACGGCCAAGTCGCTGCGCCCGCTGCCCGAGAAGCACCGGGGCCTGACCGACCCGGAGGCCCGGGCCCGCATGCGCTACGTCGACCTGATCGTGCGCCCGGAGGCCCGCAGCGCGGCGAACCTGCGGGCCACGGTGGTGCACAGCGTCCGGGACTCGCTGCACCGCCGGGGGTTCATCGAGGTCGAGACCCCGATCCTGCAGCTCATCCACGGCGGGGCCAACGCCCGGCCGTTCCACACCCACATCAACGCGTACAACCTCGACGTGTACCTGCGCATCGCCACCGAGCTGCACCTCAAGCGGCTCCTCGTCGGCGGCCTGGAGCGAGTCTTCGAGGTCGGCCGGCAGTTCCGCAACGAGGGCGCGGACTCCAGCCACAACCCGGAGTTCACGTCGCTGGAGATGTACCAGACCTACGCGGACTACCAGGACATGCGGGTGCTGACCCAGGAGATCATGCAGGAGGCGGCGATCGCCGCCTTCGGCGAGCCGGTGGCCCGTCGGATGCAGCCCGACGGGACCATCCAGGAGTACGACCTGTCCGGAACCTGGCGGCACCTGACCGTGCTGGAGGCGGTCAGCGAGAAGCTGGGCGAGCATGTGCACGCCGACACCCCCGTGGAGCGGCTGCTGGCCCTGGCTGAGGCCCGGGGCATCGAGGTCGAGCCCGGGGCCAGCTGGGGGGTGGTGCTGGAGACCCTCTACGAGGAGCTGTGCGAGGACTCCACGACCTTGCCCACGTTCTACATGGACTTCCCCAAGGAGATCGCCCCGCTGACCAAGGCGCACCGCGACGACCCCCGGTTCGCCGAGAAGTGGGACCTGGTGTGCTGGGGTGCCGAGCAGGGCACGGCCTACTCCGAGCTCAACGACCCGGTCGACCAGCGGGAGAGGTTCTACCTGCAGTCGTTGCTGGCCGCCGCGGGGGACCCCGAGGCCATGGCCGTCGACGAGGACTTCCTGCAGGCCCTCGAGTACGGGATGCCCCCGACCGGCGGGCAGGGCATGGGCATCGACCGGCTGGTGATGACCCTGACGGGCATGAACATCCGGGAGACGATCCTGTTCCCGATGGTCAAGCCGCAGTAGCCCTCCGCCGCAGGAGCGCACCGCGGTCGGGTGGACCGACCCGGCCGCCGTGCGTCAGACCGACGTCGCGATCGAGCCGGCGAGGGTGTCCCGGGCCTGCTGGACGGCCACGAAGGACGTGGCCAGCACCGTCGGGTCGGCGGCGACGCCCGCGCCCCGCAGGGCCACGTCGGCAGCCACGGCCTGGCGCAGCGCGGCCACGGCCGAGCCGATCCGATGGACCTGCTGGGCGCGGTCGGGATCCGGGGCGTCCAGCGCCAGCCGGGTCAGCCCGGCCTGCAGCTGGTCGAGCACCGGTGCTGCCCCCGCCCACTGGGCGGCGACCGTGGCTGGGCTGGCGTTGCGGTCGGTGACCGTCGGCACGAGCGGGTCGAGGACCCAGCGGGCCTGGGTGCGCTCCACCTCCAGGCCCTCGTCCCACCGACGCCGTCGGCTGCGCCGGATCATCAGGCCGGCCGCCAGCGCGGCGACCAGGGCGGCCGCACCCAGGCCGATCCACAGCGGCAGCCCGGCCGGCAGGCCGTCGCTGGGATCCGGCTCGGTGGTGGGGGTGGGCGAGGCCGAGGTCGCCGTCGGGGTCGGGCTGGCCGACGTCGGGGTCTGCGTGGGGGTGGGGGAGGCGGTCGTGAGCGTCGGGCTCGGGGACTCGGAGGTCGGCGTCGGGCTCGGCGAGGTCGACGACTCGGTCGGGCTCGGGGACTCCACGGTGGGAGTCGGTGAGGCCGACCCGCTCTCGTCGGGCGCCGGGGTGGTCGTCGCCGAGCCGACCATCGTCGGGGCGGGGACCGCCGTGGCGGCCGGTGCGACCGCCCCCGAGAGGGCCAGGGCCAGCAGCAGCGCGGACAAGGGGGTCGGGCGCGCGCGCATGGAACCTCCTGGGGACGGGCCTGCGCTCGATGCTAGTGGTGCGTGCACACCCGATTCCGGCCGTGCACGCCCGTGGGAGGCTGCGGAGTTCGACAGCGGGCCCCCTCGGCGGGGAGGATCAGGCTAGGGACCGCCGCGAGGAGGGGAGCCGCATGATCCGTGCGCTGGCACGCGCGATCCAGGTCAAGCCCGGCCTGCCGGCCAAGCACCGGGCCGGCGTCCTGGCCGCGACCTCCGCCCCCCGCGCTCCGGTGCGCCTGCTGCGACCGGACCGGACCCTCGTGGGCGCGCTGCGTCCGGCCGTGGCGTTCGCCGCGGTGACCTACCCGCAGGAGGCCCTGGGCCGGATCGCCGACGAGGTCGTCGGGGAGGGCGTGGCGGCCACCGCGCAGCGGCGTCGGCAGCTCGCGGTCGTCGCCGGGAACGCGGCGCTCGTCGTGACCGGGGTGCTGGTCCAGCGAGCGGTCATCCACGCCCGCGCCCAGGGCAGCTCGGGCGAGCTGGTCCGCTCGTTCGGACGGCAGATGGCCATCGGCGGACTGGCTGGTGCGCTCGTCGTCGGATCCGATGTGCTCTCCGACACCCTCGCCCCGGGGACCCGCAACCGGGCGGCCGTGGCCCTGAGCCTGGGAAGCGCCGTCGCGCTGGCGCAGTCCGCGGCGCTGCGCCAGGGGCGGCGGCTGGTCGACCTGCCGACCCCGCAGACCCCGACGTGGGACATCCCGGTGCTGGGCGCTCCCGGGTACGCGACGCTGCGCGTCCCGGTGCCGCGGGACGGGGTCGCCGGCCTGCCCCGCATCGTCCGGTGACCACGACCACCACCATGGGGCCCTCGGCGGCCGCAGCGGAGACCGCCGTCCAGCGCCTCGTGCTGGTGGTCACCCCGCCGTGGGCCATGGCGATGGTCGCCTCCGCCCTGGCCGAGCCGCGGCAGTGGCCGAGCGCCGCCATCACGGTGTGCGGCGCGGTCCTGCTGGTCGGCTACCTGGGCTACCTGCTGTCGCCGACCCGGCCCCCCGCCGTGCTGGTGGTGCCGATGGCGGCGTCGTCGGTCGTCATCGCGGTGACGGGCCCGCCCGGGCTGGGGCTCACCGGTGCTCCGCTGGTGGCAACCTGGCTGAGCCTGACCGTGTTCGCCATGGGGGCGCTGATCCCGGGGGTGCGGGCCTACGCCGCCGGGACGGCAACCGCGGCGCTCGTGCTGGCCGCCGGCGGGGCGGTCCAGCTGGCCCAGGGACACCCGGTGCCGCTGTCCGGGCTGCTGGCCACCGCGGTGTACTCCCTGGCGGACTGCTACGTGGCCGCCGCGGCCATGGGCGTGCTGCGGCGCACCGCCGCCGACACCGACGCTGCGAGGGCCGCCCACGCGCAGGCGGAGCAGGAGGCCGCCCGGGTGCGCGCCGGCCAGCGCGAGCTGCGCAGGGTCTACCGGCTGCTGCACGACACCGTGGTCAACACCTTGGCCGCGGTGGCCAGGTTCCCGCGGTCGGCTCCGGACGTGGTCGCCGCCCGGTGCGCGGCCGACCTCGCCCTGCTGCAGGAGCCCGCGCTGCAGCCGGTCGTGGACCCCGACCAGCTGCTGGACTCCGCGACGCGGCGCGCGGCGCTGCTCGGACTGCGGCTGGACGTGCAGGTGCAGCGACGCGGGCCCCTGCTCGACGAGGCTGTGGCCAGCGCCCTCGAGGGCGCCTGCTGGGAGGCCCTGAACAACGTCGCCAAGCACTCCGGGCAAGCCGCCGCCCGACTGGCCTGGTCCTGGGACGGCCGGCATGGCCGCGTCGTCGTGTCCGACCGGGGGCAGGGGTTCGATCCGGCGCTGGGCTGGTCCGGAGGTGCCTTGGAGTCGGTCGTGGCGCGGTGCTCGGAGGCCGGCATCATGGCCGACGTGGTCACCAGCCACCGGCAGGGGACCGCGGTGGTGCTGACCTGGGACGCCGCGGACGCCCCCGATGGCCGGGCGGCGGCCGTGGGCACCCCGCCGCCATCCCGGGACCTCGACCTCATCCTCGCCGAGACCGTCCAGTACGTCGCCCTGGTGATCGGCGGCGTGGGCGCCCTGTCCGTCCTCGGGATCCCCGGTGGCTGGCCCCGGTGGGGCACTCTGCTGGCACTGGCCGTCGTCGCGGCGGTCGGCGGGCTGGCCTGGGCCATCCGGACCGGCCGCCGGGACGCGCGGCTGCCGTGGCTGGCCTACCCGGTGGGGGCCTTCCTGGCCACCGCGCTGCCAGCGGTGGGAATGA
Source organism: Candidatus Nanopelagicales bacterium (assembly GCA_039812125.1). GTDB lineage: Bacteria > Actinomycetota > Actinomycetes > S36-B12 > CAIYMF01 > Prado023. The sequence continues at coordinate 23,144 of JBDHZV010000009.1, forward strand.
GCATGTGCGCACCCCGGGGCGAGTGGACGTGGGGCCAGTTCGCCGGCATGGTGCTGGTCACCGCGGCGATCCTGCTGGACCGCCGCGCCACCGTCGTGCTGCTGACCACCGCGGCCTACGTGGCGGGCAACGTCGTGATCGTCCGGTGGATCGCGCCGAGCGATCTGGCGTGCGTCCAGGGCGCCTGGTCGATCCTGGTGGTCGACCTGGGCGTCGCGGTGGCGATGTGGGCCTACGGCCGCCGGGTGGCCACGGTATGGCGGCAGGGGCGGCACGAGTGGGACCTGATGGTGTCCCAGCTGCGCGGCGCCTCCGAGGTGCGCGAGGCCATCGCCGTGCGCCGGCAGCTGCTGGGCATCGCCCGGGCCGTGTCCGAGCCTGTGCTGTCCGGGCTGGCCCGCGGGGAGCTGGACCCCCGGGACCCGCAGGTGCGCACGCGGTGCGCCCGCGCCGAGGAGACGCTGCGGGCGCTGTCGGCACTGCCCACGGCCGAGCCGGGCAGCGCCGGCGAGGTCCTGGCCGGGTTCATCGTGACCGCCCACCAGCGGGGGGCGCGGGTCACCCTCACCGTCGGCCCGGAGGCCGTCGGCCCGGGCGCTGCCCCGGTCGGCCTGCCCGACCTGCTGCACGAGCTGGGCGCCAACCTTCGCCCGGATGCCGCGGTGCAGGTCACGCTGCTGCGCGTCGGGGACGCTCGGCAGGTGCTCGCCCTGGTCGATCGCCCCGACCCGCGCGCTGCCGGAGCGTTGACCGCTGCCGGGTGGACGGTCACCCCCCTGGAGCACCAGATCCTCGCCGAGGCGGCCCTGGACACCTCCGAGCTGGTGCGCGCCTGACGCTGCGCGACATCCCGTACCCGTTCAGGCTAAAGGCGCCCGATCCGGCTGCCGACAGTCCCGGTGTGAACCGAGAACCGCACAAGAGGAGCGCGCCCACCCTGGGTGGTGGCTCGCGACGGGACCGGCCCGGCTACGGCGCCGACGGCGAGGCGACGGCGCGGGGCGCGAGCTGACCATGCGTCCGTGGGGGGCGCGCGGGCCCGACGGACGGGCCTGCCCGGGGGACGAGCGCTTCCGGCAGGCCGTGATGGCCTCCGCCGTGGGGGTCGTCCTGATCCGCCCGGACAGCTGCATCGTCGACGTCAACGAGGCGTTCTGCGCCATGGTGGGCAGGGTCCCGGACCAGCTCGTGGGCAGCCCGTGGAGCGTCATCACGCCGACGGCGATGCCGCCGGCGCACCGGGCGCTGCTGGCCGAGGTGCTGGCCGGGCAGCGTGACACCGTCCACGTCGTGAGCCGGGTGACCCGGGCCGACGGCAGCATCATCCACGTCGACGTGTCGGGGTCCGCGCTGCGCGGCGAGGACGGCGCGGTCGAGACCATCCTCGCGCACGTGGTCGACATCAGTGACCTGGTCGAGCTGCGGGAGCGGTACCGGCTCCTGGCCGAGAACGTCACGGACGTGGTGGCCGTGGGGGACAACGACGGGGTTCTGGAGTGGATCTCCTCCTCCGTGACGACCGTGATGGGCCACAGCCCCTCGGCGATGGTGGGCCGGCAGTTCCGCTCCTTCGTCCACCCGGACGACCGCGCCCACGTGTCCCATGTGCAGGCCGAGGTGTCGGCCGGGCGGATGGCGTCGATGGACGTGCGGATGAGCACCGCCGACGGCGGCCACCGGTGGATGAGCATCCGGGTCCGTCCGGTGCTTGACGATGCCGGCGCCGTGGTCGGGCGGGTCGCCGCGTGGTGGGACGCGCAGGACGAGCACGACACCAACGACCTGCTGGCTCGCAACGAGGCCCGGTTGCGGGGGGCGCTGGAGGCCGAGCTCGACGAGCACGTGCTCATGGAGGCGGTCCGGGACGGCGCCGGTGCGATCGTGGACCTGGTGATCGTCGAGGCGAACTCGCGGGCGCTGCACTACCTCGGGATGCGCCGTGACCAGGTCCTCGGGCGCAGCGCGCTCGGGCTGTTCCCCGACCACGCCGGCAGCGTGCTGTTCCGTAGGGCGATCGCCGTGGTCGAGACCGGGGTGCCGCTCGTGCTGGACGCGCTGGCGCTGTCGAACGGCGGGCAGGGTCCCCGGTCGTTCGACTTCCGCGCCGTCCGGGTCGGCGACGGGCTGAGCCTGTTGTGGCGAGACGTCACGGTGCGGGCCGCCCAGGCCCGGGAGCGCATCGAGGCGGAGCGCTACTACCGGATCCTCGTGGAGAACTCCACCGACATCGTGGCCCAGGTGTCCGCCTACGGCGACCTCGAATGGGTGTCCCCGGCCGTCACCGAGGTCCTCGGCCACGAGCCGGAGGAGCTGGTGGGCCGACGGGTCGCCAACATGGTCCACCCCAGTGACGTGCAGGCGGCGGTGTCGGCCATGGCCGCCGCTGCGGCGGGCACGGGCGTGCGGTTCCGGTCCCGGTTCCGGATGGTCGCCGGCGGCTGGCGGTGGCTCGAGGTCGGGGGCCGGGCCCTCACCGACACCTCCGGTCGGGTCGTCGGCAGCGTGCTGAGCCTGCGCGACGCCCACGACCAGGTGGAGGCCGAGGAGGCGCTGGTGCGCGCGGAGGCCCGGCTGCGGATGCTGGCCGACAATGTGGTGGACGTCATCGTGGAGACCGACCCGGAGGGCCGGCTGACCTGGGTGTCGGGATCCTCGCGCGACGTGATGGGCCTACCGCCGGAGTCCCTGGTCGGGCGCACCGTGGAGGACATCCTGCACCCCGACGACCACGCTGCCCTGGTCACGGCCATCCTGCGCTCCGCCGCTGGCGAGCGGTTCCTGCTGCGGGGACGGTTCGCGGTCGCCAGCGGCTGGCGGTGGTTCGAGGTGTCCGGTCGACCGGTCCGCGGGTCGTCCGGCGAGGTGCTCGCCCGGGTCGGGGTCCTGCGGGAGTGCCCCGACCCCGGGCGGTCGGCCGATCAGGTCGAGGCGGGCACGTCGGCGCGGTAGGCGTCGAATGCCTCCTCCAGCGTCGGGAAGACCTGGGTGGGGCTGAACTTGTCGAGCAGCCCGTAGCCGCGCAGGGTCTCCAGCAGCCCGTCGTCGGCACGGGTGAGGCCGAACTTCGCGTCGTGGGCGTGCACGTAGTCGACCAGGCTGCACAGGGCCACACCGGCGCTGTAGTCGACATCGTCGAGCGAGGAGCAGTCCAGGACCAGCCACCGCACCGGGCTCGGGGCCGAGCGCATCACCGCCTCGACCGAGTCGGTGAACCGGCTGGCGTTGGCATAGAACAGCTCGGCATCGAAGCGGAAGACCACGAGGCCGGGCAGGCTCTGCGCACCCTCCGCAGCCCGCAGGTAGCGCGGGTTGTCCTCGACGTCCTGCTGGATCACGAAGGAGGCCGGCTGGTAGGCCCGGCGGACCACCTCGAGGATCGACACGATGATCGCCAGGACGATTCCCTGCTCGACCCCGACCGCGAACACCACGAACCCGGTCACGCAGGCGATGACGAACTCGGACAGCCGCTTGCGCCGGATCACCGACAGGCCCGCGAGGTCGACCAGGCTCACGCCGATCATGAAGACGATGCCGGCCAGCACCGCCTTGGGCATGGTGGTCAGCATGCTGGTGAAGAACAGGGTGAACGCCAGGACGATGACCGACATCGTCATGTTGGCCACCTGGGTGCGGGCGCGCTGGCCGTCGACGATCTGGGTCTTGGTCGGGCTGCCGTTGACCACGAAGGTCCCGGTGAGGCCGGCTGCCAGGTTGGCCCCGGACAGGCCCAGCAGGTCGCGGTTGATGTTGACCCGGTCGCCGTGCTTGGCGGCGAAGCTGCGGGAGGTGGCAGCGCTCTGGGCGATGATGAGCACGAAGCACGACCCGGCGACCGCCAGCACCTTCCACGCGTCGGCCAGGTTGATCCCCGTGGGCAGTCCCACCGGCGGGAAGCCGCCGGTCACCGGGCCGACCACGTCCACCCCGTGGTCCGCGGAGCCCAGTGCGGTGCTCACGATGATGGAGCCGACCACGGCCAGGATCGCCCCGGGGATCCTCGGGAAGAACCGGTCGCAGACCAGGATGATCCCCACGGTGGCAACGGCGTAGGCCGTGGTGCCCACGTTGAGGTCAGGGATGCTGCGCAGCATCTCGACCTGCTGCTCGAACCAGTTGCCCGAGCCCTTCGGCACGCCGAGCATGTCGGGGATCTGCCCGGAGAGCACCTGGATCCCGACGCCGGTGAGGAATCCCACCAGCACCGAGGTGCTCAGGAAGTCCCCGATGAAGCCCAGTTTCAGCACGTTGGCCAGCAGGAGCAGTGCCCCGCACACCAGCGCCGCCAGGCTGCACCACGCGACCCATTCCGGGGTGTAGGGCTGCAGGCCGGCGATGCCCAGGCCGGCCAGGCCGGCGGCGAGGATCGCCGCGGTGGCCGAGTCGGCGCCGACCACGAGCAGCCGCGAGGACCCCAGCAGGGCGAACACCACGGTGGGGAAGATGACGGTGTACAGGCCGGTCGCGAGGGGGGTCTGCGAGATCGAGGTGTAGCCGAGGACCTCCGGGATCGCGATCGCCGCGAGGGTCACCCCGGCGATGACGTCGCGCGACAGCCAGCTGCGCTGGTACCCGGCCAGGGACGGCGGCGTCAGGGGCATGGGTCCTCCCGGGTCAGGAGCGGGTGAAGGTGAGCACCTGGTCCGGGCCGGCGAACAGGTCGAGCAGGTCGCCGGACACCGAGTACCCCGTGACGCTGCCGAGGGCCTTGAAGTACGCGGCCTCCTGCGCCATCGCCGCGTCATCGCCGGCCATCATCGTCGAGGCGATCTCGGAGAACGTCAGCTCGCCCTGGGTCGTGGCGGTGTACCCGGCGGTGTAGGTGTTGACCCCGCCGTTGCCGCTGGCGGTGTCCGCGGCGAACTCGAGGGTGATCCCGGAACCGCTCAGGTCCTCGGTCGTGGTGGCCGCACCGCTGAGCGCCCATGACGAGGTGGCCAGCTCCGCGCCGCCGGTGGGCAGCGGTGCCGTGCCGGTGCCGGCGACGGCCGACGAGGCGGCGGTCGTGGAGGCGGAGGAGCTGGGGGCGGCGTCGTCTGTGCTGCTGCAGCCGGCCAGCAGCGCGCCGGCCAGCAGCACGGCGCCAGCCAGCGGGAACGAACGTTTCCTGCGGATCATCGGGGCCTCCTCGTCACCTCACGGCTGCCACGACAGCGCCGGGCTCGATGGTTGCCCGGAGTCTACGTCGGGCTCGAGGCGTGAATGCACCCGGAACGTTCAACACGCGTCGCGTTGCTGCCGAAACCCGCATCAGGGCCGGTCGTGTCGGCCGGACGGTCAGGCGGAGGGACAGGGACGTGCGTGCGAGGCGGCAGGGATGGCAGCGGCCGGTGCCGGCCGGGGCTGCGGCAGGTGCGGTGGTCCTGGCCGCGCTCGGTGCCGCGGTCCCCGCGGGGGCGGCGGTGGGTCCCGCCGACGAGGTCGCCTGGGAGAACGGGGCGGCCAGCACGGTGCATGACGGCGACACGGTCAGCGTCCGGGTCACCTCGTCCAGCTCCGGGCTCACCGGTACCACGCAGCGGGTGCGCACCATCGGGATCCAGGCCCCCGAGGTCCGCCACGACGACCAGCTCGCGCAGTGCGGCTCGGCGCAGGCCCGCGCGGCCCTGCGCGCACTGCTGCCCACCGGGACGCCGGTCCAGCTGCGCGCCCTGGACGGCCAGAGCGGGGACCGCTACAGCGGCGGGCGGATCGTCCGGTCGATCTACGCGATGGACGACGAGGGCAACTGGTTCGACACCTCCCGGCAGCTGGTCAGCGACGGCACGGTGCTGTGGTTCCCGCTGTCCAGCAGCTCGGCGCTCAAGCCGGAGTACGCGCACAACCTCGAGTACCGGGTGCTCGCCCAGGACGCTGCCGACGCCCGTCGCGGGCTGTGGTCGGCGAACCTGTGCGGGACCTCCCCGAGCCCGGCGGCCCAGCTGCGCCTGGCGGTGTCGTGGGACCAGTCCGTCGCCGGCCACGAGACGGTGCTCGTCCGCAACGACGGGCCTGCGGACGTCGCGGTGGCCGGGTGGGTCCTGCGCGACTCCGCGCTGAACTCGTACCGGTTCCCGAAGGGCGCCTCCGTCCCCGCGGGCGGCAGCGTGGAGGTGCGCCTGGCCAAGGGCACCAGCGACCCGGCCCGGGGGATCTACTACACCGGTCGGGCGGACTCCTGGTTCACCAACCTGCCGGTGTCCAACCCGGACTTCGTCGGCGACGCCGCCTACCTCATGGACGATGCCGGCAGCTATGACACGGGCAACCTGCGTGCCTGGTTCCCGTATCCGTGTGACCCCGACGACTGCGTCGACCCCCTGCGCGGGAAGGTCGCGGTCGGGTCCGTGGACCGCTCCGGGGGGCAGGACGTGCCCAGCGCCCCCCGGGACGTGCGGGCTGCCGCCGCCACGGACGGCTCCGGTGACCTGGCGGTCACCTGGCGGGTGCCGTCGTCGCTGGGTGATGCCGTCGGCGTGACCGGGTACCGGGTGAGCGCATCGGCCGTGGGGGACGGCGACCCCGTCGCTGTCACGGTGGGAGCGTCGGCCCGATCCGCGGTGCTCGAGGCGCTCGTCCCCGGCCGGCAGTACACGGTGACCGTGGCCGCCCGGAACGCCCAGGGCTGGTCGGAGCCCTCGCCCGGTGCCGGTCCGGTGGTCCCGAGGATCGCCCCGGACGCCCCGGACCAGGTGCGCGCCGACGCGGTGCCCGGTGGTGTGGCGGTGCGCTGGGCGGCGCCCCCCGACGACGGCGGATCGGCCGTGACGCACTACAGCGTGCAGGCGCCCGGAGGGCTCGGGTGCACCACCGTGGGCCCGGAGCAGTCGTGCGTCGTCGCGGGGCTGGCGCCGGGCGAGCCGGTCTCCTTCACCGTGCGGGCGCACAGCGCGGTCGGGGGATCCGCACCATCCGCCGCCTCCGATCCCGTGGTCGTCGGGGCCACCGGCTGGGCCGAGGTCCCGGCGGGCCTGACCGCCACACCGGCACCCGGGTCGCTGATCCTCACCTGGGCGCCCGCGGCGCCGGCCGGCGGTGCTCCGGCCGGATACGTCGCGCGGGCGGTGCTCGGCACCGAGGTGGTCGCGACCTGCAGCCCCAGCGGCCAGGAGACCTCCTGCGTCCTCGAGGGGCTGGCCGACGGCACGACGTACTCCCTGGATGTGGCCACGGCCGGGGGGGCCGGCGCCCCCTCGCAGCCTGTCGAGGCCACGCCCACCACCGCCGACCGGCCGGCGGCTGCCGCGGCCCCGGCGAGCGCGGCGCCCCCGGCCTGGGCGCCCCGGGAGACCCTCGACCTGACCAACCTCACCGATGCCCCGGTGTCCCTGGTCGGGTACGGCCTGTGGGACAAGAACCCCCGCGGGGGCACGGACACGCCGGACTTCGTGTTCCCCCGCGCAGCGAGCATCCCCGCCGGCGGGACACTGCGCGTGCGCTCCGGGGCGCCGACCTCGGTCGAGCCAGCCTCCGACACGCTGCTCTACACCGGGCGCAGCGCCATCTACTCCGCGGTGGACCGGATCGAGCTGGCCGGGCTCGACCGCGCGCCGGTGTCCTGCCGGACCACCGCGGGTGCCCCCTGCGACACCCGGGTCGATCCGGTCGCGCCGACCCAGCCGCTGGGCGTCACGGCGCGCACGACGCCGTCCTCGGTCACCGTCTCCTGGGGGGTCCCCATCGCCCGGGGCGGGTCCCCGATCACCGGCTACACGGCCACGGCGTACTCCACCGTGAACGAGGGGACGGTCCTGGGCCGGTGCAGCACCGACGGTGCCGGGAGGTCGTGCCGGCTGCCGGCGACGCTGGGGCGGACGTACTACGTGGAGGTGACGGCGACCACTGTCGCGGGGACGTCGGCCCCCTCGGCGCCACGGGTGCGCGCGACGCCGCGGACCGTGCCGTCGGCTCCCCTGGAGGTGCGCGTGGCCGGTGCTCCGGGGGGCGCCCGGGTCAGCTGGTCGCCGGCCGCCGCGAACGGCTCGCCGGTCACCGGGTACACCGCCGAGGCGATGACGGCGGCCACGGGCGGCGCCGCCGTCGCGCGCTGCACCGCGCCGGCGACGATGTCCGGATGCACGCTGGGCGGCCTCGTCGCGGGAACCCGCTACCACGTGTCGGTGACGGCCACCAACGCGGTGGGCGCCTCGGCGCCGAGCGCGCCGCGTCGGGGGGTCACCCCCACCGGGCCGGCCACGGTGCGTTCCAGCTACGCCGCGGGCAGGGTGACGGTGCGCTGGACGGCGCCAGCGGCCCTGGGATCGCCGGTGACCGGGTACACGGCCACCCTGCGCACCGCGCCGACCGGGGGCAGCCAGGTGGGCCGGTGCACGGCCACGGCCCGCAGCACGAGCTGTGTGGCCACGGTCAGCAGCCCCCGGTCGACCTACTACGTGCACCTGGCGGTGCAGACCGCGGCGGGCCAGACCACCACGACGCCCCTGGCGGTCACCGGTCCCCGGACCCGTTCCTCGGTGCCCACCTCGGTGCGGGCCACGGCGGCCAGCCGTCGGGTGGCGGTGGCCTGGGCGGCGCCGGTCCGGGACGGCTACTCCGCCATCACGGGCTACCAGGCCCGGCTCTACTCGAAGGCGCGCGGCGGCACCCTGAAGGCGCGCTGCTCGGCGGCCGGGACCTCGTGCCGCACCGGGAAGCTGAAGAAGGGCACGTACTACGTGTCGGTCCGGGCCCGCAACGCGGTCGGCTGGTCGTCGCTGACCAGCCGGGTCCGGGTCCGGGTCCGGTAGCGCACCCAGCGGCCCAGCGACGATCGGCGCCGGCCGCGTCCGGACGGCTCGAGGGGCCCGGTCAGCCCGGACGGCTCAGGGGGGCCCGGCCAGCCCGGCCGGTCCGACGTGCACGTGCACCTCGTCCAGGCGGGGGACCTGTTCGACGAGGGCATCCTCCGTGCGGTGGGCCAGGTCGTGCGCCGCGTCGAGGGGCAGGGCGGGGTCGGCCCCGATGCCGATCTCGGCGCGCATCCGGTGGCCGATCCAGCGCAGCCGGACCTCCTCCACGGCGCGCACGCCCGGCACGGCGGCTGCGACAGCCTCGATCTGGGCGACGTACCGCGGGTCGGTGGCGTCCATCAGCCGCCGGTAGATGTCGCGCGCGGCCTGGCGCAGCACGACGAGGATGGCCCCAGTCACCACCAGCCCGACGATCGGGTCGACGATCGGCAGGCCGGCGAGGGCCCCGATCCCGCTGACCACCACGGCCAGGGAGGTGTACCCGTCGGTGCGCGCGTGCAGCCCGTCGGCCACCAGCGCCGCCGAACCGATCCGGTGGCCCACCCGGACCCGGTAGGCGCTGACGAGCTCGTTGCCGGCGAAGCCGATGAGGCCCGCGGCGATCAGCACCCAGGGAGCCGCCACCAGCTGCGGGTCCAGCAGCCGACGGATCGACTCGTACCCGGCCAGCACGGCCGACAGGGCGATCATCGCCACGATGAACACCCCGGCAATGTCCTCGGCCCGGCCGTAGCCGTAGGTGTACATCGCGTTCGCGGGTCGGCGCCCGATCCGGAAGGCCACCCACAGCGGGACCGCGGTCAGCGCATCGGCGAGGTTGTGGATGGTGTCCGACAGCAGGGCCACGGAACCGGTGAGCACCACGATGACCGCCTGGGCCGCGGCGGTGAGCAGCAGGGCGAGCATGCTCAGGACGACGGCCCGGATGCCGACCTCGCTGGCGGCCAGCGCGTCGTCGACCCGGTCGACGCTGTCGTGGCTGTGCGGCCGGACGACGTCGCGCAGCCACCCCCGGGGACCGCGCTGGTGGTCGTGACCATGGTGGTCGTGACCATGGTGGTCGTGGTCGTGGTCGTGCGGCTGCCCGTCGTCGGCTGGGTCGTGAGGGTGGGCGTGCTGCGATGCCGGGGCGTGCGGACGGGGCGGCGCGCCAGCGCTGCCATCCTCGGCGGATCCCATGGCTCCTCCATGACACGGCGTCGGGACGGTGCAGTATGCCGCCCGTGCCACCGGATCGTCACGGTGCCGTGCCGGCAGGGGCTCGCCGGTGCCCCGCACGAGGAGCGCCGGTGCCCGCAGGGGGGCGCGCCGGTGCCGCGGTGCGCCGGTCAGCGCGACGCGGTGCGCTGCGCCGGCGGCGCGGCCATCAGCTGCGTGACCGCCCCGAGCAGGTCGTCGGCCGCCCCCTCCGCCCGGCGGCAGGCTGCCGCGCAGATCGCACAGTGCTCGTGCATGCCGGCGTGCGCCGCGCACTCCTCGCCGCAGGTGCGGCATGCCTGGCTGCACGCCTGCAGCAGGCTGGCCAGGATCGCCACGACGGAACCGGTCCGGCGGGACAGCACCCGGGCCGTCGCCACGCAGATGTCGGCGCAGTCCTGGTTGGCCCGGATGCACCGGCGCAGCTCGGCGACGGTGCCCTCGGCCAGGCAGGCGTCGGCGCAGGCGGTGCAGGTCTGCGCGCACTCCAGGAGCGCGTCGATGCCCTCCGCGAGCAGTTCCGTGTCCAGGCCGATGTCGATCGGGTGGTGGATGAGCATGGCGGTGGTCGTCGACATGGTGGTCCTCTCCCGCCGCGGCCGCGGCGTGCCCAGGATGGGGTCGGCCCCCGTCCCGGGCGTTGGACTACCCCCGGTGCGCCCCGGCATACCCCCGGGCCCTCGGGCACGGTCGGCCGGTCCGACTCAGGTCGAGGAGAGCACCCCGGTCGCCAGCAGCCCGCCGATCACCAGGGCCAGCCCGATGCGGTAGGGGATGAACACCGAGATGGAGTGGTGGGCCACCAGGCGCAGCAGCCACGCGATCGCCGCGTAGGCGACGAAGAAGCTGACCAGGGTGCCGACCACCGTCGCCGGCCACCCGACCGACCCGCTGATGGCGTCGGCCTCGGTCACGACCTGGTACAGCCCCGCTGCGGTCAGGGCCGGGATGGACAGGAAGAACGACATGCGCGTGGCGGCGACGCGATCGAGGTTGCGGAACAGCCCTGCACTGATCGTGGCGCCGGAGCGGGAGATGCCGGGGATGAGCGCGACGCACTGCAGCAGTCCCATGACCAGGGCGTCGGTGAGCGTGACGTCGTTCTCCCCCCGGTCCTGCCGGCCCACCCGCTCGGCGGCCCACATCACCGCGCTCCACACGATCAGCGCCGCCACCACGAACCACAGGTTGCGCAGCGGCCCGGCGACGATGTCCTTGCCGAGGAACCCCACGATCCCGATGGGGATCGAGCCGATGATCACGTACCACGCGAACCGGTACCCCTGCTCCGAGCGTGCCGGGGCGTGCGCGAGACCGCGGAACCAGGCCATGGCCAGCCGCACGATGTCGGCCCAGAAGTACACGAGCACGGCGGCGATCGCGCCGACCTGGATGACCGCGGTGAACGCGGTGACGCCGGGATCGTCGATCGGCAGCCCCATGACCCCCTCGGCCACGGTGAGGTGGCCGGTGGAGGACACCGGGAGGAACTCGGTGAGCCCCTCGATGATGCCCAGGATGATGGCCTGCAGGAGGGTCACGATGCCTGCTCCCGTCCGTCCGCGTGGATCCGCACGGACATCAGTGTAAGTCGGGCGAAACCCCCCGCCCGCCGGTCCGGGGCGGGGGGTGCCCGGTCAGCTCACTGCTCGGGGGGCTCGTCCGGCGGCTGCGGCGCGCCGACGACGGCGACCAGCCAGTGGGCAGCGGCGGCGGCGATGTCGGGCCTGGTGGCGAGGTGGGAGCGGATCTCCACGAGGGCGCGCTGGGCCTCGAACAGCTGGACCAGCGGCAGCTGCGACTGGAAGGTGTCGTGGTCCGGGATGGTGCCCTGGACCTGCGCCTCGTCGGCGTAGCCCGCCAGGAACGCCTCGCGCATCTCCTCCAGCCAGAGCGTGGCCCCGGGGGCCAGCCGCTCGTCGTCGCCCTCGTGCTGGGAGGCTCGCGCCACGGCCCGGTTGCGGGCGTGGTTGAGGCTGTGCAGCAGCCGGGCGACGTCGCGCAGCGGCGAGTGCTTGGCCCGCGCCTGTTCGGGGGCACCGTCCTGGTCGCCCTCGAGGTCCATGATCACGAAGTCGTTCTCCACGACCAGGACCTGGTCGAGCTGGAAGCTGCCGTGGATGCGGGTGCGCAGGCCGGTGGGGGGAACCGACGCGGCGTCGGCGATCCACTCCAGCAGCCGGCTGCCCGCTGCCACCAGGCCCGCGGCGGCCGGCGCCGCCTCGCCCGGGATGCTGTCCCCGCTGAGCAGGGTCAGCGTGTCCCGGGCCTCCTCGGCCGCGCGGGACACCCATCGGGCGATGTCGTCGGCAGTCACCGGCTCCGGGTCGAACGCCGGGTCCCCGGTGGCACCGGCCAGCGCCGCGTGCAGCTGGGCCGTGCGCCGGCCCAGCGTCGCGGCCAGGGCGGCCAGCTCCCCGGCCGGTGGCGCCGGTTCGTCGCTGGGCAGGACGGGACGCACCCCGGGGGCGGGCGCCGGCGCGATGGCGGTCCCGGTCAGCGAGTCCTCCAGGCCGCGGGTCAGCGTGTCGACGACGAACGTCCAGGCGTCGCCCTGGTTGGGCACGTAGGACTGCAGCAGGGCCAGCGTGGTGACCGTGCCCTGCTTGTCGACGTACTCGACGTGGCCCAGGACGGGCACGATGCGGTCGAACCCGGCGGACTCGGTCAGGAACCGGCCGACCTCCACCTCGGGGCTCAAGCCGGGGCGCAGCCGGCGGAACGTCTTGAGGAACAGCGCATAGCCGAGGATCGCGTTGCTGTTCGAGCCCAGTCCGGGCAGCCGCACGGGAGACAGGTCGTCGGGAAGCTCGGGCATCAGCTCGGCCAGCAGCGGGCTGGGCACGAACCGGAACCGGCCTGCGCCGTCGGACTTCACGCTGGCCCCCGCGGCGATCGCCTCGACCAGCGCCCGGTAGTACGCCGCGTCGGCGACGGCGTCGCCCATCAGCCCGACCTCGGCCTGTTGGCGGACCCGGGCGACCGCACCGGTGCCCAGCTGGCTGACCCGCTCGGGGTCGCGGTCCTCCCAGGCCAGCGACAGCGGCAGGAAGTACCGCTCCGGCTGCCCAGCGCGGGTGACCGCGCCGATCCCCAGCAGCCAGCTGGTGCCGCCGGAGGTCAGCACCCCGTGCTCGACGATCCGGACCCGGTCCACCGGGTCGGGTCCCGCCGGGAACCAGCGCTGCCGCGCCAGGAACGCCGGCACGAGCTCTCGTTCGAACCGGCTCGACAGCCGCTCGGCCATGCCGGCCCGCCACGGGGCGACCCGCTCGCGGAACAGGCTCGACCACCCGTCGAACAGCACCAGCACCGGCATCGTCTCCAGCGTCGGGCGGACCTCGTGCCACTCGGGTGCGGGCACGTCCGTGGCCAGGCGGAACCAGAAGAACCCGTGGCCGGGCAGCGTGAGCTGGTAGGGCCGATCGCCGATCGTCGGGAACGCCGTGCGTCCGAGCATCTCGACCGGCACCCGACCCACCCACGTGGACAGGTCCAGCTCGACGGGCTGCGCGGCCCGGCTGACGTTGGCCACGCACAGGATCACGTCGTCGTCGTGCTCGCGGACATAGGCCAGGATCTTGCGGTTGCCCGGCTGCAGCAGCGTGAAGGTGCCCCGGCCGAAGGCCTGGGTGGTCTTGCGCACGGCGAGCATCCGCCGGGTCCAGTTCAGCAGCGACCCGGGCTCGCGCAGCTGGGCCTCGACGTTGATCGCGGCGTACCCGTACACCGGGTCCTGGATCGCCGGCAGGTAGAGCCCCTGCGGATCGGCCCGGGAGAACCCCCCGTTGCGGTCCGGGGTCCACTGCATCGGGGTGCGGACCCCGTCCCGGTCGCCGAGGTAGAAGTTGTCGCCCATGCCGATCTCGTCGCCGTAGTAGATGAACGGCGAGCCCGGCATGGACAGCAGCAGGCTGTTCATCAGCTTGATCCGCTCGGCGTCGTTGTCCAGCAGGGGGGCCAGCCGCCGGCGGATCCCCACGTTGATCCGGGCCCGGGTGTCGGCGGCGTACGTGGACCACATGTAGTCCCGCTCGCGGCTGGTCACCATCTCCAGGGTCAGCTCGTCGTGGTTGCGCAGGAAGATCGCCCACTGGCACGAGGCCGGGATGTCCGGCGTCTGCTGCAGGATCTCCACGACCGGGTGGCGGTCCTCCTGCGCGATGGCCATGTACATGCGCGGCATCAGCGGGAAGTGGTAGGCCATGTGGCACTCGTCGCCGTCGCCGAAGTACTCCCGGACGTCCTCGGGCCACATGTTGGCCTCGGCCAGGAACATCCGGCCCTCGTAGCTGGCGTCCAGTCCCCGGCGCAGCTCCTTGATCACCTCGTGGGTCTCGCGCAGGTTCTCGTTCGTGGTGCCGTCGCGCTCGATGAGGTACGGGATCGCGTCGAGCCGGAACCCGTCCACGCCCAGGTCCAGCCAGAACCGCAGGGTGCGCAGCACCTCGGCGCGCACGATGGGGTTGTCGAAGTTCAGGTCCGGCTGGTGGGAGAAGAACCGGTGCCAGTAGTACTGGCCGGCCACCTCGTCCCACGTCCAGTTGGAGTCCTCGGTGTCGGTGAAGATGATCCGGGTGCCCGAGAACAGCGTCGGGTCGTCGGACCACACGTAGTAGTCCCGCTCCGGGGACCCCTTGGGGGCCAGCCGGGCCCGCTGGAACCACGGGTGCTGGTCGGAGGTGTGGTTGACCACCAGCTCGGTGATCACCCGCAGCCCCCGGGCGTGCGCCTGCTCCACGAACTGGCGGAAGTCCTCGAGGGTGCCGTAGGCCGGGTGGATGTCCAGGTACTCCGCGACGTCGTAGCCGTCGTCACGGAACGGCGAGGGGTAGAACGGCAGCAGCCAGATGGTGTTCACGCCCAGGTCGGCGAGGTAGTCCAGCTTCTGGGTGAGGCCGCGCAGGTCCCCGATGCCGTCGCCGTTGGAGTCGGAGAACGCCTTGACGTGCAGCTCGTAGACGACGGCGTCCTTGTACCACTGCGGGTCCTCGGTCGGGCCGGGCTGGGTGGGCGCCGGGGCGGCCGCCGGTGCGGCGGCGTCGGGTGGGGTCGCAGTGGGGACCTGCCGGGGCAGGGGTCGCAGGGTGCCGGTCGTCGAGAGGCGGGCGTCCACGTCGGATCCTTCCTGGTCACCGCGGCGGGTCCCGTCGGGGCACGGGCACGTGGGGGGGACGGGCTCGTCGGGGGCCGAGGTGGCGTTCACCCTACTCAGGGTTGCCGCGGCCGTCCCGATGGCGGTCGAGGCGCCCGCCACGCCGGTCCGGTCGGGTGCCGGGCGGTCGTCAGGGCACGCCGGGGCGCGATCCGGGCCGCCTGGATCGCCCCCATCCGGGGCCGGAAGGGGCCTGGAACCGGCCCCGCTGGGGCATGGCCTCCCCGTCCGGTGGACGCCCGCGCGACGATGTGCAGGATTGGGGTCGGGAATCCGAAGGGAGCCAGGATGTCAGTGCTGGATCAGGCGGCCGGGTCCGCCGTGGGCACCACCCGACCGCGGGCCGGGACCCCGGAGGAGCTGCGCCAGCGGCTGTCCGACGTCCTGGCCGGTGAGGCCGACGCCGGAGATGTCCTTGCCCGGTGGGACCGGTGGTCCGACGACCTGCTGACGGCGCTGCCGCTGGTGTACCCGCAGCCTGGTGTCGCCGAGCGCATCGTCGACCTGATCGCCGCGGGGCACGCCGCCCGTCGGCAGGTCCTGCGCGACCGCGACCGCGACCGGGTGCTCTCGCCGGACTGGTTCCAGCGGCCGGACGCGGTGGGCTACGCGTGCTACGCCGACCGGTTCGCCGGGACGCTGAGCGGCGTGGCCGAGCGCATCGGCTACCTGAGCGAGCTGGGCGTCACCTACCTGCACCTGATGCCGCTGCTCAAGCCCCGGCCGGGCGAGAACGACGGCGGCTACGCGGTCATGGACTACGGCCAGGTGCGCGAGGACCTGGGCACGATGTCGGACCTGGCTGACCTGGCGGACCGGCTCCACGAGGCGGGGATCTCGCTGACCCTCGACCTGGTCCTGAACCACGTCGCCGCCGAGCACGCGTGGGCCCAGGCGGCGCGGGCCGGCGACCGCAAGTACCGCGACTACTTCTACGTGTACCCGGACCGGGAGATCCCGGACCAGTACGAGCGCTCCCTGCCGGAGGTGTTCCCGGACTTCGCGCCGGGCAACTTCACCTGGGACGACCAGGCCGGGGGCTGGGTGTGGACGACGTTCAACTCCTGGCAGTGGGATGTCAACTGGACCAACCCGGACGTGCTCTGCGAGTACCTCGGGATCGTGCTGAACCTGGCCAACCACGGCGTGGACTGCCTGCGCCTGGATGCCATCGCCTTCCTGTGGAAGCGGATGGGCACCGACTGCCAGAACCAGCCGGAGGTGCACGCCATCACGCAGGTGATGCGCGCCGTGGCCCACATCGGGGCGCCCTCGCTGATCTTCAAGGCCGAGGCGATCGTCGCCCCCAGCCAGCTGGTCGCGTACCTGGGCCGGGGCCCGCGGGCCGGGCGGGTCTCCGACATCGCCTACCACAACTCCCTGATGGTCCAGATCTGGTCGGCCCTGGCTGCCCGGGACGCGCGCCTGCTGGCGGTGGCGATGTCGCGGTTCGACGACATCCCGACGACCACCGGGTGGGCGACGTACCTGCGCTGCCACGACGACATCGGCTGGGCGATCGACGACGCGGACTGCGCGGCCATCGGGTGGTCCGGCTGGGCGCACCGCGGGTTCCTGTCGGAGTTCTTCATCGGCGCCCACCCGTCCTCGTTCGCCGAGGGCATGGCGTTCCAGGAGAACCCCGCCACCGGCGACCGGCGCATCTCCGGGACGGCGGCCAGCCTCGCCGGGCTGGGCACGGCGCGTGGCTCCGGGCAGCGGCGCACCGCGATCGACCGCATCCTGCTGGGCTACGCGATGGTGTTCGGCTTCGGCGGCATCCCGTTGATCTTCATGGGCGACGAGCTCGCGCTGCGCAACGACGACGACTTCTGGAAGGTCGCCGAGCACGCCGACGACAACCGCTGGCTGCACCGGCCCGTCATGCCGTGGGACGTCGCAGACCTGCGCCACGAGCCGCGCACGGACGCCGGCCGCACGTACGCGGGGCTGCGCCACCTCATCGAGGTGCGCCGCAGCCTGGAGTCGCTGCACGCCTCGGTGCCCACCCGGGTCTACCCGACCAGCCAGCCGGCGGTCGTGCAGTTCGTGCGCAAGCACCCGGCCGGCGACATCGTGCAGGTCTACAACGTCTCCGACAGCACCGTGGCCATCCCCGCCTGGGAGATCCACCAGCACGGCGAGGACCTGGTCCACGACCGGCTCACCGACCGGGAGGTCGCTCCCGTCGACGGCAGCCACATCCTGCGCCCCTACACCGCGTGGTGGCTGACCCGGCCGGACTGATCGGCCGGACTGATCCGCGGGTTGCCTGACCCGGCCGGGCTGACCCGGCTGGGCTGACCCAGGAAGGCCGCCCGGACGCTCGGCGGGTCGGGCGCATCGGGCTGCGCGGGCCGCAAGGTCCATCCGACCCTTCCGGCACGGGCGTCGGGTGCGTAGCGTGGACGGTGCAAGGCCGCCGCACACCAGCGCCGCGCCGGGCGCCCGGCGCGGGGTGCGGCCCGAGGGAAGGAACGACGATGCCCGCACCTGATCCCACCGCACCGGAGGTCAAGGCCCTGCTCCACGAGGGGTACAGCCTTGACGAGCTGCGCACCGAGCTCGCCCACCAGGAGTCCCGTCTCGTCGATGAGGCGTCCGGGTTCGACGACGACGCGCGCCATATCGTCACCACCTGGATCAACGCGCTGAAGGGCGAGATCGAGCGCCGGACCGCGGCCTGACCGCCGCGGCTGGTGCCGTGGGTGCCTCAGGAGGCCTTGACGGCTCGCTTGAAGTAGGTGCTCATCTTGGCGTCGGCCGCACCGCGCAGCTCGGCCAGCGCGAGGGCGGAAGCCTTGCTCACACTCTCGGGCTGGCCGTCCTTGGTGAAGCGCGCGAGGGCCTCGCCGTACTTGCCCTCCGCGGACTGCCAGTCCGCGTACGCCTTGGCGATCTTGTCGTCCCGGGACTTGCTGTCGTCCTTGCTCTTGGCCACGGCCGGATCGTAGGGCCTGAAGGTGAACAGGGATACCCCGCCGGGCGGTCAGCCTCGATCAGCTCGCGTCGACCAGCGTTCCCCAGATCGTGACCTTGGTTTCACGTCCGGGAAATATGGGGAGCCTACGGTCAGTGGCAGGAGTGGCACTGCCGACGTGAGGAGGTTCCCCGCGCCGATGGACCTGAATCGTGAATACCACCGCTGGCACAGCCCCAACCTCGGGCGCGACATGGAGATGCTGGTCTTCGGCCATGCCGGGGCCAAGGTCCTCGTGTTCCCCACGCGAGCGGCCCGGTTCGACGAGTACGAGAGCCTGCGCATCGTGGACACCCTGCGCGACCGCATCGATGCCGGCGAGATGCAGCTGTTCTGCGTCGACAGCATCGACGCGGAGAGCTTCTACGCCGACTGGGTCCGACCCGAGGACCGGGTGGTCCGCCACCTGCAGTACGAGCGGTACCTCATCGACGAGGTGCTGCCGTTCATGCACCGGCGCAACGACAACCCCGTGACGATCGCCCACGGCTGCTCCATGGGGGCCTTCCATGCCGCCAACCTGGCCTTCCGGCACCCGCACCGGTTCCAGAAGCTCGTCGCGTTCTCCGGTCGCTACGACCCCACCCTGAGCGTGGAGAGCTTCCGGGACCTGCTGGACGGCCACCGCGACGAGAAGGTCTTCGCCAACAGCCCCGTGAAGTACCTGCCCTACGTGCGGGGCTGGCGGCTGCGGGCGCTGCGTCGCATGGAGATCGTCCTGGTCATCGGTCGCGAGGATCCCTTCCTGGAGAACAACTACCGGCTGAGCCAGATCCTGACCACGCTCGGGGTCCCGCACACCCTGGAGGAATGGGACGAGCGCGCCCATCGCGGGTACTACTGGCGCCGGATGGCGCCGGCATACCTGCGGGGGCTGACCCGCGAGCCCGAGCGACTGGCGTCCTAGGACCTGGCGACCGGGCGGGCCGACCGGCGTGGATCAGGCGCCCAGGGCGTCGGCGAGCGCGGCGAGCGTGGGAAAGGTCCAGTCCGGGGTCACCCGTGCCGGGGGCGGCGGCGTGGCGCCCCAGCCGGGCCGGTCGTGGCGCCGGTCGATCCACGCCGTGCGCAGCCCCGCCGCCCGGGCTGGCACGTGGTCGTGGAACAGGCTCTGGGCCACGTGCACCAGGCCCTCCGCCGGGATCCCCAGCGCCGCCACCTCGGCACGCAGGATGGCGAAGCCGCGGGGCGCGGGCTTGTAGGCCCCCACGTCCTCGGCGGTGATCACCCGGGTGAACCCCACCCCCAGCCGGGCGCTCGACCCGGCGAACGAGGCCCGGTCGACGTTGGACAGCACGAGCAGCGGCACGCGCGCCGCCAGCCGGGTCAGGGCGTCCGGTGAGTCCGGGAAGGCCGGCCAGGCCGGGACCGAGGTGGCCAGGGCGCGGGCCTGGGTGTCGTCCACCGGCGCGCCGAGCCGGGAACCGATCCCGCGCATGGTGCGCTGCAGGATCGCCGGGTATGGCTCGTGGGGGTGGTCCCGCTCGGCGGCGGTCTCGGCCTCGGCGTGCGCGGCCAGCAGGTCGTCGTCGCTGGCGGTCAGGTGCCAGCGGGAGGCCCACGGCCGCAGCACGGCGAGGATCCCGCGCTCCCAGTCGATGAGGGTCCCGTAGCAGTCGAAGCTGAGTGCCTGCACCCCGGTGATCGTCGCCACGGGCCCATCCCATCGCGCCAGCGCCGCGCTGCCCGCGTGGCACCGTCGGCGTGTCGCCGAGTGCCACTAGCATCGGGGCCGTCCCGCCGCCATGTTGCCGCATTGTGGTAAGCGTTTCCAGCGACCGGCCGTGCTCAGCGGACCTCAGGCTGGACTGTTGAAGAATCCATCCGCGTGGGTTTTCTGCCATCCTCGAATCACGCCAGCGAGGGAGCTGGTCGGACCGGAGAAGTCCCGGGGCCATTCGGGACCGGTCCACGAACGCTAGGGAGGCGTGAAGGATGGACTACAAGGGGATCGCCGAACAGATCCTTGAAGATGTGGGCGGGCCGGGCAACATCGCCAGTGCCGCACACTGCGCGACGCGGCTGCGCCTGGTCCTCAACGACGAGTCGAAGGCCGACAAGAAGAAGGTCGAGCAGATCGCGGCGGTTGCCGGGTCGTTCACCGCCGGTGGCCAGTACCAGATCATCCTGGGGCCCGGCACCGTGGGCAAGGTGTTCGAGGAGTTCCAGAAGCTGACCGGCATCAAGGAGGCGTCGATCGCCGACGTCAAGGCGGCTGCCGCAGCCCACATGAACCCCGCTCAGCGGTTCGTGAAGATGATGTCCGACATCTTCGTCCCGCTGATCCCGGCCCTGGTGGCCTCCGGCCTGATGATGGGTCTGTACAACGTCCTGACCCAGAAGGGCCTGTTCGGCGACACCGCGCTGATCGAGCACTTCGGCCAGGCCGCGGACCTCGCGGACATGATCATCACGTTCGCCAACGCGGCGTTCGTCTTCCTGCCCATCCTGATCGCGATCAGCGCGGCCCGGGTGTTCGGGGCGAACATCTACCTCGGTGCCGTCGTCGGCATGATCATGGTGCACCCGGCGCTGCTGAACGCCTGGACCCAGGGCTCCGTGGAGGAGATCCCGTCCTGGGTGCTGTTCGGCTGGCACATCGACAAGATCGGCTACCAGGGCACCGTCCTGCCGGTGCTGGTGGCGGTCTGGGTCCTGGCCAAGGTCGAGAACTGGTTCCACAAGCGGATGCCCACCGTGCTCGACACGCTGCTCACCCCGCTGTTCTCCGTGCTGGTCACCGGTTTCGCGACGATCCTGGTCATCGGCCCGGTCATGCGCCTGGTGGGCAACGGGGTCTCGGACTTCTTCGTCTGGCTGCTCGACTTCGGTGGCCCGGTGGCCGGGTTCATCATGGGTGGCACGTACTCGCTGCTGGTCCTGACCGGCCTGCACCACTCGTTCCACGCGGTCGAGGCCGGCCTGCTGGCTGATCCGCAGTACCTGATCAACCCGCTGCTGCCGATCTGGTCGATGTCCAACGTCGCCCAGGGCGCCGCCTGCTTCGCCGCCTGGCTGCTCATCCGCAACCGCAACACCAAGATGAAGGACATCGCGATCCCGTCGACCGTGTCGGCCTTCCTCGGCATCACCGAGCCCGCGATCTTCGGTGTGAACCTGCGGCTGCTGACCCCGTTCCTGGCCGGCCTGCTCGGCGGTGGTTGCGGTGGTGCCTACATCGTGGGCATGGGCGTGGGCATGAAGGGCATCGGCGTCACCGGCATCCCGGGCCTGGCCCTGGTGGACTCCGCCGACATCCTCAACTACATCATCGGCTTCGCGATCGCAGTCGCGGTCGCCGTCGTGGCCACCTTCGCCATCTACAAGGCGCGGGGCTGGGCCAAGGAGGCCGAGGACGAGATGAACGAGGAAGAGGTCGAGGACGTCGCGATCGAGCGGGCCAAGGAGCTCGACAAGACGCTCTCCTGACCCCCAGTGCGCCCCCGGTCCTGTCCTGGACCGGGGGCGCACGACCATCTGGACCCCGCACGTTGCCGACATCGAGAGAGGATTGCGCCCCATGACCACCGCCGAGCAGGGTCCCGTCGACGCCGAGCTCCGGGAGCGCGCAGCCGAGGCGGTCCGCACGCGGCCCGAGGGCATCGCGACGGATCCCTGGCGGTTGGCGTTCCACGTGCAGCCCCCGGTCGGGCTGCTCAACGACCCCAACGGCCTGGTGCAGCACGACGGCACCTACCACCTGTGCTACCAGTGGCACCCCTTCGCGACGGCCCACGCACTGAAGTTCTGGGCCCACCTGACCAGCACGGACCTGGTGCACTGGACCGAGGCGCCGATCGCGCTGGCCCCCAGTGACCCCTACGACCGCAACGGCTGCTACTCCGGCAGCGCGATCGTGCACGACGGCGCGGTCCACTTCGTGTACACGGGCAACGTCCGGGGCGATGCCGGGCAGCGCTACCCGTACCAGAACGTGGCGGTGCTGGGAGCCGACGGCGTCGTCACCAAGCACCCCGCCAACCCGGTGATCAGTCACCTGCCGGGGTGCACCCCGCACCAGCGCGACCCCAAGGTGTGGCGCCAGGACGACCGGTACTGGATGGTCCTGGGCGCGCAGACCGAC
The DNA here is from genome assembly GCA_039812125.1 of Candidatus Nanopelagicales bacterium. Classification (GTDB taxonomy): domain Bacteria; phylum Actinomycetota; class Actinomycetes; order S36-B12; family CAIYMF01; genus Prado023. Next base: position 45,289 of record JBDHZV010000009.1, read on the forward strand.
GACCTGCACGGGACGGCGCTGCTGCTGACCTCCGAGGACCTGCTCGACTGGCAGCTCGTGGGGCCGATCGCCGGCGGTGCCGACCAGCCGCTGGGGTACATGTGGGAGTGCCCGGACCTGCTCCGGGTCGACGGGGCCGACGTGCTCGTGATCTCCCCGCAGCTGGACCACGGGCCCGATGCCGCCGAGCAGTTCCAGGACGTGGTCATGTACGCCGTGGGCGCGCTGGACCTGGCGGCCGGGCGGTTCACCGGCGGGGACTTCCGCCGGCTCGACGCCGGTCCGGACTTCTACGCCCCGCAGTCGTTCGTCGACGAGTCCGGCCGCACCATCCTCGTCGCCTGGATGGGGATGCCCGACCACCCGACCCAGCCGCCCCTGGCAGTCAAGCACCCGACGGTGGCCACCGGATGGGTGCACTGCCTGACCGTGCCCCGCGTGGTCCGCGTGGACGGCGACGAGGTGCTGCAGTGGCCCGTGGCAGAGCTGGACGCGCTGCGCGGCGAGCCGGTGCACCACCAGGTGACGCTGGGGGCCGACGAGGGCGTGGCCCTCGACGGGGTGGACTCGACCGCGGTGGACCTGGTCGTGGCTGCCGAGGCGGCGCCCGGGGCGCTGGTCCACGTACGTCTGCGTGAGGGGGCGGCCGGGGCGGTGGTGCTCACCCTCGACCCACACTCCGGGGCGGCCACGCTGGACCGTTCGGCGCTGCCGCGCGGCGAGGGCGGGGCCTGGACCGGGTCGTTCCGGCCGGGGGCGCGGGTCGAGGCCCGCATCCTCGCCGACCGCTCCTCGGTCGAGGTCTTCGTCGACGGTGGGCGGCTGGCCCTGAGCGCCCGGATCTACCCGGATCCGGCCGACACCGGCGTGAGCGTGCATGCCTCAGGGGGCAGCGCGCGCGTGACGGTGACGGCCCACCCGATGGCCCAGGCCTGAGGGATCCCCGCAGCACGGGCGCCCCTCCGGGGTGTGGATCGGGTCGGGTTCCGGAGCAGTTCCGCTCCGGAACCCGACCCGATCGCGGTTCGGCCCACCCGATCCCGACCCGATCCGGGCGCCCGGGCGAGGGGGAGCGGGTGTAGGGCTCGCGACAGGGGCCGCAGCGACGACGAGGGCCGGCGCTCCACGGGGAGGCCGGCCCTCGTCGTGCGAACGCGGCACGACTGGGGTGAGTGAC
>JBDHZV010000010.1:0-44657 GCA_039812125.1 Candidatus Nanopelagicales bacterium
AGGTGGTCAGCCTGAGCGGGCAGCCCCACAGCGTCCGACTGCTGACGTACGTCGAGGGCCTGCCGCTGACCACCCCGGGCTACCTGGCCCCGCGGACCGCCCGGGCCCTCGGCGAGATCGCCGGGCGGGTGAGCGCGGGCCTGGCCCGGTTCGACCACCCGGGCGCGCACGTCGCCCAGCAGTGGGATGTGCGCCGCAGTGCCGAGGTGGTCACCGCCCTGGCCACCAGCCTGCCCCCGGACCTGGCCGAGACCGTGCTGCGGCTGTCCTCGGCGACGCGGGTCGCCCTGGCCCCGGTCGCGACCGACCTGCCCGTGCAGGTCATCCATGGCGACATCACCGACTTCAACGTCGTGGCCGATCCCGGTCCGGACGGGCGACCGGTCCCGGCGGGGGTGATCGACTTCGGCGACCTGATGCACACCTGGCGCGCCGCTGAGGTCGCGGTGACCATCTGCGCCAGCCTGGTCAAGGACCACCGCGCCCCGCTGCGCATCGCCGCCGACGTGCTCGTCGGGTTCCTGCGAACCCAGCCCCTGGAGGTCGTCGAGGTCGAGGCGCTGTGGCCGATGGTGGTGGGGCGGGCCTGCGCCGGGCTGGCGGGGACGGCCCACCAGCTGCGCAGCGAGCCGGACAACCCCTATCTGGCGGAGAACCTGGCCGTGGACCGCCAGGTCCTGGCGCTGGTGGCGGCGATGCCCCTGGAGCTGGGCACCGCGGCGATGCGGCGGGCCGCGGGCCTGGCCCCCCGGTCGGCGTCGCTGCCGGCGGCGACGGCCCCGCTCATCGCGGGGGCGGCCCAGCTGCCTGCGGTGGACCTCTCCCCCACGTCTGCGCTGCTCGACGACGGCGGGTGGGCCGACCCCCCGCTGCTGTCGGCGCGGATCCGGTCGGCGGCCGTCAGGGGCGGGCTGGTCGGGTACGGCCAGGCCCACGTGCAGCGCGCGCCGGCGCCCAGCCTCGTCGAGCCTGCCACCGTCCACCTCGGCGTCGACGTGGTGGTGCCGGTGGGCACCGAGGTGTCCGCGCCGTGGCCGTGCCGGGTGGTGCCCGAGTCTCCCGGGGTGCTCAGGCTTGCCGGAACTGCCGGCTGGGACGTGGTCCTCGGCGGCGTGACCCCCCGGTTGCCCCACGGCTCGCTGGTGCGCGCCGGGGCGACGGTGGCGGCCGCGGCCCCGGCCGAGGCGGCTGGCATGCCCGACCACGTTCATGTCCAGCTGGTCGCCAGCGGGCTGCGGGCGCCCACCCACTGCGCGCCGAGCCTGGCTCCGGCGTGGTCCGAGCTGTGCCCGGACCCGGGTCCCTGCCTGCTGGGGCTGCCACCGGCAGGGCCGCCCGGCGATCCCGCCGGGCTGCTGCGCCGCCGGGAGGCCGTCCTGGCCGGGGTGCAGGAGCACTACTGGGCCGCACCGCCGCAGGTCGCGCGGGGGTGGCGCCACCACCTGGTCGACACCGACGGTCGCTCGTACCTGGACGCGGTCAACAACGTCGCGGTGCTCGGCCACAGCCACCCGGCCGTGGCGGACGCGGTCTCGCGGCAGCTGCGCACCCTCAACACCAACTCCCGGTTCCACCAGGAGGCCCCCGTGCGGTTCGCCGAGCTGCTGCTCGAGACCCTGCCGGCGCCGTTGGACCGAGTGCTCCTGGTGTCGACGGGGTCCGAGGCCGTGGACCTGGCCCTGCGGCTGGCCCGGGTCGCGACCGGGTCCCGCGACACCATCGCCCTGCGCACCGGCTACCACGGCTGGACCACGGCCAGCGACGAGATCAGCTCGGCCCTGATGGACAACCCGAACGCGCTGGGAACCCGGCCGCCGTGGGTGCACCTGGCCGAGCCGCCCAACCTGTACCGCGGCGCCCACCTGGGCCCGGATGCGGCGACCCGCTACGCCGACGACGTCCGCCGCATCCTGGCCGAGCTGGCCGCCGCGGGTCGATCGCCGGCCGCGTTCGTGTGCGAGGCGCTCAACGGCAACGCGGGGGGCATCGAGCTGCCCGTGGGGTACCTGGCCGAGGTCTACGCCGATGTCCGGGCCGCCGGGGGCCTCGTCATCGCCGACGAGGTCCAGGTCGGCTACGGCCGGCTCGGCTCGCACTTCTGGGGGTTCCAGGCGCACGGCGTGGTCCCCGACATCGTCTGCCTGGCCAAGGCGACCGGCAACGGTGTGCCGGTCGCGGCCGTGGTGTGCCGGGCGGCGATCGCGGAGTCGTTCACTGCGGAGGGGTCGTTCTTCTCCTCCATGGGTGGCACGCCCCTGGGCGCGGTCGCGGGGATCGCCACCCTGCAGGCGCTGCGCGACGAGGACCTCCCGGGCAACGCCGTCCGCATGGGCGCACGCCTGCGCGGCGGTCTGGAGCAGCTCGTCGAGCGCCACGCCGTGGCCGGTGCGGTGCATGGACGCGGCCTCTACCTGGGTCTGGAGCTGGTCACCGATCGCGCGTCGCGGACCCCGGCGACCGCGGCGACCGCGGCCATCTGCGAGCGGCTGCGCACCCTCGGGGTGGTCATGGCGGCCACGGGCGACCACCGCAACGTGCTCAAGATCAAGCCGCCGCTGTGCATCGACGCCGCCGGCGTCGACCACCTGCTGGCCGCGCTGGAGGCCGTGCTGTCCGAGGGCTGGTGACACCGCGATGCCCGCCCCCGAACCTGGGAGCGGGCATCGCAGGGGCCGCGTCGGTCAGGCGCTGACCAGCGGCTCGGGCGCGGCGGCGGTGCGGGTGCGCTTGTCGAGGGCGCTGATGGCCAGCCCGATCAGCAGCGACAGCACGCCGATGCCCATCGCGAAGGCGGCCACGCCGAACGCCACCACGGAGGTGAACAGCGAGGAGCGCAGGAACGAGGCGTTCATCGCCACGGTCCGCAGCGGGTCCTCGCGGTCCAGCTCGGAGTAGGTCTTGCCACCGGTCGCCTCGTTGGCGTGGTGCTTGATGATCTCGGCCATGCAGTAGGCGTCGATCGGGCCGTTGACCGGCTTGCCTGCCATGCAGGGTGCGTCGTCGGTGACCGTGATGCGCTCCTGGCTGAGCTGGTTGGAGACGGTCACCCACGTCGATGCCCCGCCGACGAGCAGCACGGCCCCGGCGATGTAGAGCAGGATGGCGACCCACTTCGGTGCGGACTTCATGGTTCCTCCTGGGAGTGATACAGCATTCAACTACGCACCCAGCGTAGGCAGGCAAGCCTTCCCGACCACGTCGCCAAGGGCACGTGTCGCACGCCAGAAGTCCCGATCACAGCGGGACCTCCAGCTCGGGATCGGGCACCCGGGGAGCCCGCGCAGGAGGGCGGGTCGTGGCCTGACTGCGGGAACGCGCAGGTCGCCGTCGACACCTGCGACCGCGGTGCGGGCCGGGTCAGGCGGCGACGGCGACCGCAGACCGGGGCTGCAGCTCCTCGGGCGCCTCGCGCCCGGGGTGGCGCCGTCCGGTGACGACGAAGTGCACCAGGGCGCCCACCCCGACCACGACGGCGGTGAAGACATTGACGCGGATCCCGAGGATGCGGGTCGCCTCGTCGATGCGCAGCAGCTCCACCCCGAGCCGGCCGAGGCAGTAGGCCATGACATACAGGGAGAACGCTCGGCCGTGCCCGAGCGTCCAGCGCCGGTCGGCCCAGGCGACCAGGCCCGCCACCCCCAGCAGCCACAGGGCCTCGTAGAGGAAGGTGGGGTGGAACGTCGCGTACTGCTCGTACCCGTCCGGGCGGTGCGCCAGGTCGATCTCGAGGCCCCACGGCAGCTCGGTCGGCCGGCCGAACAGCTCCTGGTTGAACCAGTTGCCGAACCTGCCGATGGCCTGGGCCACCGGCAGGCCCACCGCGATCGAGTCCGCGAACGCCGCCAGCGGCACCCCCGCGCGCCGGCAGCCGATCCAGGCCCCGACCCCGCCGAGGGCGACGGCCCCCCAGATCCCGAGGCCGCCCTCCCAGATGCGCAGTGCGGCGCCGAGGCCCCGACCGCCCTGGCCGAAGTAGGTCTGCCAGTCGGTGACCAGGTGGTACAGCCGCCCGCCGAGGATCCCGAACGGCACCGCCCACATCGACACGTCGTACACCAGCCCCGGCTGGCCGCCCCGGGCCACCCACCGGCGGTCCCCGAGCCACATCGCCACGAAGATCCCCGCGAGGATGCACAGGGAATACGCACGCAGCGGCAGGGGGCCCAGGTACCAGACCGACTCCGGCGGACTGGGGATGGCGGCGGGCAGGGCCAGCATCACGAGGCGGTCGCGCCCGCGATCAGCTTCTTCAGCGTCACGATGTCGTAGACGTCCTCGATGCTCAGGTCGGTGCCGTTCAGGCGCACCGTCGGCGTGCTGGCGATACCGGCCTGCTCGAACGCCTGCTGGCTGTTGGCGGTCCAGGACAGGTACGTGCCGTCCTTCACGCACGACTCGAAGGTCGTGTACTGCTCACCGGTGATCCCGACCTTCGCGCCGAGGTCGAGCAGCTGCTGCTCGGTGTAGCCCTGCCCCTCGGTCTCGGGCTGCATCGCGTAGATCCCGTTGTGGTACTCGGCGGTCCTGCCGGCGTCGACGGCGCAGCCCCAGGCAGCCGCCGCCCGCGCGGAGCTGTTGTCGGACTCGGGGAAGTTGCGGTCCAGGAACGTGGCCGGCCGGTAGAGCAGCTTCACGTCGCCGTCCTCGGCCAGCTGCTGGATGTCCTCGCCCACCGAGGCCTCGAGCTGGCGGCAGCCCGGGCACTGGAAGTCCTCGAAGATCTCCAGCGTGGGCAGCGAGGCGGCGTTGTCCGCCGTCCACCCGGTGCCGTAGGGCACGCCGTAGCTGCCCGGGTCGACCCCGGCGGGAAGCGCCGCAGCCGGATCGGCGGTCGGCGCCGCCCCGGCGTCCGTGCCGTTGTCCCGGCCGGCGAAGAAGCCGACGGCCAGCAGCCCGGCGACCACCAGGACCACCACGACGGCACCGCCGATGCGGATCATCCGCTCCCGCCGGCGCTCAGCGGCCTCGGACTCGGCCCGGGCCTGGGCGGCCAGCGCCCGGGCGTTCGGGGCCGGCTGGCCGCTGGGCTTGTCGTCCTTCGCCACGGTGGGAACCTCCTCGGGGTGCGCCCGGTCAGACTACCCGACATGTCCGGGTCGGGAGTGCGCCGCCGCGTGGCGGCCACCGGGCGCCAGCCCCCGGCTCGACTAGCATCGTGACCCGCCACGGGTCGCCACCGTTGGCACGATCCCGACCAGGAGGGCCCGTGGACGCCCCGACCGACACCCTCGACCCCGCCGCGTCCCACGCCGCGACGCCGGCCACCGGCCCCTACCACCGCTGGGCGTTCGTGGAGATGCTGCTGTCCAGCCTCGTGGGGCTGGTGGCCTCGCTGGTGCTGTCGATCGATGCCGTCACCCTGGCGGCCAACCCCGAGGCCGACCTCTCGTGCAACATCTCGGCCACCATCTCCTGCGCGACGGTCGGGCTGACCTGGCAGGCCAACCTGCTGGGGTTCCCCAACGCCTTCCTCGGCCTCATCGCCGAGCCGGTCGTGATCACCGTCGCGGTGGCGGCCCTGGGCGGGGTCCGGTTCCCGCGCTGGTTCATGCTCTGGGCGCAGGCGATCTACTCCATCGGCCTGGCCTTCGCCTACTGGCTGTTCTACCAGGCGTACTTCCAGATCCACGCCCTGTGCCCCTGGTGCCTGCTGATCACCGTGACCACCACGCTCGTGTTCGCCTCCATGACGCGGGTCAACATCCTGGAGGGCAACCTCGGCGAGGCGGCGCGGCGCCGGCTCGAGCGACCCCTGCGCCTCGGCGCGGACGTGGCCGGCGTGATCATCGTGATCGCCGTGCTCGCCGCGATGGTGCTGTACCGCTACGTCTGACCGGCGGGCGGTCCGACCCGGGGCCGGGACCCGCCGTCAGCCTCGGGCCACCGACCCGGAGCGCACGCCCTCGGCGAGCTCTCCGGCCAGCTGCTCCACGGCGGCCACCGCCTCGGCCTGGCTGGCGGCGGCCAGGATCCGCGACACGAACGCCGAGCCCACGATGACGCCGTCGGCATAGGCCGCGACCTCGGCGGCCTGGGCACCGGTCGACACCCCGACGCCGACCGCCACCGGCAGGGCGGTCAGCGCCCGCACCCGCCCGACCAGCTCGCGCGCACGGGACCCGACGGTGGCCCGCGCACCGGTGACCCCCATCGTGGAGGCCGCGTAGACGAATCCGGTGGTCACCGAGGCGACTGCGGCGATCCGGGCGTCGGTGCTCGACGGGGCGACCAGGAACACCCGGTCCAGTCCCTCGGCATCCGTGGCCGAGCACCAGTCGCCCGCCTCCTCCGGGGTCAGGTCCGGGGTGATGGCCCCGGCGCCCCCGGCCTCCCGCAGCCGCCGGGCGAAGGTCGCCGTGCCGATCCGCTCGATGGGGTTCCAGTACGACATCACCAGGGTCGGGGCTCCGGTCCGGGCCACCCCGGCGACCGTCTGCAGCACCGAGGCAACGCTGGAGCCGCCGGACAGCGCCCGGTCCACCGCGGCCTGGATCGTCGGGCCGTCCATCACGGGGTCGCTGTAGGGCAGTCCCACCTCGATGATGTCGACCCCGCCGCGCACCATGGCCGACATCAGCTCGACCGACTCGGGCTGCGTGGGGAAGCCCGACGGCAGGTACCCGACGAGGGCCGCACGGCCCTCCCGGCGCGCCCGCTCCAGCGTCTCGCGCAGCGGCGTCACCGCGGCACCTCCCCCAGGTCGATGCCGAACCAGCGCGCCGCGGTCGCCACGTCCTTGTCCCCACGGCCGGACAGGTTCACCAGGATCAGCGCGTCCGGGCCGAGCCCGCGGCCGACCTGCAGCGCGCCGGCCAGGGCATGCGCGCTCTCGATCGCCGGGATGATGCCCTCGGTGCGGCACAGCAGCCCGAACGCCTCCATCGCCTCGGTGTCGGTGATCGGGTGGTACTGCGCCCGCCCGGTCTGGGCCAGCCAGGCGTGCTCCGGGCCGACCCCCGGGTAGTCCAGGCCGGCGGAGATGGAGTGCGACTCGATGGTCTGGCCGTCGTCGTCCTGCAACAGGAAGGACCGCGTCCCGTGCAGCACCCCGACCGAGCCACCCGTGATGGTGGCCGCGTGGCGGCCGGACTCGACGCCCTCGCCGCCCGCCTCGAACCCGTGCAGGGCCACCGGGTCGTCGAGGAACGCGTGGAAGATCCCGATGGCGTTGGAGCCGCCCCCGACACAGGCAGCGACCGCGTCGGGCAGCCGCTCGTGCTCCTCGAGCACCTGCGCACGCGCCTCCAGGCCGATGACCCGGTGGAAGTCGCGCACCATCTGCGGGAACGGGTGCGGCCCGGCCACCGTGCCCAGCAGGTAGTGGGTGTCCTCCACGTTGGCCACCCAGTCGCGCATGGCCTCGTTCAGCGCGTCCTTGAGGGTCTGCGACCCGGCGGTCACCGGCACCACCTCGGCGCCCAGCAGCCGCATCCGGGCCACGTTCAGCGCCTGGCGGCGGGTGTCCTCGGCACCCATGTAGACCACGCACTCCAGGCCCATCAGCGCCGCGGCGGTCGCCGTGGCGACCCCGTGCTGCCCAGCCCCGGTCTCGGCGATCACCCGCTTCTTGCCCATCCGGACCGTGAGCAGGGCTTGTCCGAGCACGTTGTTGATCTTGTGGGACCCCGTGTGGTTGAGATCCTCGCGCTTGAGCACGATCGACCCGGGAACACCACCGGCGACGGCGAACCGCGGCACCGAGGTGATCGGGGTGGGCCGGCCGGTGTAGGTCCGGGCCAGGTGGTCCAGCTCCGCCAGGAAGGTGGGGTCCGCCGCCGCAGCCGCATAGGCGGCCGCCAGCTCGTCGAGCGCGGCGATCAGGGCCTCCGGGACGAACCGGCCCCCGAAGATCCCGAAGTGACCGGCCGCGTCCGGGACGCCCGGCAGGGCGGGGATGAGCCCGTGCGAGGGCAGGTCGCCGCTCATGGCCGGCCGTGCTTCAGGGCGGGGTGGGCACCGGCCGTGACCAGGTCGTGCACGGCCTGCCGCGGGTCACCGCCGGTCACCAGGCTCTCGCCGACCAGGACGGCATCGGCACCGGCGTTGGCGTAGGCGATGAGGTCGTGCGGCCCGCGCACGCCGCTCTCGGCGACCCGCACCACGCTGTCGGGGATGTAGGGCGCCACCCGGGCGAAGTGCTCGCGGTCGACGGTGAGGGTCCGCAGGTCGCGGACGTTGACCCCGATGATGCCCGCCCCGGCCTCCAGGGCTCGGGGCACCTCATCGACGTCATGCACCTCCACGAGGGGCGTCAGCCCGATCGACAGCGCCCGCTCGTGCAGGCTCACCAGCGCCTCCTGGGTCAGGGCCGCCACGATCAGCAGCACGATGTCGGCCCCCGCGGCCCGTGCCTCCCACAGCTGGTAGGAGGACACGATGAAGTCCTTGCGCAGGATCGGCACGTCCACGGCATGGCGCACGGCCACGAGGTCGTCGAGCGAGCCCCCGAACCGTCGCCCCTCGGTGAGCACCGAGATGGCGTGGGCACCACCTGCCTCGTACTCCCGCGCCAGGGCGGCCGGGTCCTCGATCGCGGCCAGCGCACCGCGGCTCGGCGAGGACCGCTTCACCTCCGCGATGACCGTGACCTCGTCGTCGTGGCGCAGGGCTGCGATGCCGCTGCGGGCCGGCGGCGCCTGCTCGGCGCGCTCCTTGAGCCGGTCGAGCGGGACGCGCTCCATGCGCTCGGCGACGTCGGCCCGAACACCGGCGAGGATGTCGTCCAGAACGCTCACGCTCGCCTCCTCCAGCCGGGACACTGGCATGAGGGTACGCAAAGCACCCCCTCCCCGACCAACCGCCCCTGTCGCGACGACCCGCGGCCCGCGGTCCCGGGGTACCCTGCCGGGCATGACGCTGCTCGCCGACCCGCCGCGCACCCGCCGTGCGCGTCGCCTCGCCGGGCCGGTCGCGGCGATGGCGACGACCGCCGCGGCGTGGGCCGCAGTGGCCGTCCTGGACCCCGGCGACGCCGGCCCCTCGCTGTGCCCATGGCGCACGATCACCGGGCTGGACTGCCCGTTCTGCGGCGCGACCCGAGCGGCGGCCTGCCTGGCCCACGGTCAGGTGGTCCCCGCCCTGGACCACAACGCCCTGCTGGTGCTGGTCGTGCTGCCGCTGGCGCTGGTGGCCTGGCTGCGCTGGACCGTGCGGGCCTGGCGCGGTGATCGCCCGGTGGGGGTGAGCAACCGCACGATCCAGGTGCTGATGCTGCTCACCCTGGCGTGGTGGGCCCTGCGCCTGGCAGTTCCCTGGCTGGCCTCGCCGGCGGGGTGACCGCCCGGGCCTCGACCTCCGGCGGGACCACGGGCAGCACCACCCGGAACGCGGCCCCGCCCTCCGCGGCCGTCCCGGCCGTCGCCACGCCCCCCAGCCGTTGGGCCAGGCGGGCCACGAGGGCCAGCCCCACCCCCGAGCCGACCTTGCGCACACCCCGGTAGCGGGCGTGCAGCTCGCCGGGCTCGAACGCGACGCTGAGGTCATCGCGGGTCAGTCCCGGGCCGCCGTCGCGCACCTCGACGAGGAACTGCCCCGGCAACGGGCCGGGGCCCACCGCCAGGACCACCGGGGCACCCTCGCCGGTCACCCGCAGGGCGTTCTCCATGAGGTTGTCGATGATCTGGCGGACCCGGTTGGGGTCGGTGCGCACCGGGGTCGGCGTGCGGTCGACCTCATCGACCAGCCGGACCCCCACCCGGGCTGCCCGATCCCGCCACACGGAGACCGCGTCACGGCCCAGGACCGCCAGGTCGATGTCCAGCGGCTGGATGCGCACATCCACGGCGCCCAGTCGGGCCAGGTCGAGCAGGTCGGCCACCAGCCGGTCGAGATGGTCGGCCTCGGCGCGCACGACGCCGGCCACCGCCGGGATGTCGTGCGGCTCGACGACGCCGTCGGACAGCGCCTCGGCGTAGCCCTTGATCGACGTCAGCGGAGTGCGCAGCTCGTGGGAGACCGTCAGGAAGAACTCGCGCTGGCGGTCCTCGCTGTCGGCCAGCGCCGCCGCGAGGCCGTTGAGCGCCTCGGCGAGGTCGGCCACCTCCTGCGGGCCGTGCGGATCGATCCGCACGTCACGCTGCCCCGTGGTCATCGCGTGGGCTGCCGCGGCCACCTCCCCGAGCGGACGGGTCAACCGACGGGCCACCACGTAGCCGACGACCACGGCCACGGTCAGTCCCAGCGCCAGCGCGACCGCCAGCCGGGCCAGCGCGGGCGAGCTCAGGTCGCGGGAGACCGCGGTCGGCTGGACCAGCAGGATCCCCAGGCCGTCGACCACGGCCCGACCCTCGATGAAGCTCGCCCCGGACAGGGCCAGCCGCTTGGCGCTGATGTCACCGCCGCCGGTGACCGTCGTGACGTCGGCGGCGCTGAGCGGGGAGGGCACCTGGGACCCCTGGATCACCAGGTACGCGGTCACCTGCTGCGGGGCGAGCAGCGCCTCGATGCGGTTGATGCCCCGGCCGCCGAGCGGCTCGCCGCCCTCGTAGCTGCGCTGCAGCGCCTCGGCGGTCAGGTCGGCGGTCCGGGCCAGGGCCTTGCGCGCCGAGGCGTCGGCGGCGCGCACGAGCAGCGGCCACGAGACCAGTGCCCCGATGAGCACGGCGATGGTCGCCACGCCGGCCATCACCAGGGGCAGTCGGCGCGCCAGGGGCGTGCGGGTCATGCCGGCTCGGCGCTGTAGCCCACCCCGCGCACCGTGCGGATGGGGCTGGCCTCGCCCAGCTTGGCGCGCACCTGCGCGATGTGGACGTCGACGGTGCGGGTCCCTGCGGCGGCCGAGTAGCCCCAGACGGCCGACAGCAGCTGGTCGCGGGTGACCACCCGGCCGGGGCGGGCCATCAGGTAGGCCAGGAGGTCGAACTCGGTCGCCGTGAGCTCGACGACCTGACCACCGACGGTGACCCGATGGCGGGCCCGGTTGAGCTCGACCTCACCGATGACCAGGGGACGCTCCTCGTCCGAGGCGACCGGGCCACCTCGGCGCAGGACGGCCTTCACGCGAGCCACGACCTCGCGGGGGCTGAACGGCTTGGTGATGTAGTCGTCGCCGCCCATCTCCAGGCCGAGGACCCGATCGATCTCGTCGTCGCGGGCGGTGCAGAACAGGATCGGCACGGTGCTGCCCTCGGCGCGCAGGGTCCGGCACACCTCGGTGCCATCCATGCTCGGCAGACCGACGTCGAGGACCACGGCGACCGGGTGCAGGCGGCGCGCGGCGGTCAGCGCGTCCTGGCCGTCGGCGACCGTGTGGACCCCGAAGCCCTCGCGACGCAGGTACATGCCCAGCAGGTCGGCGATGGGCCGCTCGTCCTCGGCAACCAGCACCAGACCACGGTTCTCGGCCATCATGGCGCAATACTGCCAGCGCCCGGTTCAGGTGTGGTGGCCGACGCGTTCGGCCCGTGTCAGGGCGTGTCCTCGCCGCCGAACCCCATGCCGGCCATGACCTTCCAGGCCACCAGGCCCACCACCACCAGGCCGATGCCGATCCAGAACACGACCGGCAGCGCGAGCACGACGCCGAGTGTGGCCACGATCGAGGCCAGCATGATGAGGGTGGCCCCGGTCCAGTTCGCGGGGGTCTGGCCGTGGTTGTCGTGCTCGGCGCTCATGTCACTCCTGGCCTCGGCTGCGGGGACCGCCATTGTGGCACCGCGCGAGCCGTTCCGTCAGCCGTCGGTGGCGCGCGTGCCGGCCGGGCGCATCCCCTCGGCCATCGTGATCGCGGCAAGGACCGCAGCCGCCTTGTTGCGGCACTCGTCCTGCTCGGTCTCGGGCACCGAGTCGGCGACCAGCCCGGCACCGGCCTGGACATGGGCGACCCCGTCGCGCAGCACCGCCGTGCGGATCGCGATCGCGGCGTCCAGGTTGCCGGCGAAGTCCAGGTAGCCGACCGCCCCGCCGTACAGCCCGCGGCGAGCCGGTTCCAGGCCGTCGATGATCTCCATCGCCCGGGGCTTCGGCGCGCCGGACAGCGTGCCGGCGGGGAACGTGGCCGCCAAGAGGTCGTAGGCGGTCCGCCCCCCGGCCAGCGTCCCGGTCACGGTCGAGACGATGTGCATGACGTGCGAGTACTTCTCGATCGACATGAAGTCGACCACCTCGACGGTGCCCGGCTGGCACACCCGGCCCAGGTCGTTGCGCCCGAGGTCGACCAGCATGAGGTGCTCCGCGCGCTCCTTCTCATCGGCCAGCAGCTCCTCGGCCAGGGCTGCGTCCTGCTCGGGGGTGTCCCCGCGCGGGCGGGTGCCGGCGATCGGGTGCAGCAGGGCGTGGCCGCCGGCGAGCTTCACCAGGGCCTCCGGGCTGGAGCCGACGACGTCGAAGGCCACCTCCTGGCCCAGGTCCTCTCCCGGGCCCGGCGCGGGGAACCTCAGCAGGTACATGTACGGGCTCGGGTTGTTCACCCGCAGCATCCGGTAGATGTCCAGCGCCGACGCGGTCGTGGGACGGTCGAACCGCTGGGACAGCACCACCTGGAACGCGTCCCCGGCCCGGATGTGCTCCTTGGCCAGCTCGACGGCGGCCATGTAGTCCTCCGGAGCGGTCCGTGCCTCGACCTCGGACGCCGGATCCACCGCGGCCAGCGCCACGGCCGAGCTCGCCGCGGGCGCGGCCAGGGCGGCCTCCATGGCATCCAGCCGCGCGACGGCGTCGGCCCAGGCCTCGGCCACCCGGCGGTCCGTGGCGTCGTAGTTGACGGCGTTGGCGATCAGGATCACCGAGCCGTCCCAGTGGTCGAGCACGGCCAGGTCGACCGCCAGCAGCATGGCCAGCTCGGGCAGCTCGAGCTCGTCGGGGTTGGCGTCGGGCAGGCGCTCCCAGTGCCGGACCGCGTCGTAGCTGATCATCCCGACCAGCCCGCCGGTGAGCGGCGGCAGCGTCGCGTCGTCCAACGGGTCGGTGTGCAGCAGGGCCAGGGTGTCGCGCAGGGCCTGCATGGCGTCCCCACCGCGCGGCACGCCCAGGGGCGCCCGTCCGCGCCACACCGCCTGCCCGTCGACCTCGCTGAGCATGGCGGCAGCCTGGACGCCGATGAACGAGTACCGCGACCACACCCGGCCGTGCTCGGCGGACTCCAGCAGGAACGTCCCGGGCCGCTCCGCACCGAGCTTGCGGTACAGCCCCACGGGGGTCTCGCCGTCGGCCAGCAGCCGCCGCACCACGGGGATGACCCGTCGGCCCCGAGCCAGCGCGGTGAAGGTGGGAAGGTCGGGCGACGTGCTCATCGGACCTCCAGTGCGAGGGTGTCGAAGCAGGACGTCAGGCCGGTGTGGCAGGCCGGACCGGCGGGCACGACGCGCAGCAGCACCGCGTCGCCGTCGCAGTCGAGCTCGGCGGAGACCACCGCCTGGGTGGCGCCGGACGTGGCGCCCTTGACCCAGAGCTCGCGCCGGGACCGGGAGTAGTACGTGGCCACCCCGGTGCTCAGCGTGCGATGCAGCGCCTCGCCGTCCATCCAGGCCACCATGAGCACCCGGCCGGTCTCGGCGTCCTGGGTGACCGCGGTCACCAGTGCGCGGCCGTCCGGGGCTCGACCGGCGACCCGCAGGCGGGCGGCCAGCTCCGGCTCGAGGGGGCTGTCGGCGAAGTCCACGCGGGCATTCTCCCCCATGGCGCGCCGGGGGCCGGCCATGCCGGGCGGCTAGCCGACCAGGCGGACCTCGTGCCCGGCCTCGGCCAGGGCGGCCTTGACCTGGCCGATCGAGAGCACCCCGAAGTGGAACACGCTGGCTGCCAGCACCGCGTCGGCGCCCGCCTCGACAGCAGGGGCGAAGTCGGCCAGCCGACCGGCGCCGCCGCTGGCGATGACCGGGACCCGGACCTGCGCGCGGACCAGTCCGATCAGCTCCAGGTCGTAGCCGTCCTGCGTGCCGTCGGCGTCCATCGAGTTGAGCAGGATCTCCCCCGCACCGAGCTGCGTGGCGCGCACCGCCCACCCGACGGCGTCGATCCCCGTGGAGCGCCGCCCGCCGTGGGTGGTGACCTCGAACCCGGACTCGGTCCGCACGTCGGGGGCCCTGGTGCCCGGTCCGCACCGGCGGGCGTCCACCGACAGCACCACGCACTGGGCGCCGAACCGGTCAGCGGCCTCGGCGAGCAGCTCGGGCCGGGCGATCGCGGCGGTGTTCACCCCGCACTTGTCGGCGCCGGCACGCAGCAGGGCGTCGAAGTCGGCGGCGGATCGAACGCCCCCGCCGACCGTCAGCGGGATGAAGACCTGCTCGGCGGTCCGGCGCACGACGTCGTACATGGTCTCGCGGTTGCCCGAGGAGGCGGTGATGTCCAGGAAGGTCAGCTCATCGGCGCCGGCCGCGCCGTACGCCGCCGCGAGCTCGACCGGGTCACCGGCGTCGCGCAGGTCCACGAAGTTGACACCCTTGACGACCCGCCCGGCATCGACGTCCAGGCAGGGGATCACGCGAACGGCCACCGGCATGGGGCCAAGGGTACCGGCGCGCACGAGGGCCCCCGCCCGGTCGGACGGGGGCCCTCGTGACGGGCAGTGTCAGGCGCCGAGCAGCTTGGCCTTCGCGGCCTCGAACTCCGCGTCGGACAGCACGCCGGCGGCCTTCAGGTCAGCGAGCTTCGACAGCTCGCCGACCAGGTCCGGACCAGCCTCCGCTGCCGGGGCGGGCGCGGGCGGCGGCGCGTACTGCTGGTACTGGGCCTGCGCGTACTGCTGCTGGGCGTACGCGTTGGCCGCGGCCTGCTGGTCCTTGTCGGCCCAGCGGTTGGCCTGGCGGCGCGACACATTGTTCGACACCGCCGTGGCGGTGCCGGCGATGACGGCGGTGCGGGCAACCCCGCGGATGAGTCCGGGCATGGTTCCTCCTTCAGTCCTCGACGCCGAGGGCGGCCAGGACGGCCTGGATCGGGATGCGACCGGAGGCCACGAGCTGGCCCCCGGCCTGGCGGACCGCGGTCGCGAACGGCGCGGCCCAGACGTTCTCGTAGATCATGATGGCGGCAGCCGCGTTGGGCTCCAGCGCGGCGGACACCTCCTCGAAGTCCTCGTCACCGATGAGGCCGGACGACACCCCGTCGAACACGGCGATCTCCGGGACACCATCCGCGGCATCCTGCCAGGTCAGCGCCACCACGGAGCCGTCGTCCTGCTTGCGGACGAACGCCAGGTCCAGCACGCGGATCAGGCCCCGCTCGACCAGGCTGAGCAGCTCGGCGAACGGCTCGCCGGTGGGGTTGTGCTCCGGGAACTCGATGACCAGGTAGTCGATCGGGCCGGAGGTGAGCACGTCGTCTTCCATCTACCCTCCACATATCGCGCCGGCCGGACGGCCGGCAGCTGAACCAATCCCCCGTCGGGACCACGGGCAGCCTACCCCGCGACGACGCGGCACGCCCACGCGGTTGCGCTAGCGTCTACTGCTGTCGCGGTCGCCCTGGAAGAGCCGCACGGTGTAGATCACCAGGAGCACCGCCCCCAGGATCAGGGAACCGAAGAAGCCCCATTGGGCGTACTGCTCCATCTTCGAGTCGGACCCGGTCAGCGCGGTCGCGGCGATCGCCGAGCCGATGATGCCGCCGCACACGAGCAGCGCGACCATCACCATGCTGGCGATCGATCGCACCGCCGACATCTGCTTGTCCAGCGACGAGGTGTCGATGTAGACCGTCAGCTTGCCCTTCTTGAGCTGGTTGTTCCACGACACCAGGCTCTTGAGGTACTCGGGTGCGGCGTGCGCGGCGCGCCCAGCCAGCCGGATGGCCTCCTTGCGCGCCATCTCCTTGAGCATCACCTCGGTCGAGGGCGCCTGCGCCAGCTCCAGCGCCGCGCCGAGCGCCGCCTGCGTGAAGGAGCGTCCCGACGGGGCCAACGGGCCGAAGAACGCCGAGGCCTGGGTCATCGACTTCATCGCCAGGGTCAGGGCCGGGTCCAGCCGCAGGCCGTTGTCGCGCAGCACCCCCATGCCGGCGCTCAGCACGTCCTTGAAGTCCGCCCCGGAGCCCTTGCCGTAGCGGGCCATCTTCCGCTCGAACGCGCGCACGAAGGCGGCGTCGTCGACAGGCCGGAACGGCTGGCTCAGCGAGCGCAGCTGCTGGCCCATGGCGGTCATGTCGCCCTGCACCACCGTCCACAGCAGGGCGATCATGTTGACCCGCTGCATGACCGTGAGCTCACCGACCATGCCGGAGTCCAGGAAGGTCACCACCCCGGTGCTGAGGTCCACGATCAGGTTGCCCGGGTGCGGGTCGGCATGGAAGAAGCCGTCGATCAGCAGCATCTTGATGGCCGCCCGCAGGGCGTTCTCGCCGATCTCGCCGCGGTCCAGTCCCGCGGCGTCGATCGCGGCCACGTTCGAGATCTTCACCCCCGAGATGAACTCCTGGGTGAGGACCCGGCGCGAGGACAGGTCGCGGTGCAGGTCCGGCACGTGCACCCCGGGCAGCTCGGCCATGTTGGCCGACAGCCGGGTCATGTTGTAGGCCTCGGCGTAGTAGTCGAGCTCCTCGACGAGGTTGGTGCTGAACTCGTCGAGCAGGCCGCGCAGGCCGATCTCGCGGGCCCAGCGGCTGCGGGCCTCGACGGCCCGGCCCAGCGTGTGCGCCACGCCGAGGTCGGCGCGGACCTGCTCGTCGAGGTCGGGACGCTGGATCTTCACGACGACCTCGCGACCGTCGTGCAGGCGGGCGCGGTGCACCTGGGCCAGCGACGCGGCTGCCAGGGGGTGGGGGGAGAACTCGGCGTACAGCTCCTCCGGTGGGGCGCCCAGCTCCTCGATGATGATCTGGCGGGCCGTCTCGTACGGGAAGGTCGGGACCTCGTTCTGCAACCGGTCCAGCTCGACCTTCCAGTCGTCGGGCAGCACGTTGACCTGGCTGGAGACGATCTGGCCCATCTTGACGTAGGTGGGACCGAGGTCCTCGAGCAGGATCCGGGTCCGGGTGGCGGGCGCGATCTCCGGGATCGGCTCGGGCAGCTGGTAGATCCACCGCTGCAGCCGGCGACGTGGCCGGCCGATCACGCTGCTGTCGACCAGGGACTCCGCGCCGTAGTGCAGCAGCGCCGAGTAGATCTGCTGGATGCGCAGGTTCTCGCTGATGCTGTCGAACGTGGAGGTGCTCACTTCAGGGCGTTCCTCTCCTTGTAGTCCCGGTCGAGCACGGGCGGATTGGCCCCGAGCAGGGTCTCGAACAGCAGCCCGAACACGCCGACGAGCAGGCCGCCCATGAGCAGGGGCAGCACGCCGGTGGCCGTCACCGCCTCCCGCATCAGGCGCCCGAGCACAGCCAGCAGGATCGTGTTGATGACCACCACGACGACGCCGTACGTGCTCAGGATGAACCGCAGCACGAGGAACTGCAGGGCCGGCTTCACGGTGGCGTTGAGCAGGCCGAAGATGATCGCGATCGTGGCGAACTGGCCCCAGCGCCAGGACGTGAAGCTCAGCCCGGGGACCACCACGACCGCGGCGATCACTGCCAGGCCGGCGCACAGGAACCGCACCAGGAAGAGCCGCCAGTTCGCCAGCTGCTCCTTGGCCCACCGGCGCTGCGCGCTGATCGCGGGGACCACGCCCAGCGGGCCGGTGCCCTCCGTGGGGGCCTGCTCCGGGAGGGCCTCGTTGCGCACGTCCAGCTGGGCCTGCGCTCCGGCGGCGACCTCCGGGGCCGACAGGGCCGCGGGCGCGGTGGGCGCATCCGCCCCGGGCACGTCGACCGTGACCGGCGCGGTGGCATCCCCGTCCGACTCGTCCAGCCCGGACCCCGCCGGCGGCGGCACCTCGTCGGCCTGGCTGGCGGCGTCGAGCAGCCACGCCCCGTCGGACGTCGACTCCCACCCGCCGCCCGGGGCGGGCATCGCCCGGGTCACGTCGTCATCCACTGCTCATCGCCTCCCGATCGGCTGACCACGGCACACCTTGCCACACGCCGATGCCACCGGACGGCTTGTGCCCGCCGCGTCAGGCGGCCGCGTCGTCACCGGGGCGCCAGGCCACCACCTCGACCTCGACCAGCAGCTCGGGGTCGATCAGCGCGGGCACGCCGACCATCGTGGCCGCGGGGCGGACCTGCCCCAGCACCTCGGCGTGAGCACGGCCGACGTCCGGACCATGGGCAGCGATGTCGACCACGTGCATCCGGGTCTGGACCACGTCCTGCGGGGCGAAGCCGGCGCGCTCGAGGGCGAACAGCGCGGTCTGGAAGGCGACCAGGGCCTGGGCGTAGGCGTCACGGGGGTGGTGCACCAACCCGCCCAGCAGCGCGGTGCACCCGGCCGTCCACCCGGTGTGCCCTCCCGGACCGGACGCGACGACCACGCGGCTGTACCCCACGACGTCCTCGAAGGGACCACCACTGGAGATGCGCTCGATGGCCACGGGTCGCTGCGCGCTAGAGGTAGTCGCGCCGGGGGGCGACGGCCGCCAGCGCCTCCGGCAGCGTGAAGGCCCCGGCGTAGAGCGCCTTGCCGACGATCGCGCCCTCCACGCCGTGCTCGACGAGCTCGGCCAGTGCGTGCAGGTCCTCCAGCCGGGCCACTCCGCCGCTGGCCACGACCGGCCGGTCGGTCCGGCTGCAGACCTCGCGCAGCAGGTGCAGGTTCGGCCCGCGCAGCGTGCCGTCCTTGGTCACGTCCGTGACCACGTACCGGGGGCAGCCGTCGGCCTCCAGCCGGGCCAGGGTCTGCCAGAGGTCGCCGCCCTCACGCGTCCAGCCGCGGGCCGCGAGGGTGGTGCCGCGCACGTCCAGGCCCACCGCGATCCGGTCGCCATGCTCCGCGATCACCCGACGGGTCCACTCGGGGTCCTCCAGCGCGGCGGTCCCCAGGTTGACCCGGCGACAGCCGGTGGCCAGGGCGGCTGCCAGCGAGACGTCGTCGCGGATCCCCCCCGACAGCTCGACGTCGATGTCCAGCCGGCCGACCACCTCGGCCAGCAGCTCGCGGTTGGTCCCGGTGCCGAAGGCGGCATCCAGGTCCACCAGGTGCAGCCACTGGGCACCCTGCGCCTGGAAGTCCAGCGCCGCGTCCAGGGGGGCACCGTACGACGTCTCGGTGCCCGACTCCCCCTGGAACAGCCGGACGGCGCGGCCGTCCCGGACATCGACGGCGGGCAGCAGGGTCAGCGTCTCCATGGGCGCACAGGCTAGTGGGTCAGCGTCCCCAGCCAGTTGCCCAGCAGGTGCAGGCCCGCGTCACCGGACTTCTCCGGGTGGAACTGCGTGGCGCTCAGCGGACCGTTCTCGACCGCCGCCACGAACGGCGCCCCGTGCTCGGCCCAGGTCACCCGAGGCGCCCGGAACGGCTCCTGGGCGGTCCAGGTCCACTCCTGCACCGCGTAGGAGTGCACGAAGTAGAACCGCTGGTCCTGCACCCCGGCGAACAGCACGGAACCCGGTGCCGGGCGCACGGTGTTCCACCCCATGTGCGGCAGCACCGGCGCCGGCAGCTCGGCGACGACCCCGGGCCACTCGTCCAGCCCGGAGGTCTCCACACCGTGCTCCACCCCGCGGGTGAACATGATCTGCATCCCCACGCAGATCGCCAGGACCGGGCGTCCGCCGGCCAGCCGGCGCTCGACGACCTGCGGGCCCTGCACCGCCCGGAAGCCGGCCATGCAGGCGGCGAACGCCCCGACGCCCGGGACGACCAGCCCGTCCGCGGCCATCGCCGCGTCGGGGTCCGCGGTCACCGTGACGTCGGCGCCCACCCGCTCGAGCGCCCGCGCGGCGGAGCGCAGGTTGCCCGAGCCGTAGTCCAGGACGACGACACGGGGGCTCATCGCTGACCCCGGGCCGTCACAGCGCGCCCTTGGTGCTGGGTACGCCGACCACGCGGGGGTCCACCTCCACCGCAGTGCGCAGGGCGCGGGCCACCGCCTTGAACTGTGCCTCCACCATGTGGTGCGGATTGCGCCCGTACAGGCAGCGCACGTGCAGGCAGATCTGCGCCGTCGCCGCGATCGACTCCCACACGTGGCGGGTCAGCGTGGTGTCGTAGCTGCCGATCAGCGGGGCCATCGCGGGCTCGTCGTGCATGACGTACGGCCGGCCCGACAGGTCGACGACCGCCTGGGCGAGAGCCTCGTCGAGCGGCACGAGCGCATCACCGAAGCGGCGGATGCCCTCCTTGCTGCCCAGGGCCTGGCGCAGCGCCGCCCCGAACGCCAACGAGGTGTCCTCCACTGTGTGGTGGGAGTCGACCTCGATGTCCCCCGTGGTCGCGATGACCAGGTCGAACCCGGCGTGCTTGCCGATCTGGGTCATCATGTGGTCGTAGAAGGGCACCCCGGTGGCGATGTCGGTCCGCCCGGAGCCGTCCAGCTCCAGCTCGACGCGGACGTCGCTCTCCTTGGTGGTGCGCTCGACACGGGCGAAGCGGGCCATCATCGGTTCCCTTCGGTCGGGTGCGTGCCTACCGTCTCATCCACCAGGTCGCCGGGGCCGACGCTGGCCACCAGCGCCGCCCGGAACGCGGCCATCTCCTGCGGTGTCCCCGCGCTCACGCGCAGCCACCCCTGCGGGCCCGTCGCCCGGACCAGCACGCCGTGATCGAGCAGCCGCTGCCACACGGCGTCCCGATCGACGAACCTGCCGAACAGCACGAAGTTGGCATCGGAGTCCGCCGCGACCAGGCCGGGCCGCGCCCGCAGCCAGTCGACGAGCATGTCGCGCTCGTCGCGCAGGGAAGCCACCGCGGCCAGCAGCTCCGGGGCGTGCCGCAGCGCGGTGCGCGCCACCGCCTGGGTCACCGCCGAGAGGTGGTAGGGCAGCCGGACCAGCTGGACGGCGTCGACCACCGCCGGCCCCGCGACGAGGTAGCCCAGCCGGGCCCCGGCCAGGGCGAACGCCTTGCTCATCGTCCGGGTGACCACCAGCCGCGGGTGCTCGTCGAGCAGCTCGATGGCAGACGGGGTGCCCGGGTGGCGGAACTCCGCATACGCCTCGTCGACGACCACGATCCCGCGGCTGGCCCGGCAGAGGGCGTCGACGTCCGGCAGTCCGATCGCCGTGCCCGTGGGGTTGTTCGGGGAGGCCACCAGCACGATGTCAGGCTGCTGGGCGAGGATGTGGGCCACGGCGGCAGGGGTGTCCACCCGGAAGTCGGCGGTGCGCGCCAGGGTGCAGTAGCTGGTGAACGTGTCCCGGCAGTAGTCCGGGTACATCGAGTAGGTGGGAGCGAACCCGAGGGCGACCCGGCCGGGCCCGCCGAACGCCTGCATCAGCTGCAGCATGACCTCGTTCGAGCCGTTGGCCGGCCACACCCGCGCCGCGTCGATGGGCGGACCGGTGGGCACGTCGCCGCGCACGTACTCGGCGAGGTCGGAGCGCAGGGCCAGGGCATCGCGGTCGGGGTACCGGTTCAGCCCGGCGGCCGTGCGGGCCACCGCCGCGGCGACATCGGCGACGAGCGCGGCCGACGGCGGGTACGGGTTCTCGTTCACGTTGAGCCGCACCTCGACATCGAGCTGCGGCGCGCCGTAGGGCACCTGGCCGCGCAGGTCCGCTCGCAGCGGCAGGGCCGCCAGCCCAGCCGACGGCCCCGGGGACGCGGCGCTCATCCGGGGAACCGCGCCGTGATGGCTGCCGCGTGCGCCGGCAGGTCCTCGGCGTGGGCCAGCCGCACCACGTGCCCGGCGATGCCGTCGAGGGCTGCGCGGTCGTACTCGACCACGTTGACCCCGCGCAGGAACGCCGCGACGCCCAGGCCGCTGGAGTGGCACGCGCACCCGCCGGTGGGCAGCACATGGTTGGAGCCGGCGGCGTAGTCGCCCAGGGACACCGGGGCCCACGTGCCGACGAAGATGGCCCCCGCGTTGCGCACCCGCATCGCCAGCGCGCGGGCGTCCCGGGTGTGGATCTCCAGGTGCTCGGCGGCGTACGCGTCCACGACGGCCAGGCCGTCCTCGAGGTCGGCCACCAGGATGATCGCGCTCTGCGGCCCGGCCAGGGCCTCGCGGATCCGGTCGGCGTGCTTGGTGACGGCCACCTGGGACCCGAGCTCGGCCTGGACCGCCTCGGCCAGGCCGGGGGAGGTCGTGACGAGCACGGAGGCCGCGATCACGTCGTGCTCGGCCTGGCTGATGAGGTCGGCGGCCACGTGGGCGGGGTCCGCCGTGTCGTCGGCCAGGATGGCGATCTCGGTCGGGCCAGCCTCCGAGTCGATCCCGATGCGGCCCTTGAGCAGGCGCTTGGCAGCCGTCACCCAGATGTTGCCCGGGCCGGTCACCAGGTTCACCGGGGCGCATGCCGTGCCGTCCTCCAGCTCGGCGCCGTGGGCGAACAGCGCGATCGCCTGGGCCCCGCCCGCGGCGTACACCTCATCGACCCCCAGCAGCGCGCAGGCCGCGAGGATCGTCGGGTGCGGAAGCCCCCCGAACTCGGCCTGGGGCGGGGATGCCACGGCCAGGGATCCGACACCGGCGATCTGCGCCGGGACGACGTTCATGACGACCGACGAGGGGTACACGGCGCGGCCTCCGGGCACGTAGAGGCCGACGCGCTGCACGGGGATCCATCGCATGGTGACGGTCCCACCGGGCACGACGGTGGTGCTGTGCTCGGCTCGCACCTGGTCGGCGTGGACCCGGCGCACCCGGTCGATGGCCAGCTCCAGCGCGGCGCGGACCTCGGGGTCGAGCGTCGCCAGGGCCTCGGCCAGCGCCGCGGCCGGGACCCGCAGGTGCTCCGGGCGCACGCCGTCGAGCCGCTCGCCGTGGTCCAGGACGGCCTCGGCGCCGCGCGCGGCCACGTCGTCGACGATCGGCCGCACGATGGCCAGGGCGTGCTCGACGTCCATGGGCGCCCGGGGCACGACCGCCCCGAGGTTGACGGGCAGGCCGGAACGGAGGTCCAGGCGTCGGATCATGGCGCGATTCTACGGGCGCGGCCCGACCGGGCGGGGCGCTGGCTCAGTTGCTCCACAGCCGGGTCGACGCCAGGTCGACCGCCGGCATCGACGGCAGCGCGGACATCACCCCGAGCTCCCGGCGCAGCACGGTCACCGCCTCGCCCAGCCGGCTCTGCGCATCGGGTATCCCCAGCAGGCGCTGCCGCTCGGCCAGGTCGGTGACGATGGCCGCCGACACCAGGTACGACAGCACCACGGGGTCGTCGGGCAGTCGCTCGATGGCCGCCATGTCGATCACCCGCCAACTGGCGATGACGTCGCGGTAGCGCTGCAGCAGCGCGACTGCGGTCCTGGCCAGCTCGGCCGCCCGGTCCGGGTCGCCGAGCGGCTCGTCGTGCAGGCGCACCTGCGCCCGCAGGTAGGGCAGCCCGTGCTCGACGGACTGCACCGTGAACCGGCGCGCGCCCACGGTGACGATGTCGAACCGACCGTCGGGGAGCGCGTCGACCTCGGTGATGCGCGCCATCGTGCCCATCTGGTACAGCGCGTCGGGCCCATCGCACTCCGGGTCGGCCCCGGGTCGGATGGCCACGATCCCGAAGCCCCGCTCGTCGGCCGGGGCCTCGCTCAGGGTGCGGATCATCAGCCGGTAGCGAGGCTCGAAGATGTGCAGCGGCAGGACCAGGCCGGGGACGAGGACGGTTCGCAGCGGGAACAGCGCGACCGTGGGCACGGGCACAGGCTAGGCCCTGCCCCCGGGTCGCGCGCGGGCACGGCCAGTCGCACCCGCGACCGCAGGCCACGGCGCCGCGTGGCAGGATCCGCGCATGGCGAAGAGGTCGACCGGCTCCACGGGCACACCCGCCACGCGCGCGCTGGCCGAGGCTGGCGTCGCCCATGTGCTGCGCGCGTACTCCCACGACCCCCGGTCGACGTCGTACGGGCTGGAGGCCGCCGCGGCGCTGGGCGTGCCGGCCGACCGGGTCTTCAAGACCCTCCTGGCCGACGTCGACGGAGCCCTGGTGGTCGGGGTCGTCCCGGTCGAGCGGCAGCTGGACCTCAAGGCGCTGGCAGCGGCGGTCGGGGGCAAGCGCGCCACGATGGCCGAGGTGTCGCGGGCGGAGCGGGCCACGGGATACGTCGCCGGGGGGATCTCCCCGATCGGGCAGCGGGCCAGCCATCCGTGCGTGCTCGACGAGTCCGCCCTGCAGCACCCGACGATCCTGGTCTCCGCCGGACGGCGCGGGCTGGACGTGGAGCTCGCCCCGGCAGACCTCATGGCGATCGTCGACGCGCGGATCGCGCCGATCGCGCGCCGCCGGGCCGGCTGACCGGGCCCGCACGCCAACTGGCTCACCGGGCGTGCTCCCGGCGCGGTCCCCGGCGCGGTCCCCGGCGCTGGCCGGGGAGCACCGATCGAGGCGGGTGGCGCTCAGCGCAGGCAGGACGGCCCGAGCAGCACCTTGAGGTCGCCGTACAGCGACGGCGACGGCGAGACCCGCAGCTTGTCGTCGATGGACAGCACGGTCGTACGGGTGCCGTTGCGCAGGTGGATGTGCACCGGCACCGTGCCCGGGTGGCTGGACAGCACCTCGCGCAGACGCTCGACGACGGGCGGCGTGCAGCGCACGACGTCGAGGTGCACCTCGACCGGCCCGGTGCCGGCCGCGTCGGCCAGGTTGGGCACGGTGACCTCCATCGCCCGGACCCGGGGCGACTCGTCCTCGCCCTTCTCCAGCCGCCCGCGCACCACGACCACCACGTCCTCGGCCAGGAGTACCCCCGCGGTGGCGTACAGCGCGGGGAAGCACATGACGTCGACCGAGGCCTCGAGGTCCTCGAGGGTCACGATGGCCCACGGCTCGCCCTTGGCCTTCGTGATCTTGCGCTGCACCCCGGTGACCAGGCCGGCGATCGTGATCATCTGGCCGTCCACCCGGTCCTCGGATGCCAGGCCCGCCACCGACACCTCCCGCAGGTCCGCCAGCACGTGCTCCAGCCCGAACAGCGGATGGTCGCTGACGTACAGGCCGAGCATGTCTCGCTCGGCGGCCAGGAGGGTCTTCTTGTCCCACTCCGTCGGGGGCGGCACCAGCCGGGTCCCCGGGGCCGGGCCGGCGGCCTGGTCCCCCAGGCTCGCGAACAGGTCGAACTGCCCCACGGCCTCGGCGCGCTTGGTGTCCACGGCGGCGTCGATGGCCTGCTCGTGGATGGCCACCAGGCCGCGCCGGGTGTCGCCGAACGTGTCGAACGCACCCGCCTTGATCAGCGACTCCACCACGCGCTTGTTGCAGGCGACCATCTCGACCTTGGCCACGAAGTCGTGGAAGTCCTCGAAGCGACCCTTGGAGATGCGGGTCCGGATGATCGAGTCGACCACGTTGGCCCCGACGTTGCGGATCGCCGACAGCCCGAACCGGATGTCGGTGCCCACCGGGGCGAAGTCCGACTGGGACTCGTTGACATCCGGCGGGAGCACCTTGATGCCCATCCGACGGCACTCGTTGAGGTAGATCGCGGACTTGTCCTTGTCGTCGGCGATCGAGGTGAGCAGCGCCGCCATGTACTCGGCCGGGTAGTTGGCCTTCAGGTAGGCCGTCCAGTACGACACCAGGCCGTAGCCGGCGGTGTGGGCCTTGTTGAACGCGTAGTCGGAGAACGGGACCAGGATGTCCCAGAGCCGCTTGATGGCGTCCTCGGAGTAGCCGTTCGCGCGCATCCCCTCGGCGAAGGGCACGTACTCCTTGTCGAGGATCTCCTTCTTCTTCTTGCCCATCGCGCGGCGCAGCAGGTCCGCCTTGCCCAGGGAGTAGCCGGCGAGGCGCTGGGCGATCGCCATGACCTGCTCCTGGTACACGATCAGTCCGTAGGTGTCGCCGAGGATGTCGGCGAGCGGCTCGGCGAGCTCCGGGTGGATCGGGGTCACCTTCTGCCGGCCGTTCTTGCGGTCGGCGAAGTCGTTGTGCGCGTTGGCCCCCATCGGCCCCGGCCGGTAGAGCGCCAGCACCGCGGAGATGTCCTCGAAGTTGGTCGGCGCCAGCCGCAGCAGCAGCGATCGCATGCCCGAGTTGTCCAGCTGGAACACCCCGAGGGTGTCGCCGCGCGCGAGCAGGTCGTAGGTCGGCAGGTCGTCGAGGGCGAGCTCCTCGAGCACGACCTGCTCGCCCCGGTTGGCCTCGATGTGGCGCAGCGCGTCGTCGAGGATCGTGAGGTTGCGCAGGCCCAGGAAGTCCATCTTCAGCAGGCCGAGGGTCTCGCAGGCACCCATGTCGAGCTGGGTGATGATCGCCCCGTCGAGCTCCCGGCGCATGATGGGCACGACGTCGAGCAGCGGCTCGGCGGACAGGATCACGCCGGCGGCGTGGACCCCCCACTGTCGGCGCAGGCCCTCCAGCCCCCGGGCTGTGTCGACGACCTCGCGCAGCTCGGACTCGGACTCGTACAGCGCACGGAAGTCGTTGGCCTCCTTGTACCGCGGGTGCGAGGGGTCGAAGATCCCCGACAGCGGGATGTCCTTGCCCATCACGGCCGGGGGCATCGCCTTGGTCAGCCGCTCCCCCACGGAGAACGGATGCCCGAGCACCCGGGCGGAGTCCTTCAGCGCCGCCTTGGCCTTGATGGTGGAGTAGGTCACGATCTGGGCCACGCGCTCCTCGCCGTAGCGGGTCGTGGCGTAGCGGATCATCTCGCCGCGGCGGCGCTCGTCGAAGTCCATGTCGATGTCGGGCATCGAGATGCGCTCCGGGTTGAGGAACCGCTCGAACAGCAGGCCGTGGCTCATCGGGTCGAGCTCGGTGATGCCCAGGGCGTAGGCGATCAGGGCCCCCGCCGCCGACCCGCGGCCCGGCCCCACCCGGATGCCCTGCGACTTCGCGTGGGCCACCAGGTCAGCGGTGACCAGGAAGTACCCGGGGAACCCCATCTGGCAGATGACCCCGACCTCGTACTCGGCCTGCCGCCGGCGGTCCTCCGGGATCCCGAGCGGGTAGCGCCGGGCCAGGCCGCGCTCGACCTCCTTGACCAGCCAGGACTCCTCGGACTCGCCCTCGGGGACCGGGAACCGCGGCATGAGGTTGCGGCCCTCGGTGAACGACACGTTGCAGCGCTCCGCGACGAGCAGCGTGTTGTCGCAGGCGTCGGGATGGTCGGCCCACAGTGCCCGCATCTCGTGGGCGGGCTTGAGGTAGAAGTCGCGGGCGTCGAACCGGAACCGGTTGGGATCGGCCATCGTCTTGCCGGTCTGCACGCACAGCAGGACCTCGTGCGCCTCGGCGTCGGAGGCGTGCGTGTAGTGCAGGTCGTTGCTGGCCAGCAGCGGCAGCCCGAGGTCCTTGGCGATGCGCAGCAGATCGGGCAGGGTGCGCCGCTCGATCTCGATGCCGTGGTCCATGACCTCGCAGAAGAAGTTGTCGGGCCCGAGGATGTCGCGGTAGTCCGCGGCCGCCTGCCGGGCCTTCTCGTACTGCCCGACCTGCAGCCACCGGTTGACCTCCCCGGAGGGGCACCCGGTGGTGGCGATGACGCCCCGCCCGTAGCGCTCCAGCAGGTCCCGGTCGAACCGGGGGTACTTGCGGAACTGGCCCTCCAGGCTGGCCAGCGACGAGATCCGGAACAGGTTGTGCAGGCCCTCGTTGGTCTCGGCCAGCAGGGTCATGTGGGTGTAGTTGACCCGGCCCTTGGCCATCCCCTCGTCGCCGACGTCCTGGCCGACCTCGGCACCGAACGAGAACGGGGCCCGGTCGAACCGGGACCCGATCGGCACGTAGTAGCCCTCCATGCCGATGATCGGCTTGACCCCGGCGGCCCGCCCGGCCTTCCAGAACTCGAACGCGCCGAACACGTTGCCGTGATCGGTGATCGCCAGGGCAGGCATCTCCATCCGGGCCGCCTCTGCGAACAGGTCCTTCACCCGGGCGGCCCCGTCGAGCATGGAGTACTCGGTGTGGGCATGCAGGTGGGCGAAGTTGCCGGTCGGGGGGGTCCCCACGGAAGTCCTCCAGGCGTGCGACGAGCGGTGCTGGCATGCCCCCGGACCGCAGGGGGCAGGGTCCGGCTCGGGCAGGCCCCGATGGTACCGCCGGGGTCCGACAGCCCCGGCGGACGCGCGGAGGGTCGCAGGTGCCAGCATGTCGCCCGTGCCTGCCCGCAGCCTGCGCCCGGTCGCCGACGTCGCCGAAGAAGCCGGCCTCGATCCCCGCCACGTCATCCCGTGGGGCCCGCACCGGGCCAAGGTGGACCTGGCCGCGCTGGCCGGCCGTGCACCCACCGGACGGCTCGTGCTGGTGTCCGCCATCACCCCGACCCAGTCCGGGGAGGGCAAGACCACGATCGCGATCTCGCTGGCCATGGGGCTGCGGGCACGGGGCCGGCGCGCCGTGCTGGCGCTGCGGGAGCCCTCCCTCGGCCCGGTGTTCGGCATCAAGGGCGGCGGGACCGGGGGCGGCGCGGCCACCCTCGAGCCAGCCGAGGCGATCAACCTGCACTTCACCGGCGACCTGCACGCCATCACCTCGGCGCACAACCTGCTCTCGGCCCTGCTGGACAACGCGATCCAGTTCGGTGACCCGGCACCGATCGACCCGCGGCGGGTGACGTGGTTGCGGGCTGTCGACATGAACGACCGGTTCCTGCGCCACGTCGTGATCGGCCTGGGCGGGCACGCCCACGGGGTGCCGCGGGAGACCGGCTTCCAGATCACGGCCGCCAGCGAGGTGATGGCCGCGCTGTGCCTGGCCGGGGACCTGGCCGACCTGCGGGCGAGGCTGGGCCGCGTGGTGGTGGGCTGGACCCACGAGGACCGCCCCGTGACCGCCGACGACATCGGTGCGGCACCGGCCATGACCGCGCTGCTGCGCGACGCGCTGCTGCCCAACCTGGTCCAGGCCGTCGACGGCTGCCCGGCCCTCGTGCACGGTGGCCCGTTCGCCAACATCGCGCACGGCACCAACTCCATGCTGGCCACCCGGATGGCCCTGTCGACCGGCGCCGACGTCGTGACCGAGGCCGGGTTCGGCTTCGACCTGGGCGCCCAGAAGTTCCTCGACATCGCCGCACCCTCGGCGGGGCTGTGGCCCCGCGTCGTGGTGGTCGTGGCCACGCTGCGGGCGCTGCGGGTCCACGGCGGCGCCGACCCCCACGACGCGGGCCGGCCGGACGGCGCGGCCCTGTCCCGGGGCCTGGCCCAGCTCGCCCACCACGTCGCAACCGCCCGGCAGTACGGCCTGCCGGCCGTGGTCGCGATCAACCGCTTCCCGGACGATCCCCGCGACGAGCTGGCAGCCGTCCAGCGGTGGTGCCAGACAGCGGGCGTGCCGGTCGCGGCGTGCACCGGGTTCCGGGACGGGGCAGCCGGGTCGCTGGAGCTGGCCGACGTCGTCGGCGAGACCCTCGCGGCCACGGATGCGGACCCGGCCCAGCCCTGGCACCCGAGCACCCCGGACGCCTCCTACCCGGACAAGCTGCACGCGGTGGCGACCACGGCCTACGGCGCACAGGGGGTGGACATCGCCCCGGCAGCCGCGCGCGAGCTCGAGCGGATCACCGCCGCCGTGGGCACCGGGCTGCCGGTGTGCGTGGCCAAGACCCACCTGTCGCTGTCCGACGACCCCCGCCGGCGCGGGGTCCCCACCGGGTTCCGCATCCAGGTGCGGGAGGCCCGGCTCGCTGCCGGCGCCGGCTTCGTCGTGGCCAGCACCGGCTCGATCGTCACCATGCCCGGCCTGCCCCGGGTCCCAGCCGCCCTTCGGGTGCGGGTCGGCGAGGACGGCGCCATCCGCGGGCTCATGGCCGGCGGCTGAGCCCGGCCTGGGCTCTCAGTCCTCCAGCAGCCCGTCCAGCTCGCTGAGGTCGGCGTAGGTGGCGTCGTCGAGCGAGACCGACGCCGCAGCGCAGTTCTCCTCGAGATGCTCCGATGAGGCCGTCCCCGGGATCGGCAGGACCACCGGCGAGCGCCGCAGCAGCCACGCCAGGGACAGCTGGGCCGGGGTCAGGCCGGTGCGCGCCGAGATGCCGGCCAAGGGGCTGCCTGCCGCCGCCAGCCGCCCCGCCGCGACCGGGAACCACGGCAGGAAGGCCGTCCCCTGGGCCTCGCAGGCGCGCAGCACTGCCTCGGCGCTCCGGTCGGCCAGGTTGTACAGGTTCTGCACGCTGACCACCTCGACGACCTCCCGCGCCGCGGCAAGCTCCTCGACCGACACCTGGGACAGGCCGATGTGACGGATCTTGCCTGCCCGCTGCAGGTCGGCCAGGGCCCCGAGCTGGTCGGCCAGCGGCACCGTGAAGTCGATCCGGTGCAGCTGGTAGAGGTCGATCCGCTCCACGCCCAGCCGGCGCAGCGACATCTCGACGCACTGGCGCAGGTAGTACGGGTTGCCGACGGGGGCCCAGCGATCCGGTCCCTGCCGGGTGAGGCCACCCTTCGTCGCCACGACGATGCCGTCGTAGGGGTGCAGGGCCTCACGGATCAGGTCCTCGGAGACGAACGGGCCGTACGAGTCGGCGGTGTCGACCAGGTCGACCCCGAGCTCGACGGCGCGGCGCAGCAGGCTGATCGCGGCCGACCGATCCGGCGGGTCGCCCCAGATGCCGGGGCCGGTGATCCGCATGGCGCCGAACCCGAGGCGGTGGACGGGCAGGTCACCTCCCAGGGCGAAGGTTCCGGACGCGTGGACGACGGGTCGATCGGCACTGTTCTGCACCCCTCCACTGTCCCACGCGCGCCGCCCCGGGGCCCACCGGATCAGTCAGGTGCCAGGATCCGCAGCGCGTGATCGAGGTCGGCCGGGTACGCCGAGGTGAACTCGACCCACTCATTGCTCCCCGGGTGCAGGAAGCCGAGACGCACCGCGTGCAGCCACTGCCGGTCCAGGCCGCATCGGGTGGCCAGCACCGGGTCGGCACCGTACGTGAGGTCCCCGACGCAGGGGTGCCGGATCGCCGCCATGTGCACGCGGATCTGGTGGGTCCGGCCGGTCTCGAGGTGGACCTCCAGCAGGCTGGCGTGGCGGAACGCCTCCAGGACCTCGTAGTGCGTCACCGATCGGCGGCCCCCGGCGATCACGCCGAACTTCCAGTCGTGATGCGGGTGGCGACCGATGGGCGCATCCACGGTGCCCCGGACCGGGTCGGGAAGGCCCTGGACCAGCGCGTGGTACACCTTCTCGGGCACCCGGTCGCGGAACTGCTGCTTGAGCACGCTGTACGCCGACTCGCCGGCGGCCAGCACCATCACGCCGGAGGTGCCCACGTCCAGGCGCTGCACCACCCCCTGCCGTTCCGGCGCCCCGGAGGTGGAGATCCGGTAGCCCCGGGCCCGCAGGATCCCGGTGACGCTGGGGCCCTCCCATCCGACGCTGGGATGCGCGGCGACCCCGACCGGCTTGTCGACCACGACGATGTCGGCGTCGGCGTGCAGGACGACGAGCTCGGGGACGTCGGCCTCGGCGGCGACGGGGAGCGGCTGGGGCGACGGGATCGCCACCTCGACCAGCTGCCCCGGGGCGACCCGGGCGCTCTTGCCCGCCGCCCGGCCGTCCAGCTGCACCGCTCCGGCCTCCGCCAGCTCGGCAGCCCGGGTGCGCGACAGGCCGAACATCCGGGCCAGGGCCGCGTCCACCCGCTCGCCGGCCAGTCCGTCGGGGACCTGCGCCAGCCGGGTGTCAGCCATCGGCGGGGTCGGTGCGCACCGGCTCGACCGGGGCCGCCTCGTCCGGCTCCGGCCCGGACAGGTCCACGCCGACCACGGTGAGGATGACGGCCAGCACGGCCGAGCACACCAGGGACATGTCGGCGACGTTGAAGATGGGCCAGTTCGGCAGCGCGAGGAAGTCGACCACGTGGCCGCGCAGCGGTCCCGGCGAGCGCAGCAGCCGGTCGATCAGGTTGCCGATCGCCCCGCCCAGCACGCCGCCGAGGACCACGGCCCACCACACGTTGGTCAGGGTCCGGGCCGTGCGCACGATCGCCACGGACACGCCGATCGCCAGCGCGCTGATCAGGACGGTGTACCCGCCCCCCAGCGAGAAGGCGGCCCCCGGGTTGCGCACGAAGTGCAGCTGCAGGAGCTGACCGACCACCTCGACCGGCGGTGACCCCTCCAGCCGGGCCACGGCCAGTACCTTGGTGGCCTGGTCGAGCACGATGACGGTGCCCGCCACCCCGAGGGTGATGGGGAGCCTGCTCACGTCAGCGGTGCTCCTCAGCCTGCTTGCACCCGATGCACAGCGTGGCCCGCGGGAAGGCCCGCAAGCGGCCCTTGCGGATCGGCTGCCCGCACGACTCGCACAGCCCGTAGGTGCCGTCCTCGAGGCGGCGCAGCGCCCGCAGGGCCTGGTCGAGCATCTCCCGGGTGTTGGCGGTGACCGACATCTCGTGCTCACGCTCGAAGGTCTTCGAGCCGACGTCCGCCTGGTCGTCGCCAGCACCGTCGCCGGAGTCCGCGATCAGGTCGGCCAGGTCCGCCTCGGCCACGTCGAGCTCGGCACGCAGCCGGTCGACCTCGGCCTGCAGCGCGACGTGCACCTCGGCGAGCTCGGCAGCGGTCCAGTCCAGGGTCCCCGTCCCAGCCGTGGCGGCCGACCCGGCGGCTCGGGACCGGCGGGGGCGCGCGGTCGACCCCTGCCCGGGGACGGTGGGGCTGGCCCCGGCCGTCCGCTCCCCTGCTGCCATGGCGCCTCCTCGTCCTCGGGCACGCCGGCATCACCGCGGGCCTCACGGGAGGATATCGCCGTGACCACCTTCCGCGCGGCAATCCGGGTCCGGCCGGGCAGTCGGGTCGACTCGGCCGGCGGCGCCGCGGGTCCGGGGCGCCCCGGGGATCCCCCGGCGCTGGAGGTCCGGGTGCGGGCTCGACCGGTCGAGGGGGCGGCGACGGCGGCCGCCGAGCGGGTCCTCGCCGATGCCCTCGGCGTGCGCTCCCGGCAGGTCCGGGTGGTTCGGGGGGCGACGTCGCGGGACAAGCTGATCGAGGTCACCGACCCACCGCCCGGCATCGAGTCGCGATGGGCCGAGCTGCTCGGGGGCAGCGCCTGAGCGGGGCGTCGAGCCCTCCGGTCGGTGTCAGGGCGCCGCACTAGAATTGGCGCCCAGCCCCTGAGCGAGGACGTGACCATGAGCTCCCTGCCCCCGACGCCGGAGTCCGGCGCTCGACTGGCATCCCGGCAGTATGCCGCGGTGCCCACCAAGGTCGACCTGGCCGCGGTGGACCACGAGATCCTGGCGTTCTGGCGCGACCACGACATCTTCCACCGCTCCCTGGCGCAGCGGCAGTCAGCCCCGGAGTGGACGTTCTACGAGGGGCCGCCGACCGCCAACGGCACACCCGGCACCCACCACGTCGAGGCCCGGGTGTTCAAGGACGTCTTCCCGCGGTACCGGACGATGAAGGGCTTCCGGGTCGACCGCAAGGCCGGCTGGGACTGCCACGGCCTGCCGGTCGAGCTCGCGGTCGAGAAGGAGCTCGGCTTCACCGGCAAGGGCGACATCGAGGCGTACGGCGTGGCCGAGTTCAACGCCCGGTGCCGCGAGTCCGTGCTCCGCCACGTCGACGAGTTCACGGCGCTGACCGAGCGCATGGGCTACTGGGTCGACATGGCCGACGCGTACTGGACGATGGACCCCGCCTACATCGAGAGCGTGTGGTGGAGCCTGAAGCAGATCCACGACCGCGGCCTGCTGGTCCAGGACCACCGGGTCTCGCCCTACTGCCCGCGCTGCGGCACCGGCCTGTCCGACCACGAGCTCGCGCAGGGCTACGAGGACGTCGTCGACCCGTCGGTGTTCGTGCGGATGCCGGTCACCTCGGGTCCGCTCGCCGAGCGGTTCCCCGGCGTGAGCCTGCTGGTCTGGACCACGACGCCGTGGACGCTGGTGTCCAACACGGCCGTCGCGGTCAAGCCCGACGCCACCTACCAGGTGGTGCGCGTGCCTGACGGGTCGGGCGGCTCCGAGCTGCTCGTCGTGGCTGAGGCGCTGCGCGAGGCCAAGCTGCCCGAGGGCCACGAGGTGCTGGCCTCACTGCCGGGCCGCGACCTCGAGCGCACCGGCTACGCCCGCCCGTTCGACCTCGTCGACGTGCCCGACGCCCACTACGTCATCCTGGCCGACTACGTCACGACCGAGGACGGGTCGGGCCTGGTCCACCAGGCGCCCGCGTTCGGCGCCGACGACCTCGCCTCGTGCCGGTCCTACGGCCTGCCCGTGGTGAACCCGCTGCTGCCCGACGGCACCTTCGCCCCGGAGGTCGCCCTGGTCGGGGGACTGTTCTTCAAGGCCGCCGACGAGCCCCTGGTCGCCGACCTGCGCGACCGCGGGCTGCTGTTCCGCCATGAGCCGTACGCGCACTCCTATCCGCACTGCTGGCGGTGCCACACCCCGCTGGTGTACTACGCCCAGCCGTCCTGGTACATCCGCACCACCGCCATCAAGGACGCGCTGATCCGCGAGAACACCGCCACGACCTGGTACCCGAGCACCATCCAGTGGGGCCGCTACGGCGACTGGCTGGCGAACAACGTCGACTGGGCGCTGTCGCGCAACCGGTACTGGGGCACGCCGCTGCCCATCTGGCGCTGCCCCGAGGACCACCTGACCTGCGTCGGCTCCCTGACGGAGCTCGGGACCCTGGCTGGTCGGGAGCTCTCGTCGCTGGACCCCCATCGGCCCTTCGTCGACGACGTCACGCTGCCGTGCCCGCAGTGCGGGGCCACGGCGACCCGGGTCCCGGAGGTCATCGACTGCTGGTACGACAGTGGGGCCATGCCCTTCGCCCAGTGGGGCTACCCGCATGCCGGGGTGGAGACGTTCCAGCGCAAGTACCCCGCGGACTTCATCTGCGAGGCGATCGACCAGACCCGCGGCTGGTTCTACACGCTCATGGCCATCGGGACCCTGGTCTTCGACCAGTCGTCCTACCGCACCGTGCTCTGCCTGGGCCACATCCTCGACGAGGACGGCCGCAAGATGAGCAAGCACCTGGGCAACGTGCTCGAGCCGATCCCCCTGATGGAAGAGCACGGAGCCGACGCGGTGCGCTGGTTCATGCTGGCCGGCGGCTCGCCCTGGCAGGCCCGGCGGGTCGGGCACGGCACCATCCAGGAGGTCGTGCGCAAGACGCTGCTGACGTACTGGAACACGGTGTCGTTCCAGGCCCTGTACGCACGCGCCAGCGGGTTCCTGCCCGGCAGCACCCCGGTGCCGCCGCCGGCGCAACGGGGTGCCCTGGACCGCTGGGCGCTCTCCGAGGTGCACCGGCTGGCCGCGCAGGTCGACGCCGCCCTCGACGGCTACGACACCCAGCGCGCCGGCAGGCTGCTGTCGACCTTCCTCGACGACCTGTCGAACTGGTACGTGCGGCGCTCCCGGCGCCGGTTCTGGGCCGGCGATCCGGCCGCGCTGGCCACCCTGCACGAGTGCCTCCACATGGTCACGCTGCTCATGGCGCCGTTCACCCCGTTCCTCACCGAGCGGGTGTGGCAGGACCTGGTGGTCGCCACGACCGAGGGCGCACCCGAATCCGTGCACCTGGCCGGATGGCCCGAGCCCGATCCGGCACACGTCGACGACGACCTGGCAGCCCAGATGGCGCTCATCCGCCGCCTGGTCGAGCTGGGCCGGGGCGCCCGGGCCGAGGGCAAGGTGCGCACCCGGCAGCCGCTCGGCCGCGCACTGGTGTCGGCACCGGGCTGGGAGCGCATGCCCGAGGAGCTGCGCGACCAACTCGCGGAGGAGCTCAACGTGGTCTCCGTGGTGGGGCTGGGCGGCTCGGGTGACGCCACGGCGGACGAGCTCGTGCACGTCAGCGTCAAGGCCAACTTCCGCTCGCTGGGGCGGCGGTTCGGCAAGGGGACCCAGCCCGTGGCCGCGGCCGTCGCCGCAGCCGACCCCGTCGCCCTGACCGCGCAGCTGCGCGCCACCGGGTCGGCGCACGTGACCGTGGACGGCACCGACGTATCCGTGGGCCCGGACGACGTCGTCATCACGGAGACGCCACGGGAGGGCTGGGCGGTCGCCACGGATGCCGGCGACACCCTCGCCCTGGACCTGCACCTGACGCCCGACCTGGTGCGCCGGGGCCTTGCCCGTGAAGTCGTGCGCCTGGTCCAGGAGGGTCGCAAGGCCGCAGGTCTCGAGGTGAGCGACCGGATCGAGCTCTGGCTCGATGCGCGCTCGCCCGACCTGGCCGCGGCCCTGGCCGAGCACGGCAGCGACATCGGTGCCGAGGTCCTGGCCGTGAGCGTCTCCGAGGGCGAGGGTGCCGACGGTGCCCACCGCGGCGGCGACGACGAGCTCGGCCTGGCGTTCGCCCTCCGGCGCGCCTGAGGCGCCCGGAGGGCGCGTCGCCGGCCGGGGGAGGTCCCTGGCGTCCCCGTAGCTCACACCGGGCCCGGCGTGAGGTCGGCCGGGCTGTGGACGGTCGACGCAGGGCACGGCGCGTGGATGGGAGGCTGGTCGGCATGCACAGTGATGACCCACGAGTCGATCGCGGTCGCAGTGCCGTCTACCAGGCCGAGGAGTCGATAGCCCGGATCATGCGGGGCTCCCGTCGCAGCGTCCGGCTCGGCCGTGCCGTGGTCGTGCTGCCCGCTGAGGTCCGGTTCGGCACCCTCGATGCGATCCAGCGGTTCGTGGACGCCGTCCTGTCCGACCCGCCGACCTGTGCGCAGTACCCCGGCCGGGGCCCGGCCCAGGTGGAGTCACGACGCGGCTTCCGGTGCGCGACCTACGAGTCCGGCCGGATCCGCGTTCCGGACAGCGATCCTCGTGGCCGGTGGGCGCTGACCCGCTCCGTGGTCCTTCACGAATGCGCCCACCATCTGGCCGGCGCCCCCGGGCACGGGCCGCAGTTCCGCGGCGCGCTGTCCCATCTCTACCGCGCGCACCTCGGGGAGGGCGCCGCCACCCTGCTGGAGCACCTCCTCGCCCCGCTGGACGACCTTCCTGACGTCGATCCGGGGCGCGACGACCAGCCCCCCAGCCAGCGTCGCGTGGCCGCGCTGCTGGCCAAGGCCCAGTCCACGACGTCGGCCGAGGAGGCCGAGGCATACCTGGCCAAGGCTGCCCTCGTGGCCCAGCGCCACAGCGTGACCCTTGCGGTCGGCGCATGGTCCGCCAGTGGCACCCCGGGCACACCCACGCACCGCATGCTGCCCATCGGACAGCCCCGGGCCCGGTCCAACCCCCACCTGGTCGCGCTGCTGCTGGCCATCGCGCGGTCCTGGTCGGTTCCGGTCGACATCGGGCAGGGGTCCACCTACTGCCTGCTCTATGGCATGCCCGCGGACCTCGACCAGGTGGAGGCCATCTACGTCAGCGCCAGTGCGCTGATGGCCCGTCGCGCCGAGGAGCACGTCCGATCCGGCTCGTGGCGTGGCACGCTGTACCGCCCGGAGCCGGGGGAACCCGACCGCCCGGTGACGGCCACGGTCGCCCGCAACGCCTTCTGCATGGGCTTCGTCGAGCGGGTGCGCCGTCGGTTGGCGCTCGGTGCCCGGGACGCACGCAGCCAGTCGGACATCCGCGACCCTGCCGGCGGGCCGGATGCCGGGAGCATGGCTGGCACCACGACATCGCGGGCCGGCGTCGACCTCGCGCTGCGGGCCCGCGACCTCGCAGTCACCGACTACCACCGGCAGAACACGAGAGCACGCGGCCTCTGGCGGGGCAGCAGCAGCGCGGCGGGCGCCGCCCTGGCCAGCCGTCACGCCGGCGCCCGGGCCGCCGACGAACTCGACCGCCGGGGGCTTCCCAGCACCTCGCGCGCCGCCCTCGACGCCTCCCCTGCCAGCCAGGGCTGACCGGCCCGACGCCCGCGACGACAGCCGCTCCGGACCGAGGGCCCGACAGCGAGGGACCCGATCGTCCCGGGCCGCCACCGCGTCCGCCGGCGAGCCGGGCCGGCCGGTGCCTACTCCCCCGGCTGCGCCGACGCGTCGAGGGCCTGCAGCTGGGTCTCCAGGTACCCGCGCAACCGGGTCCGGACATCGGACTCGAACGAGCGCAGCCGGGCAACCCGCTCCTCCAGCTGCGCTCGCTGCGACTCCAGCGAGGCGACAGCCTCGGCCGCGCGCTGCTGGATCAGCGCCGCCTCGGCCTCGGCGCGCTGCCGCGACTCGCTGACCAGCTCGTCGGCCGTGCGCTGTGCCAGCTCCAGCAGCCGCGCCGCTGCGCCCGCCTGCTCGCCGCCCGTGGGAGACCCACCTGTGGCCTGGACGGCTGCAGCCGGGCGAGCGGCCAGCTCGGCGTGCAGCCGGGCGATCTCGGCCTCGACCTCGTCGAGGAAGGCATCGACCTCGTCCATGTCGTAGCCGGTCGCCTGGCGCACGAGCTTGAACTGGCGGTCGTGCACATCCTGCGCGGTCAGGGCCATGCCGGTCCTCCTCAGGTCGTGGTCAGATCGACTGCAGCACCCGCAGCAGCAGCTGCAGGGCGATGAACAGGACCAGGAACGCGATGTCCAGCGCGATCTGGCCGATCCGCACGGGCGGGATCACCCGGCGCAGCGCCTTGAGCGGCGGGTCCGTCGCCATCATGACGCCCTCGAACACCACGACGAGCGGGCCCGTGGGCTGGTAGTCCCGGGCGAACACCATGATCAGGCTGATGATGATCCGTGCGATGAGCAGCAGCAGGTACAGCCAGATGATCGCCGACAGCAGCCCGATGATCAGGTCCATGGATCAGCTCTGGTTGAAGAAGCCGTCCTGCGCGATCTGCGCACGGGCCTCCGCACCCACGTCGACGTTGGCCGGGGAGAGCAGGAAGACCTTGTTGGTCACCCGCTCGATCGTGCCCCGCAGTCCGAAGATGAGCCCGGCCGCGAAGTCGACAATCCGCTTGGCGTCCGAGTCGTCCATCCCGGTGAGGTTCACGATGACCGGCACGCCCTCGCGGAACTCCTCACCGATGCGGCGGGCGTCGTTGTACGACCGGGGATGCAGCGTGGTGATCCGGTACACGTCAGAACCCGAGGCCGTCCCGGTCGGCTTGAGCGTCGCCGTGGGACGCTCGGCCACGACGGTCGTCGTCGGCCGCGCGATCACCTCGGGAGCCGGGGCGGTCGGGCGGATCGGACGGGTCTCCGACGCTGCCGGCAGCGGCTCGCGGGTCCGGGCTCGGGGCTGCGGCTCCGGCCGGGGATCCTCGTAATCGAGGTCGAGGTCGTCCTCGACCAGGCCCAGGTAGACCGCCATCTTGCGCATCGCGCCGGCCATAGTTGCTCCTTCATAGCTGACCCTGCCTCCAGTCACGGAGCGCGGGGGTATTCCGTCAAGGTTACTTCAGTGCTTCTCGAGGGCCGAGCAGCGCGCTGCCGACCCTGATGTGTGTCGCTCCCGCCCGGATCCCGGCCTCCAGGTCGGCCGACATCCCAGCGGAGCGCATCGTGGCCGCAGGGTGCGCGGCCATGAGCGTGTCGTGCACCACCGCCAGCCGCGCGAACGCAGCTGCCGGGTCCTGCCCGAGCGGGGCGACCGCCATGACGCCCAGCAGGTCCAGTGCAGCACTGGCCGCCACCCGGTCGGCCAGGGCCGGGACGTCCGCGGGGACCGCCCCACCCCGACCGCGCAGCGCAGCACCCGGCCGGTCATCCAGGTCGACCTGCACGCAGGCCCCCACCCGGCGACCGCTGCGCTGTGCGGCACGGTCCAGCGCGTCGACCAGTGCTGCACGATCGACGGACTGCACGACATCGGCGTAGCGGGCCACCGAAGCCGCCTTGTTGCGCTGGAGCTGGCCCACGAAGTGCCACCGCAGGCCCAGGTCCGCGCAGGCGGCGGCCTTCCCCGCCGCCTCCTGGTCACGGTTCTCCCCCACGTCCCGCAGCCCGAGCGAGGCCACGATCCGCACGTCCGAGGCCGGGCGCACCTTGGTGACGGCCACGATGGTGATCTCCTCGACCCGTCTGCCGACGTCCGCACAGGCCACGGCCACCCGTTCGCGCACGCGCGCCAGGTTGGCCGCCACCTCCTGCCTGCGGACGTCCGGGCTCATGCCCCCGCCCCCACGACCACGATCGCGGCGCCCTGACGACCGGTCAGGCCGTCGCGTCGGTGGGAGTAGCACTGCGGGTCCTCCGCGGTGCAGCCACCGACCAGCACCGTCCGGGCCCCCAGCTGCTCCAGCCGTGCTGCCAGGCCGGCCCGCAGGTCCAGGGCCGGCTGGCCGTCGCGCGACCGCGTCGCCGCGGCGGGGCAGACAGCTGCGACCTGCTCGACCCGCACGGCGGGCACCGGGTAGCAGGACCCGCAGATGGCCGGCCCGAGGTGGGCGACCAGGCGCCCGGGCTCGGCCCCCAACCGCTGCATCCCGGTCACCGCTGCAGCCACCACGTCCAGTGCTGCGCCCCGCCACCCGCTGTGCACCGCGGCGATGACGGCGGCCTGCGGGTCCACGATCAGGATCGGCACGCAGTCGGCCGCCAGGGCCACCAGGGCCACTCCCGGCCGGTCGGTGACCATCGCGTCCACGTCGCGGACCTCGGCCCCGGGCGCTGTCCCGGTCCCGGCGACCATCGTGGCCACACCCCGACCGTGATCGGGGTGCATGAACGCCATGGCCGCCGACGGGACGCCGAGCGTCCCCGCCAGGGCATCCCGGTTGGCCGTGACGGCGGCCGGGTCGTCCCCGACGTGGGACCCGAGGTTGGACCACTGGAACGGGGAGCGACTCGACCCATCGCTGCCCGGTGCCCCCCGGTCCGTGAAGGCCAGACGTGCCTCGACCCCGCCTGTGAGGGCGAGGTCGAGGCGAGTGCTGGTCATTGCGCGCGACGACTACTTCAGGAAGTCCGGGACGTCCAGGTCATCGGGCTCGTCGAACGCGATCTTGCGGGGCTGCCGCAGGTCGACGCTCGGACGCTCCGACGATGCCAGCCCGGGAGGCAGGACCAGCCCGGTCTGGACACCCACACCGGCCAGGACCGGCGACTCCGACCGGACGCTGGCGGCGGCAGGCTTCTCGTCGAGGACCCGACGGCCGGCCGCTGCAGTCTCGCGGCGCACCGGCGGGTGCCCGCCGTCGAACCCGGCCGCGATGACCGTGACGCGGACCTCGTCACCGAGGGTGTCGTCGATCACCGTTCCGAAGATGATGTTCGCGTCGGGATGAGCCGCCTCGGACACCAGCCGGGCCGCCTCGTTGATCTCGAACAGCCCGAGGTCCGATCCGCCCGCGATCGACATCAGCACGCCGTGGGCACCCTCGATGCTGGCCTCGAGCAGCGGGCTGGCGATGGCGGCCTGGGCAGCGCCGACGGCGCGGTCGTCGCCACGGGCCGACCCGATGCCCATCAGGGCCGAGCCGGCACCCGACATGACCGACTTGACGTCGGCGAAGTCGAGGTTGATCAGGCCCGGGGTGGTGATCAGGTCGGTGATGCCCGAGACACCCTGCAGCAGCACCTGGTCGGCCTGCCGGAAGGCGTCGATCATGGAGATGGACCGGTCGGCCAGCGACAGCAGGCGGTCGTTGGGGATGACGATGAGGGTGTCGACCTCGGCACGCAGGGTGTCGATGCCGTTGTCGGCCTGGCCGCTGCGGCGACGGCCCTCGAAGCCGAACGGACGGGTGACGACGCCGATGGTCAGGGCGCCGAGGGAGCGAGCGATCTTGGCCACGACCGGGGCACCGCCGGTGCCGGTGCCGCCACCCTCGCCCGCCGTGACGAAGACCATGTCGGCCCCCTTGAGGACCTCCTTGATCTCGTCGGCGTGGTCCTCGGCAGCCTCGCGGCCCACCTCGGGGTTCGCGCCGGCACCGAGGCCGCGGGTCAGCTCACGGCCGATGTCGAGCTTGACGTCGGCGTCGCTCATCAGCAGCGCCTGGGCATCGGTGTTGATGGCGATGAACTCGACGCCCTTCAGGCCGACCTCGATCATCCGGTTGACGGCGTTGACGCCGCCACCACCGATGCCGACGACCTTGATGACTGCCAGGTAGTTCTGGGGGGCTGCCACTTCGGGCTCTCCTCTTCTGGATCTGTCTCTGGATGGGTCTCACTGTGGGGTCGAGCGTGAGCCCGGCCATGTGGTCATCACCTTCGGTCTCCCTACTCTCACCCTCAACCTGAGGCTTAGAGTTATGTCAACCTGCGGCTGGTGGAGAACTTAGGCACGGGCCGGACCGCGTTCAAGCACCCCCGGGTTCAGCGGCGTGTCGCGCGTGTCGACAGCGCGGCGTCCCGGCGCCGGCGAGCCGACGGCTGGCTCGGCGCGCAGCGGCCGGAGACCTGTGGACCGGGTGGGGACGGCTTGGGGACAACCTGCGGGCGCCTGGGGACCCCCCTCGCGGGCCACTGTGGAGGAGCTGGCCCCCGACGGAGGCCCTGTGGATCGTCGACTACTCATCGTGACGCTGATCCGTGACCACCGGGGCGCGGCGCGGCCCGCGCGAGCCGGCGAAACGTGATGGACGTCACAGGGCGCGACACGCCGAACCCCTCCGGGAATCCGTCCCCGGAGCTCCGCCCGCGAGCTGGCGGCCGCCGTCAGCCGCCCTGGCTATCCCTCGATCGTGCCGGAGGTGGTGGGCAGCAGGGGGGCGCTGACGTCGTAGCGGCGGGCCTTCACCACGAGCAGGCCGGCCAGCACCCGCGCCTTCAGGACCGCGTCCTCCGCGCTCCCCCAGCGCACTGTCGCCCCGTCCTTGAGCACCAGCGTGACGTCGTCCCGGGTGTGCCCGCCGATCTCGTCGACGTCGGCGCGCAGCGAACCCGGCATGCTGCGCAGCACCTCCCGGGCAGCCTCACGGCCCACCTCCGACCGGGCGGTGATGACGGGCAGGCCCCGCGGCGTGGCCACCTTGTCGAACACCACGCCCCCGACGTCCATCACGTAGTAGCCCTTTCCCGCCTTCACGACCGCGAAGGGCTCACGCGCTGTGACCGTGAGCGTGATCGTCGAGGGCAGGCTGCGGCTCACCCGGACGTCCGCTATGGACGGGATGGCGGTCATCAGTGCCAGCCGGACCGCCGCTGAGTCCACAGCCGGGACATGGTCGGAGGCGCTGATCCCGGACGACAGCCGGACAGCAGCCTCCGGGATGCCCTTGGGGCTGTGCACGACCACGTGCTCGACCTGGGTCAGCGGGGAGTGCCAACCCAGTGCCCACACCAGCGCCGCGGCCAGCAGCACCGCCCCGACGATCCTGCGGCGTCGGCGGGGACGCGGCCCGCCGAGCCCCGCATCGGCACCGGGCTCGCCCGTGGCGACCGGCGGACCGGGCAGGTCCGCGGGCTCGGTGCGGGACGCGCTGTCGGGAGCCTGCGCGCTCACGCAGGCCCCTCCCCCGGCACCTGCCCGGCGGCCAGCAGGTCCAGGACCTCGCTGCCGAGCAGCACGATGTCTCCAGCGCCGAGCGTCATCACGATGTCGCCGGGCGCGGCCCGCTCCACCAGGTCCCCGGCCACCGCCGACCAGGACGGCTCGAAGAGCACCCGGTCGGGCGGCAGCGGGA
Organism: Candidatus Nanopelagicales bacterium; assembly: GCA_039812125.1. Classification (GTDB taxonomy): domain Bacteria; phylum Actinomycetota; class Actinomycetes; order S36-B12; family CAIYMF01; genus Prado023. The sequence goes on from JBDHZV010000010.1 coordinate 43,262, forward strand.
CGTGACTGGCCATCGACTGCCCGCTGGCACCCGGGATCGGCTCCTCGCCGGGGGCGTAGACCTCGAGGACCACCACGTGGTCGGCCAGCCCGAGGGCCTCGCCGAACTCCTCCACGAACATGGCGGTCCGGTAGTAGTGGTGGGCCTGGAACGCGACGACCAGCTGGCCGTCGCCGACGACCTGCCGGGCGGCCCGCAGGGTCGCGGCGATCTCGGTGGGGTGGTGGGCGTAGTCGTCGTAGACCCGGATCCCGCCGACCTCGCCCTTGAAGTCGAAGCGCCGGCGGGTGCCGGTGAACGTCGCCAGGCCGGCGATCAGGTCCGCCGCCGGGAACCCCAGCCCGAGCCCCGCGGTCAGCGCCGCAGCCGCGTTCAGCGCGTTGTGCACGCCGTGGACGACGAGCTCGAGCCGGCCGATCACCTGGCCGGAGGCGCTGACGGTGGCGTGCACCCCGGTCGGCGTGGCCACCACGTCGCTGAGCACGACGTCGGCACCCGTCTCGGTGCCGTAGGTGCGCACGTCCACCCCCCGCGCGCGCGCAGCGGCCGCCAGCCGGCCCGCCCCCGGGTCGTCGGCGCAGGCCACGACGAAGCCGCCTGCCCCACCGATCCCGGTGGCGAAGTCGAGGAACGCCTGCTCCACGGCCTCGAAGGTGCCCCAGTGGTCCAGGTGGTCCGGCTCCACGTTGGTCACGATGCCCGCGACGGCCGGCAGCACGAGGAACGAGCCGTCGGACTCGTCGGCCTCCACCACGAACAGGTCGCCGCCGCCCTGGTGGGCGTTGGCCCCGGAGTCGTTGAGCTCGCTGCCGATCGCGAAGGAGGGGTCGGCCCCGCAGGACTGCAGGGCGATCGTGAGCATCGATGTCGTGGTGGTCTTGCCATGCGTGCCGGCCACGGCAACGCCCCGGCTGCCGGCCATCACCGTGGCGAGGGCCTCGGCCCGGCCGATCACGGGGATCCCCTGCGCCAGGGCCGCGACGACCTCCGGGTTGGTCGCCCGGATCGCCGTCGACGTGACCACGACGTCGACGCCGTCGACGTTCTGCGCCGCGTGCCCGACCCGGGCATCGACGCCCAGGGCGCGCAGCGCGACCAGTCGGCGCGACTCCCGGGCATCGCTGCCGGAGACCGTGACCCCGCGGGCAGCGAGGATCCGGGCGATGCCGGACATGCCGGCACCGCCGATCCCGACGATGTGCACGTGCCCGGTCAGCTCCACTGCTGCACCACCCTCATCTCCCCGCGCTCCCGATCACTGCCCGGCGACCGCGGCCATCACCATGTCCGCCAGCCGCTCGTCCGCGTCGCGCACGCCGTGCGCCGCCGCGCGCTGCCCCATCCGCTCGAGCCGCTCCGGGTCGCCCACCAGGGCCGACACGTCGTTGAGCAGCGT
>JBDHZV010000011.1:0-40588 GCA_039812125.1 Candidatus Nanopelagicales bacterium
CACCCGGGTCACGGTTCCGGGCACCGGGGCCGCGCTGCCGTGGTCTCGGTCGGTGGCGGTCGGCTCGGGGAACCGCGGCAGCAGCCGCACGGCCCGGCTCGCGCCCGCGGCGGTCACCACGGCCCAGGGCGGCGCGACCCGCAGCCGGCACCTCGTCGTGATGCCCGCCGCGGTCAGGGCCAGCACGTCGTCGCGCAGGACCGCGCCGGTGACGCGCAGGTCGGCCAGCGCGGGCGGCTGGGCCACCGGGTCGTCCCCCTCAGCCGGGGCCGGCCCCGCCGATCGGCTGGGATGGTCGGGCTGCCACGAGAACGCCACGTCGACCCGGTCGCGGTACCACGCCGAGCGCACCTCGACCCGGCGCTCGAGCCCGGACAGGTGGACGCCGAGCACGCAGGTCTCGGGCACCCCGGTCACGTTGCGCCACCCGGCGGGGGCCAGCGACCCCCACGGTGCGCCGGCGCGGGCTCGCTCGGCCGATCCGAGGGCGACCGCGGCCAGGTCCCGGGCGAGCTCGTGCGGGTCGACCGGCGGGTCGGCCAGCTCCGGGTGCTCGTCCAGGAAGGACGTGAGGGTCCGCCCCGTTGCGAACGCCGGCGAGCGCAGCACCGCCACCAGGGCGTCGCGGTTGGTCGCGACCCCGGCGACGACAGCCCCGGCCAGCGCGCGGGCCAGCACATCGGCGGCAGCCACGCGGGTCGGCCCGTGGGCGATCACCTTGGCCAGCAGGGCGTCGTAGTGCGGCGAGACCCGCGACCCGGCCGCGACCCCGGACTCCACCCGCACCCCGGGCAGGGCGGGCACCTCGAAGGCGGCCACGACCCCGGTCCCGGGCAGGTGCCCGCGGGCGGGGTCCTCGGCGTAGACCCGAACCTCGATGGCGTGCCCGGTGCGCCTGATCCCCGCCTGGTCCACCGGCAGCGCCTCCCCGCTGGCGATCCGCAGCTGCCACTCCACCAGGTCGATCCCGGTGATCTCCTCGGTCACCGGATGCTCGACCTGCAGGCGGGTGTTCATCTCGAGGAAGGCGAACCGCTGCTGCGCACCGTCGTCGTGCACCAGGAACTCCACGGTCCCCACCCCGACGTAGCCGATCGCGCGCGCGGTGGCCACCGCTGCGGTGAACATCGCCTCGAGCGTGGTCGGGTGGGCGCCGGGTGAGGGCGACTCCTCCAGCACCTTCTGGTGGCGGCGCTGCACCGAGCACTCCCGCTCGAACAGGTGCACCACGTTGCCATGGGCGTCGGCGGCCACCTGGACCTCCACGTGCCGGCCCCGGGCCACGAAGCGCTCCAGCAGGACGGCAGGGTCGCCGAATGCAGCAGCGGCCTCGGCGCGCGCGGCGCGGACCGCCTCGACCAGGCCGGCGGGGGAGCGCACCAGGCGCATCCCGCGTCCACCCCCGCCGGCCGAGGCCTTCACCAGCAGGGGGTAGCCGACCCGGGTCCCCGCCGCGAGCACGTCATCGTCCTCGGCGTCGTCGGCCAGCTCGGCCCCCGGAGCCAGCGGGACGCCGGCCGCGGCGACGATGCGCTTGGCCCCCGACTTCAGTGCCATCGACCGCATCGCGGCTGGTGGTGGCCCGACCCAGGTCAGCCCGGCGGCCAGCACGGACTCGGCGAACGCCGGGCTCTCGGACAGGAAGCCGTAGCCCGGGTGGATCGCATCGGCCCCGGTGCGCCCGGCGGCCTCGAGCAGCTGGCCGGCGTCGAGGTAGGAGTCGACGGGTGCGGACCCGCGCAGGGCCACCGCGAGGTCGGCGTCGGCGACGAACGGCTCGCCGGCATCGGCCGGGGAGTGCACGGCCACCGTGACCACGCCCAGGGCCCGGGCGGTCCGGATCACCCGCCGGGCGATCTCACTCCGGTTGGCCACGAGCAGCCGGCGGATCGGGCGGGGTGCTGTCGGCACCTCGGGGGCCGGCAGGTCGGGGGTGACGTGGGTCATGACGCGCTCACATCCGGAAGACGCCGAAGGTCGAGGTGCCCCGGACCTCGGCGCTGTGGACGGCGGCCAGGGCCAGCCCGAGCACGGTCCGGGTGTCGCGGGGGTCGATGATCCCGTCGTCCCACACCCGGCCCGTGGCGTACAGGGCCTCGGACTGCTGCTCCACCCGGGCCTGATGGGCCGCCCGGGTCGGCTCGTAGGCCTCCTCATCGAAGCGGCCACCGGTCGCCTCGACCTTCTGCTGGGCGATGATCCGCAGGACGCCGGCCAGCTGCGCCGGGCCCATCACGGCGATGCGGTGGTTGGGCCAGGTGAACACGAACCGGGGGTCGAAGGCGCGCCCGGCCATGCCGTAGTTCCCCGCGCCGTAGCTGGCCCCCACCATGAGCGTCACGTGCGGCACCGTCGAGTTGGACACCGCGTTGATCAGCAGGGCGCCGTCCTTGACGATGCCCTGCTGCTCGGCCCGGGTCCCGACCATGAAGCCGGTGGTGTTCTGCACGAACAGGATCGGGGTGTCCCGGCGGTTGCACAGCTGGATGAACTGCGCACCCTTGCGGGCCTCGGCGCCGAACAGGATCCCGTTGTTGGCCACCACCCCGATGGGGTACCCGGCCAGCTCGGCCCACCCGGTGACCAGCTGGGACCCGTACCCGGGCTTGAACGGCGCGAACCGCGACCCGTCGACCACCCGGGCCAGCACCTCGCGGACGTCGAACGGCCTGCGCACGTCCGAGGGCGCGATGCCGAGCAGGTCCTCGACGTCGTGCACCGGCGGGTCCGGGTCGGTCGTGCGCGGCGAGGGGCCGAGCGGGCGCCACCCGAGGTGGGCGACGACCTGACGGCCCAGGCGCAGGGCGTCGGCCTCGTCCTGCGCGAGGTGGTCGGCCAGGCCGGAGACCTGGGCGTGCATCTGGGCGCCGCCGAGGTCCTCGTCCACCGCCTCCTCGTTGATCGCCATGCGGACCAGCGGGGGGCCGGCCAGGTACACCCGCGCCGCGCCGCGCTGCATGACGACGTGGTCGCTCATCCCGGGGACGTAGGCACCCCCGGCCGTCGAGGACCCGAACACCAGGGTGACTGTCGGGATCCCGGCCGCCGACAGCTGGGTGAGCCGGCGGAACCCCGCGCCCCCGGGGACGAACACGTCGGCCTGGTTGACCAGGTCGGCGCCACCGGACTCGGTGAGGCTCACGAAGGGCAGCCGGTTGACCCGGGCCACCTCCATGGCTCGCAGCTGCTTGACCATCGTGGTCGGGGACTGGGCGCCCCCCCGGACAGTCGGATCGTTGGCACTGACCACCACGGCGACCCCGGACACCCAGCCGATGCCGGTCACCAGGCCCACGCCGAGCTCGTCGGCGGAGCCGTAGCCCGCCAGGGGGGACAGCTCGAGGAACGGGCTGCCCGGGTCGAGCAGCCCGGCGATCCGCTCCCGCGGCAACAGCTTGCCCCGGGCCCGGTGCCGGGACACCGCTGCCGCCGCCTTGTCCGGGTCGGATGCCCCACCGCCGGCCACCACCCGGCGGGTCAGGTCATCGATCCGGCCCAGGGCCGCGAGCATCGCCTCCCGGTCAGCGCGGAAGGTCGGCGCGGACCTGTCCACCGCGGTGGCCAGGACATCCGACACGAAACCTGACGCTAGCGTCAAGTTGACGCCAGCGTCAAGTACGCCGACCGGCCGGGGCCCCGCTGGCGATGTCGGGATCCCCGAGCCGGTCGGAGCTGCGACCGCCGGGTCTCCCGGGGAGGTCGACCTACCCCCGGGTAGCACCGGCGGGTAACTGGAGCCGATCGAAGAGGTGAGGTCATCCTTGCCTGAGTCCCGCGTTGACAGGAGCCGCCATGTTCACCGCCGACCAGTCCCCGGACCGGGTCCGGGCCACGCCCGCCGCCGCCGCCCACCTCGGGGACCTCTCCTGCGGGGGCAGCGACGTCCGCGTGGTGCTCACCGACGCCACCGCCCAGGTCGTGGGCAGCCACGAGCCGCTCCCGCAGCAGCGGGTCTTCCTCGGCGAGGTGGCGGGCGTCACCTGCTTCGCCGACGCCTCGAGCGACATCGAGTGGTGGCGCAGCCGGGCGACCATCGACCTGACCGGCGACGCCGTGACCTTCGAGCTCTCCGAGCTGACCGAGGCCGAGGTCTTCGCCGCACTGGCCAGCGGCCCGCTGCCGCGCTACTGACGCGGCTGACGCCGGCGCACCGGCCAGGCCCCGGCTACGGCAGGCCGGGGCCGGACCGGCGGATGACCACCACCCGGTCACCGGGCTGCAGGACCCGAACCGTCGACTCGTCGAAGCGCAGCACCTCAACGCCGCGCACCACGGCCAGCACGATCTCGCCCTCGTCCTGCAGGTCGGCCGGGGCCCGGCCGAGCTCGGCGCGGGTGATCGGGCGTTCGAGCAGCTCCAGGCCCCGACCGGCGTCCATGAGGTCCTCCACGATCTCGCCCACGGTCGGCGACAGCAGCGACATCCCCATCAGGTTGCCGGCCGACTCGGCCGTCGTGATGACCCGGTGGGCCCCCGACTGCCGCAGCAGGTCCGCGGACGCGGACTCCCGGGCCGCGGCGACGATCTTGGCGTGTGGAGCCAGCGCGGAGACCCGCAGCGTGACCATGATCGCGGTGTCATCCTGGTCGGCGGCCACGATGACCCGGGCCGCCGCGGGCACCCCCGCGTCGCGCAGGACCTGCTCGCTGCGGGCGTCCCCGACGATCCCGGTGACCCCGGCGCGGGTCGCCTCGGCCACCGAGTAGCGGTCGTCGGAGATCACGACCAGGGTGCGGGGATCGATGTCGTGGGCCAGCAGCGAGCGCAGGGCGGCGTGGCCCTTCACGCCGAACCCGACGATGACGGTGTGGTCCTTCATGCGCTTCCTCCAGCGGTTGACCCGGGACGACTCTCGCGCAGCCTGGGTGAGCACCTCGATCGTGGTGCTCACCAGCACGATCAGGAAGATGAACCGCAACGGCGTGATCACGAACACGTTCACCATGCGGGTGGCCGTGGTGACCGGTGCGATGTCGCCGTAGCCCGTGGTCGACAGGGTGACCGTGGCGTAGTACAGCGAGTCGGTCAGTGAGACCCCGTTGCCGGCGCCGAAGTCCTCGTAGCCGTCCCGCTCGGCGTACACCAGCAGCGTCGTGACGACGACGCAGGCCAGCGCGATGGCGATGCGCACCCCGAGGGACTGCCGCGCGCTGAGTCTGCGTGCCGGGAACAGCACCCGCGACGGGCTCTGCGATGCGTCGTCGAACAACGTGCCCAGCTGCGTCACGAGGGGAAACCTACCTGCCCGCCGGGGTCCTGGTGCGCACCCCCAGGGGCCGTTCCGGTGCCCCGCTGCCCACCCGGGGCCGTCGCCTGCCGGGCCCTCACCGCCCGGGCCTCCCGGCGATCCGCGCGGCGATGTACGGGGAGAACCACCCGGCGTGCCGGGCCTGGAAGGCGGGATCGCGCCAGTCGTCCCCGGTCACCCGGCCACGGCAGCGCGCCGCCCCGCAGGCGCAGTCGAACTCGTCGTACGGGCTGGCGTCGCAGGTGCCGTAGTCGAACGTGAGCTCCGCTCCGGGTTCCAGGTCGCGACGGGCGACCAGCACCGTCTCGCCGAGCAGGCCGCAGCTGGGATCGCACGAGTGGTTCACCAGGTCCCCGTCCTCCGGGTCGGGGCCGGCCAGCAGGTACAGCTGGTCGGCGATCTGGATGGACCGCGACACCCGGTCGCCGTCGTAGCACGCCAGCTGCTCGGCCGTGACGACGTAGCCGCCGAAGGCCGCGACCACCTCGCCGGACGCGATGGGCTCGGTGGCGAAGGCTCCGTGGCCGTGGGCCCCGACGTGGCGCACGGTCGCCTTGGGCGTGAGCCAGCTGTGCCGCATGCAGCCTCCTGGGGCGCGGGTCGTCAGGGCCCGGGGCGAGAATGGTCGCATGACTGCCGCCCCCGCCGAGGAGCCCGCCGCCCACCAGGTCGTGATCATCGGTCCGGACGGCCAGCCACTGGCGACCGCCGATGAGGCCAACGAGCCGTCGGTGGCGGACCTGGTCGAGCAGCCGGCGAAGGTGATGCGGGTGGGCAGCATGATCAAGCAGCTCCTCGAGGAGGTGCGCACCGCGCCCCTGGACGAGGCCTCCCGCGCGCGGCTGCGCGACATCCACTCCCGTTCGATCGTCGAGCTGGAGTCCGGGCTGGCTCCCGAGCTGGTCGAGGAGCTCGACAGGCTCTCCCTGCCGTTCAGCTCCGACGTGACCCCCACGGACGCCGAGCTGCGCATCGCTCAGGCGCAGCTGGTCGGCTGGCTCGAAGGGCTGTTCCACGGCATCCAGACCGCGCTGTTCGCCCAGCAGATGGCCGCTCGCGCCCAGTTCGAGCACATGCGCCGGGCCGCGATCACCGCGGAGCCGGAGGGCCATGCCGGGGGCCCGCCCGCGCCGGACGGTCGTCGCGGCAGCTCGGGCCCCTACCTGTAGGCACGCCAGGGCCCTCGCGCCGCGTACCCTGATCCCTCGTGATCGACGTGCGCCAGCTCCGCGAGGACCCCGAGCTCTACCGCGCCTCCCAGCGCGACCGCGGGGAGGACCCCGACCTGGTCGACCAGCTGCTGGCGGCCGACGCCGACCGGCGCGCATCCGGGGCCCGGTTCGATGCGCTGCGCAACGAGCAGAAGTCCCTGGGCAAGCTGGTCGCGCGAGCCTCCGGCGAGGAGCGTCCGGCGCTGCTGGCGCGGGCCAAGGAGCTGGCCGAGGAGGTGCGCTCCGCCGACGCGGCGCGAGCCGAGGCGTCGGCCCGCGCCGACGCCCTCGTGCTGGCGCTGTCCAACCTGGTGCACGCCGGGTCCCCGCGCGGTGGCGAGGAGGACTTCACCGTGCTGGAGACCCACGGCACCATCCGCGACTTCGCCGCCGAGGGCATCGTGGTGCGCGACCACCTGGAGATCGGTGAGGCCCTCGGGGCGATCGACGTGGAGCGCGGCGTGAAGGTCTCCGGCTCCCGGTTCTACTACCTGACCGGCGTCGGGGCCCTGCTGGAGCTGGCCCTGGTGAACCTGGCCATCGCCCAGGCGACAGCCAACGGGTTCCTGCCGATCCTGCCGCCCGCGCTGGTGAAGCCGTCCGCGATGGAGGGCACCGGGTTCCTCGGCCAGGCCGCCGAGAACGTGTACCGGCTCGAGGCCGACGACATGTACCTGGTGGGCACGGCCGAGGTCCCGCTGGCCGCCTACCACTCCGACGAGATCCTGCCCGCCGAGTCGCTGCCCCGTCGCTACGCCGGCTACTCGCCGTGCTTCCGGCGCGAGGCCGGGTCGTACGGCAAGGACACCCGCGGCATCTTCCGCGTGCACTGGTTCGACAAGGTGGAGATGTTCGTGTTCGCCGCCCCCGAGGACGCAGAGGTCGAGCACGAGCGCCTCGTCGGGTTCGAGAAGCAGTTCCTCGACAGCATCGAGGTCCCCTACCGCGTGATCGACGTGGCGACCGGCGACCTCGGCGCCAGCGCCTCGCGCAAGTTCGACTGCGAGGCGTGGTTGCCGTCCCAGGGTCGCTACCGCGAGGTCACGTCCACCTCGAACTGCACGACGTTCCAGTCCCGGCGGCTGCGGGTGCGCCAGCGCGAGGCGGACGGCACGATCCGCCCCCTGGCCACCCTGAACGGCACCCTGGTCGCGGTGCCGCGCACGATCATCGCGATCCTGGAGAACCACCAGCAGGCCGACGGGTCCGTGCGGGTGCCGGCCGCCCTCGTGCCGTACCTCGGCGGTCGGACGGTGCTCGAGCCGCTGGCCTGAGGCCGCGACCCGGTCGGGGGTCGGCGGACGCTCGGGCGTGCGACGATGCCGTCATGCCCGAGCGCCACCCGGACCGGCCGTCCCCCGAGGAGCCCGGGCTGCCCGGTGCGGGGGACCCGCTGCCCGACGACATCGGCGTGCGCCCCGGGGGGACGGTCCAGGTCGATCCGGACGCGCCCATCCCGGTGCCCGCCGACGTGGCCCTCGTGGGCTCCGACCTGGACGGCACCCTGCTCGGCCCGGACCTGCAGGTCGGTGCCCGGGCCCGGGCCGCGATCCCCCGGCTGGTCGAGGCCGGCGTGGGATTCGTGTACGTCACCGGGCGCCCGCCGCGCTGGCTGCAGCCGGTCGTCGCGCAGACCGGGCACGCGGGGATGGCCGTCTGCGCCAACGGGGCCCTCGTCGTGGACCTGGCCCAGCAGCGGCTGGTCCGGCGCACCGCCATCGACGCCGACCTGGCGGCCGCGGTGGCCCTGCGGCTGCGCGAGCTCGTGCCGGGCATCACGTTCGCGCTGGAGCGGCTGCTGGCCGGGGCCGAGCAGGTGCGGGACCTGTCCGCGCTGACCGTCGTCGGGTTCGAGCCGGCCTACGACCCCCCCTGGGCCCGGATGCCCGGCGTGGAGAGCGGGGACATCCTCGACCTCATCGGCCGGGGCGACCCCGTGAAGGTCCTGGCTGCCCCGCCCGCTGGCGCCGGGCACGACTCCGACTCGCTGCTCGAGCTGGCGGAGGCGGAGTTCGCCGGGGCGCTGCACATCACCCACTCGGGCACCCGGGACGTGCTCATCGAGATCATGGCCGGGGAGGTGGACAAGGGCGTCGGCTTCCTCGAGGTCGCCGAGGCCAGCGGGGTGGATCCTGCCCGCACGGTCGCCGTCGGCGACATGCCCAACGACATCGCCCTGATCCGCGCCGCCGGCACCGGCTACGCGGTGGCCAACGCCCACCCGAGGGCCCGCGACGCCGCCGCGCACGTGATCCCCGGCAACGCCGACGACGGCGTGGGGCGGTTGCTCGAGGCGATCCTGGCCGGGCGCGGCTGAGGTCGGTCAGGACATGGTCCGGCGGTAGGAGTGCGCCGGGTAGGTGCCCAGGATGCTCACCTCGTGGGAGAAGAAGTCGAGCTCCTCCAGGGCGAAGGCCAGGCCCCGGTCGGCAGGGTGCCCCTCGACGTCGGCGTAGAACTGGGTCGCCGCGAAGTCGCCGTCGAGCATGTAGCTCTCCAGCTTGGTCATGTTGACCCCGTTGGTCGCGAAGCCGCCGAGGGCCTTGTACAGCGCGGCGGGGACGTTGCGGACCCGGAACACCAGGGTGGTGATGAGCGGGCCGTCGGCCGGGTCGATGTCCTCGGCCTCCCGGGCCAGCAGCAGGAACCGCGTGGTGTTGTGGTCGGCGTCCTCGACGTTGCTCTCCAGGACGGTCAGCCCGTAGGTGCGCGCCGCGAGCTCGGAGGCGATGGCCGCCCGGCTCAGGTCACCCACGTCGGCCACCTCCCGCGCCGAGCCCGCGGTGTCCGCGGCCACGATGGGCGTCAGCCCGAGGCGTCGGATCGCGGCCCGGCACTGCCCCAGCGCCATGACATGGCTCTCCACGGTGCGCAGGTCGGCCAGGGTGGCTCCCGGCACGCCGAGCAGCTGGTGGCGGATGGGCAGGAAGTGCTCGCCGATGATCGACAGACCGGCGACCGGCAGCAGGTGGTAGATGTCCGAGACCCGCCCGGCCAGCGAGTTCTCGATCGGGATCATGGCCAGCGGTGCCGCGCCGCTGGCCACCGCGGCGAAGACGTCCTCGAACGTGGCGCAGGGCAGCGGGGTCGCGCTGGGCACGACCTCGTTGATCGCGATGTGCGAGTTGGCCCCCATCTCGCCCTGGAAGGCCACGATGGTCACGATCGACTCTCCCCACTGCGACCCGGGTGGCCGCTGCTCCGGCGGCAAGGCTACCGCCGGGCCGGGACACGCCGGCGCGGCACCGTGCGACAGCGAGCCGCGGCACCGGACAGGGAGGTGTCCGGACGCCGCCGACGGGGGATGCAACGACGTCCGGACACCGCTGACGCTACGCCCTCCCCGGAGCACCGGCAACGGCGCCGGCCGGCGCCGGGACCGGTGTCAGGGGTGGTGCGCGCCGGCCAGCCCGGAGCGGCCGGCGGGAGCGGCCAGGAGGTCCAGCACCTCCCGGGGGCGGTTGGTGATGATGGCCTCCACCCCGAGGGTCCGGCACAGCACGACGTCGGCGGGGTCGTCGACGGTCCAGGTGTGCACCTGCCCGCCCAGCGCATGCACCCGCGCCACGTACCCGGGATGCGCCCGCAGGATCGCCACGTCGGGCCCGGCGATCCGGGCGCCGAAGGGCAGCGCGCCGGTCCGCATCCGCAGCGGAACCCGGTCCATCAGGAACACCCGGGGCACGCCCGGCGCGAGGTCGCGCATGCGGCGCACCGCCTGGGCCGAGAATGACATCAGCCGGATCGGGTGGGTGCCGCGGTCCCGCGCCGGCGTCGCCAGGCCGAACCGGCGCAGCTGGGCGACCACGGCCTGCTCCACCCATCCGGCGTACCGGGTCGGGTGCTTGGTCTCGATGGCCAGCTGCACCGGGCGGCCCGCGCTGGTCACCAGGTCCAGCAGGGTGGGCAGGGTGAGGATCCCGCCACGCTCGTCGCGCAGCACCTCGTCGCCGTCCCACGTCCCCGCCCGGCGCAGGGCGGCCCGACGCTCTCGCAGGGGCCGGTGCCGCGGCCCGGGACCGGTCAGCTGCCACGAGGCGAAGTCGTGGCGCTGCAGGTCGGCCAGGGTCTTGGTCGAGACCACTCCCCAGCCGTCGCTGGTCCGGTCGATGCGCCGGTCGTGCACGCACACCAGGTGGCCGTCCGCGGTGAGCCGGACATCGCACTCCAGCCCGTCGGCGCCCTGCTCGATCGCCAGCTCGTAGGCGGCCAGGGTGTGCTCGGCTCGCAGGGCGCTGGCGCCGCGATGGGCGATGACGAGGGGGCGACCGGCCACAGCCCCACAGGATGCCCGCACCGGGGTCGCCATGCACGCCCCGGCCCCACCGGGCCGCAACGGGTCGCGGCTATCCGAGCAGGACGCCCGGGTTGAGCATCCCCGCGGGGTCGACCGTGGCCCGCAGCTGGCGCATCCAGGCGATCTCGGCGGGGTCGCGGACCAGGCCCAGCAGGCCCGCCCTGGCCCGGCCGATCCCGTGCTCGGCGCTGATCGCGCCCCCGGCCCGGGCCACCTCCGCCAGCAGCTCGGCCACGATCCGGTCGTCCGGCCCGCGCCCGGGCAGCGGGACCACCTGCACGTGCAGGTTGCCGTCCAGGGCATGGCCGAACACCCCCAGGCCAGCCCGGTCCCCGCAGCACGCCCGCAGCCGCGACACGAGGTCGTCCAGGGCGCCCAGCCGCACCGACACGTCGAGCTTGGCCAGCCCGGCGCCCGCCGCGCGGGCGTACAGCGAGGACTGCTCCTCCCGGATCGCCCAGAGCCGGGCGCGGTCGCCGGGCTGGGTCGCCACGGCGAGCACGTCGTCGCCCACGGGCTCCAGGCCACGCCCGGTCCCCCCGTCGGCGACCTCCAGCAGCAGCATCCAGCCGTCCCGCCCACCCAGCGGGTCCGGGCGCCCGAGCAGCCGGGCGCCGGCCCGGGTCCCCGCGCCGTCGACCACCTCGGCAGCCAGCAGCCGGGCTCCCGCGGACTCCACCCGGCGCGCGGCCGCGACCGCGGCGGACAGCCGGGGCACGGCCAGCACACCCACGGTGGTGGGGCCGGGGTCGGGGTGCAGGGCGAGCTCGACTGCGGTGATCACCCCGAGCGTGCCCTCACTGCCCACCAGCAGTCCCGCGAGGTCGTAGCCGGCGTTGTCCTTGCGCGGGCGGCCCGTGGTGTCCACGACCCGGCCGTCGGCCAGCACGGCCGTCACCCCACGGACCTGCTCGCGCATCATCCCGTGCGCCAGCACGGCGATGCCCCCCGCGTTGGTGGCGACCATCCCGCCGACGGTGGCCGAGTCGCGCGCTGCCAGGTCCACGCCCAGGCGCAGCCCCGCGGCCCGGGCGGCCCCGTCGGTCCGGGCCGCGGTCACCCCCGCGGCCATGACAACCGTGCGCGCCACCGGGTCGACCGCGCCCACCCCGACCAGCGCCGTCGTGCTGAGCACGAGGCTGGGCCGGTCCGGGACCGAGCCCCCGACCAGCCCGGTGTTGCCGCCCTGCACCTGCACGGGCACGCCGTCCCGCCCGGCGCACGCCAGCACCGCGGCCACCTGCTCGGTGCTGCGGGGCCGGGCCACGGCCAGCACCGGCCCGGTCCACCGGCCCGTCCAGTCGGTCCCGTGCGTCGCGCACACGTCGGGATCGGTCGTGACGGTCACGCCCGCGTCGGCCAGCGCCCCGAGCAGCCGCGGCGGGACGCCGGGGGCGGATCCGGCTGGCAGCGTCATGGGCCCATCCTGCCCAAGCCGCGGGACCGGTGGCGACCACCGGGTCCCGGGCCGAGCTGGACGGCCGGCGCCTTCCCGGGCACCGCGGCCCGGGGCAAGGGACCCCCGGCACAAGGGCGCGGGACCTGGGTCCCGACCCTCGCCGGAACGGGTCCGGAACGGGCCCAGTCGGTCGGGCGCCCCCGCGCAACGGCTGGGGCGTTCTGTCAGGATGGCTGCCATGCGCGTCGGGTCTCGCCGCGCGCTGTGGAACGAGAAGGAGCTCATCAATGCCCATCGCGTCACGTGAGGTCTACGAGCAGATGCTGGACAACGCGAAGGCAGGCGGCTACGCCTACCCCGCGGTGAACTGCACCTCATCGCAGACGATCATCGCCACCATGCGTGGCTTCGCCGAGGCGGAGTGCGACGGGATCGTCCAGTTCTCGACGGGTGGCGCCGAGTTCGCCTCCGGCCAGCTCGCGAAGAACATGGTCGCCGGCGCCGTGGCCCTCGCTGAGTTCGCGCACTCGATCGCGGACCAGTACCCGGTGAACATCGCCCTGCACACCGACCACTGCCCGGAGAACAACCTCGACAAGTACATGCGCCCGCTGCTGGTCATCGGCGCCGATCGCGTCAAGGCCGGCCTCAAGCCGCTGTTCAACTCGCACATGTGGGACGGCTCGGCCATCGAGCTGGGCCGCAACCTCGACATCGCCGACGAGCTGCTCGACATGTCGATCGCCGCGAACACCATCATGGAGATCGAGATCGGCGCCGTGGGCGGCGAGGAGGACGGCGTCGAGGCCAAGCACGACGCCCACCTGTTCTCCACCCCGGAGGACGTCGAGGCCATGATCAACAAGCTCGGCCTCACCGAGCGCTCCCGCTACCTGGTCGCCGCGACCTTCGGCAACGTGCACGGCGTGTACAAGCCGGGCAACGTCGTGCTGACCCCGTCGATCCTGCGCGACCTGCAGGACAAGGTCATCGAGATGCGCGGCCTCGAGCCGGGCTCCAAGCCGCTGGACCTGGTCTTCCACGGCGGCTCGGGCTCGCTGCTGTCCGAGATCCACGAGGCCCTGGACAACGGCGTCGTGAAGATGAACATCGACACCGACACCCAGTACGCGTTCACGCGTCCGATCGTCGACCACGTGTTCAAGAACTACGACGGCGTGCTGAAGGTGGACGGCGAGGTCGGCAACAAGAAGGTCTACGACCCGCGCTCCTACGGCAAGTCGGCGGAGAAGGGCATGGCGGCGCGCGTCGCCCAGGCCGCCGAGGACCTGCGGGCCACCGGCACCAAGATCAAGTAGTCGGACGCCGCTGCGGCGGCCTCGCAGGAACCGACGGAGGGGCGGGTCCGGGACTGATCCCGGGCCCGCCCCTCGGCGTCCCCGCCCCGGCCGGCGTCACGTGGCGCCCGACCCCGACGATAGGGTTGGCCCCGCGCCCCTGCCGGGGCGTCAGCATGCGCGCGCCCGGATGCGCGCCCGAGCGGTGGAGGCCGCCATGCCAGCGATCGTGATCGTGGGCGCCCAGTGGGGCGACGAGGGGAAGGGCAAGGCCACCGACATGCTCGGGGGCCGCGCCGACTACGTCGTCCGGTACCAGGGGGGCAACAACGCTGGGCACACCGTCGTGATCGGCGACGCCAGGTTCGCCCTGCACCTGCTGCCCAGCGGGATCCTGTCGCCCACGTGCACGCCGGTCATCGGCAACGGCGTCGTGGTCGACCTCGAGGTGCTGTTCCGGGAGTACGACGGCCTGGTCGCGCGGGGGGTGGACCCCTCCCGGCTGGTCGTGAGCGCCAACGCGCACATCATCACCCCGTACAACGTGACGCTGGACCGGGTCACGGAGCGGTTCCTGGGCAAGGCCAAGATCGGCACGACCGGCCGTGGCATCGGCCCGACGTACGGCGACAAGATGGCCCGGGTCGGCATCCGGATCCAGGACCTCATGGATCCCTCGATCCTGGCCCGCAAGGTGGAGGGCGCCCTGGTCAACAAGAACCAGGCCCTCGTCAAGGTGTTCAACCGCCGGGCCGTCGAGGTCGACCAGGTCGTCGAGCACCTGATGTCCTACGCCGACCGGCTGCGCCCGCACATCGCGGACACCGCGCTGCTGCTCAACCAGGCCCTGGACCGCGGCGAGATCGTCGTCCTGGAGGGTGGACAGGGCACGCTGCTCGACGTGGACCACGGCACGTACCCGTACGTGACCTCGTCCAACCCGACCTCCGGCGGGGCCAGCACGGGCTCGGGCATCGGCCCGACCCGCATCGACCGGGTCGTGGGCATCCTGAAGGCCTACACCACCCGCGTCGGCGAGGGGCCGTTCCCGACCGAGCTCGACGACGAGGACGGCGAGGCGCTGCGCCGGATCGGTGGCGAGGTCGGCGTGACGACCGGGCGCAACCGCCGGTGCGGCTGGTTCGACGCGCCCATCGCCCGCTACGCCACGCGGGTGAACGGGATGACCGACTACTTCCTGACCAAGCTGGACGTGCTGAGCTCCTTCGAGCAGATCCCGGTCTGCGTCGGCTACGACGTCGACGGCACTCGCGTGGACGAGGTGCCGACCACGCAGACCGAGTTCCACCACGCCCGGCCCATCTACGAGGTCCTGCCGGGCTGGATGCAGGACATCTCGGGCGCCCGTGACCTGGCGGACCTGCCGCCCAACTGCCGCAGCTACGTCCGGTTCCTCGAGGAGCAGGCCGGCTGCCAGGTCTCGGCCATCGGGGTGGGACCGGACCGGGACGCGACCCTGGTGCTCAAGGACCTGCTGCCCTGAGCCGATGCCCGGGGAATGCTCCGGGTGCTCCGCGCTGCCTCCACCGCCGCCCTCACGGGCCTGATCGGCCTGGTCCCCGCCGTCGGCATGGCCGGCACGGCCGGGGCGGTCCCCACCGCAGATCGGCATGCCGCCGTCGTGTCGTGGGGTGACGGCGGCGGGCTCGAGGTCACCGTGGACAGCGACTCGCCGATCGCCCCCGGGTCGCCGATCGCCCGCTACTCGACGGTCAACTCCTGCACCCGTGACTCCTACATGCTGCGCTCCTGGATGCAGCGGTTCGAGCAGGAGGGCGGCGGCACCCTGACGCTGCTGCCCGGGACCTACACGCTGCCCATGACGGTGTACGTGCCCTCCAGCACCACCATCGTGCTGTCCTCCGGGACCACGCTGCTCAAGACGACCCGCACCTGCACGTCCAAGGTGTCAGCGTCGTCGTCGATGTTCATGCTCGTGAACCCGTCCCAGGGCCGGGTGCGCGACGCCGTCGGGGGCTACGACGGCGCCCACGACATCTCGATCCTCGGCGCCGGGGACGGCACGTCGGTGATCGACCTGAACCGCCGGCGCAACGCGCTGGGCATCATCGCCGGGCACAACCAGCGGGTCCTGGTGCAGGGCATCCGGTTCCAGAACATGAACAACAACCACTTCATCGAGATGGACGCCAACGCCGACTCGGTGATCGCCGGCAACGAGTTCCTGCGCGCCACGGCCTCCACCCGGCGCTCGGCCGAGGCGATCAACCTGGACACCCCGGACTGGCTCACGCATGGGTTCAGCGCGATCTGGAGCAACCACGACGGCACCGCGAACCTGCGGGTGACGATCGCGGGCAACGTGTTCGCCGACATGATGCGCGGGGTGGGCACCCACAACTTCACCGGTGGGCAGTACCACACCGGGATCGTGGTGCGCGACAACGTGTTCCGGAACATGCGCAACGACGCGATGCGCGTGATGAACTGGCGGGACTCGGCCATCGTGGGCAACCAGTTCGACGAGGTGTGGTGCCGCTCCCGCGGCAACAAGTGCCGCGGGATCCTGGCCAGCGGTGCGGTCAACGTGACCGTGCGGGACAACGTGTTCTCCCACATGGCCCGGGCCATGCAGTTCTTCCCGTGGCGCAACGCCGACGAGGCCGCGGTCTACGGCATCTCCTACAACCAGCTCACCGACGACAACCTGCTCGACCTGGCGAACAACTACGCCGGCCCCGGGCTGGGCCGGGCCGAGGCGATCATCAACCCCCAGTTCGGGGTGTTCTCGCGCCCGACGCGGATCAGGTTCACCTCCTGACCCATCCCCGGCGGCCGCACCGCTCCCGGGCCTGCCGGTGCGCCGGAGGCGGGCTACGGTCGGGCGCATGGCGCTGCTGTTCACCCCCCTGTCCCTGCGTGGCGTGACCCTGCGCAACCGCGTGATGGTCTCGCCGATGTGCCAGTACTCCGCGACCGCGGGGCTGCCCGACGACTGGCACCTGGTCCACCTGGGCGGGTTGGCCCGCGGCGGGGCAGGGCTGGTCATGACCGAGGCGACCGCGGTGGTGCCCGAGGGCCGGATCTCACCGCAGGACACCGGGATCTGGAACGGGGCGCAGGTGCAGGCCTGGTCGCGGATCGTGCGGTTCCTGCACGACCAGGGCGCCGTGGCCGGGATCCAGCTGGCGCACGCCGGGCACAAGGCGTCCACCCGCCGGCCATGGGACGGCACCGGCTGGGTGCCCCCGCAGGAGGGCGGCTGGCCGGTGGTGGGCCCGTCCGCGACCGGGTACCCCGGCCTGGGCGCCCCCCGCCGGCTGGCAGTGGAGGAGCTGCCCAGCATCGTCGAGGCGTTCGCGGCCGCCGCGCGCCGGGCGCTCGACGCCGGTTTCGACATCGTCGAGGTGCACGGCGCCCACGGCTACCTGCTGCACCAGTTCCTCTCGCCGCTGTCCAACGACCGCCGCGACGGGTACGGCGGCGACCTGTCCGGGCGGGCGCGCCTGCTGCTCGAGGTGGTCCGGGCGGTGCGCACCGCCTGGCCCGACGACCGCCCCGTGCTGGTCCGGCTGAGTGCGACCGACTGGGCCGAGGGTGGCCACACCCTCGACGACAGCGTCCAGGTGGCCGGCTGGTTGCGTGAGGCGGGCGCGGACCTCGTGGACGTCTCGAGCGGCGGCCTCACGCCCGCCCAGCAGATCCGGCCAGCCCCGGGCTACCAGGTGCCCCTGGCCGCGCGGATCCGCGCGGAGGCCGGCATCGCCACGGCCGCGGTCGGGATGATCACCAGCCCGGCGCAGGCCGAGCAGGTACTCGCCGAGGGCGCCGCCGACCTCGTCGCCCTGGCCCGGGCGCTGCTGCGCGACCCGCAGTGGCCCCTGCGCGCAGCCCACGAGCTCGGCGTCGAGGTGGCCTGGCCGCCGCAGCTGCGGCGGGCCTCCCGGTGGTGACCACACCGCAGCGGGCGCACTGATATCGTCGCCCTGTCGCACCCGCACCTAGGAGATCACATGTCGGACGCGGTCCACGCCACTGATCCCGAAGCCGGCCGCCGCGCCTACGAGCTCGACCGGGCCCACGTGTTCCACTCCTGGTCGGCTCAGGCCGGTCTCGACCCGCTGGTGATCGCGGGCGGGTCGGGCTCGTGGGTGTGGGACCACGCGGGCACCCGCTACCTGGACTTCTCCAGCCAGCTGGTCAACGTCAACATCGGTCACCAGCACCCCGCGGTCGTCGCGGCCATCCAGCAGCAGGCCGCGGTGCTGGCCACCGTCGCACCGCAGCACGCCAACGCCGCGCGGGGCGAGGCGGCCCGGATGATCGCCGAGCTCGCCCCGGCCGGCATGGCCAAGGTCTTCTTCACCAACGGCGGCGCGGACGCCAACGAGAACGCGGTGCGCATGGCCCGCCTGCACACCGGCCGGCGCAAGGTCCTGTCGTTCTACCGCTCCTACCACGGCAACACCGGTGCGGCGATCGCGGCGACCGGCGACTGGCGGCGCTGGCCCAACGAGTTCGCCGAGGACCACGTCCACTTCTTCGGCCCCTACCTGTACCGGTCGCACTTCTGGGCCACGACGCCCGAGCAGGAGTCCGAGCGCGCCCTGCAGCACCTGGCCGACGTCATCCGGTTCGAGGGTCCCGGCACCATCGCGGCGATCCTGATCGAGACCGTCGTCGGCACCGCCGGGGTGCTGGTGCCACCGCCCGGGTACCTGCAGGGCGTTCGCCGGCTGTGCGACCAGCACGGCATCGTGCTGGTCCTCGACGAGGTCATGGCCGGGTTCGGCCGCACCGGGGCCTGGTTCGCACTGGACCACTTCGACGTGCGTCCCGACCTGATCACCTGGGCGAAGGGCTCCAACTCCGGGTACGTGCCGGTCGGTGGGGTGGTGATCTCCGACGAGATCGCGGCCACCTTCGACCACCGGGTGTTCCCCGGCGGGCTGACGTACTCCGGGCACCCCCTGGCCGCGGCCTCGATCGTGGCCAGCATCACGGCCATGCATGACGAGGGCATCGTCGAGCACGCCGCCCGGATCGGCCGCGACGTGCTGGGCCCCGGACTGGCCGACCTGCAGCAGCGTCACCCGGTCGTCGGGGAGGTCCGCGGGCTGGGCGTGTTCTGGGCCCTGGACCTGGTCTCGGACCGTGCCACCCGCGCCATGCTCGCCCCGTACGGCGGCACCTCGGAGGCGATGGGGGTGCTGACCGCAGGGTGCCGGCGCCGCGGGCTGCTGCCGTTCACCAACGTCAACCGCCTGCACGTCGTACCCCCGTGCACGGTGACCGACGAGGACGCGCGCACCGGCCTGGCCATCCTCGACGAGGTGCTCACCGAGGTCGACCGGTACTACGAGGGCTGATCCGCGCCGGGCCGGCGCGCCCGCGTAGCCTTGCGCCCCGTGGACATCCTCATCATCGGGTCCGGCGGGCGGGAGCACGCCCTGGCCCTCGCCCTGGCCGCCGACCCCGCCGTCTCCGCCCTGCACGTGGCACCCGGCAACGCCGGGACCGCGCAGCTGGCGACCAACCACCGCGTGGCCGCCGCGGACCCGCACGATGTCGTCGCCCTGGCCCAGCGCCTGGGCGTGGACCTGGTGGTCGTGGGACCGGAGGCGCCGCTGGTTGCCGGCGTCGCCGACGCGGTGCGCGCGGCGGGCATCGACTGCTTCGGACCCTCGCAGGAGGCCGCCCGGCTGGAGGGATCGAAGTCCTTCGCCAAGCAGGTGATGGCCGAGGCCGGTGTCCCCACCGCCCTGGCCCACCTGTGCACGTCGCTGCCCGAGGTGGTCGCGGCGATGGACCAGTTCGGCCCGCCGTACGTGATCAAGGACGACGGGCTGGCCGGTGGCAAGGGCGTCGTGGTCACCGACGAGCGGGAGGCCGCCCTCGACCACGCCGGGGCCTGCCTGGCCGGCCGTACCGGCGCCGTGGTCGTCGAGGAGTACCTGGACGGTCCCGAGGTCTCCCTGTTCGCCGTGACCGACGGCCTGACGGCCGTGCCGCTGCTGCCGGCGCAGGACTTCAAGCGGGTCGGCGACGACGACGCCGGGCCCAACACCGGCGGCATGGGGGCCTACTCCCCGCTGCCCTGGGCGCCGCCCGGGTTGGTGGACGAGGTGATGCAGCGCGTCGTCCAGCCGACCGTCGACACCATGCGCGGGCGCGGCACCCCGTTCGCCGGGCTGCTCTACGCCGGCCTGGCGCTGACCAGCCGGGGGCTTCGCGTCGTGGAGTTCAACGCCCGGTTCGGCGACCCGGAGACCCAGGTCGTGCTGGCCCTGCTGCGCACCCCGCTCGGGGCGCTGCTGCGCGCGGCTGCCCGGGGGGAGCTCGCCGACGCCGAGCCGCTGCGCTGGCACCAGGGCTCGGCGGTCACCGTGGTGCTGGCCGCACCCGGCTACCCGGAGTCCCCCACCCTCGGTGGGGTCATCACCGGCGTGCCGGCGGGGGCTGACGGCGACGCCTGGGTGGTCCACGCCGGTACCGCGACCCGGGACGGCGCCCTGGTCGCCACCGGCGGGCGGGTGCTGTGCGCCACGGCCCGGGGCGAGGACCTCGCGCAGGCTCGGGAGCGCGCGTACGCGCTGCTGGGCGGCATCGACCTGGACGGCGGGCACCACCGCGGGGACATCGGCCTGGCGGCCGCCGAGGGGCGCATCGTCGTCGCCTGAGGACCGCCCGGGCGAGCCGTCCGGGTCGAGCCGTGGGGGAGAATGTGCGGGTGCCTGTCATCCCCAATGTCCTCGCCCAGCGGTACGCCTCGGCCGAGATGGTCCACCTGTGGTCCCCGGAGCACAAGGTCGTGCTCGAGCGCGACCTGTGGATCGCGGTCCTGAAGGCCCAGTCCGACCTGGGGATCCCCGTCCCGCCCGGGGCGATCGCCGCGTACGAGTCCGTGCGCGCCGCGGTCGACCTGGCCGCCATCGCTGCCCGGGAGCGGGTCACCCGCCACGACGTCAAGGCGCGCATCGAGGAGTTCGCCGACCTCGCCGGCCACGAGCACATCCACAAGGGGATGACCAGCCGGGACCTCACCGAGAACGTCGAGCAGATGCAGGTCCGCACCGCGCTGCTGCTGGTGCGCGACCGGGTCGTGGCCGCGCTGGCCCGGCTGGCGGCGCTGGCCGCCCAGTACACCGACCAGCCGTTGACCGGGCGCAGCCACAACGTGCCCGCGCAGACCACGACGCTGGGCAAGCGGTTCGCCTCAGCCGCCGAGGAGCTGCTGGTGGCCCACGGCCGCGTGGAGGACCTGCTGGCCCGCTACCCGCTGCGCGGCATCAAGGGCCCGGTGGGCACCGCCCAGGACATGCTCGACCTGCTCGACGGCGACGACGACCGGCTGGCCGACCTGGAGTCCCGGGTGGCCGCGCACCTGGGCTTCAGCGAGGTCCTGGACTCCGTGGGGCAGGTCTATCCCCGGTCGCTGGACCACGACGTGCTCAGCGCCCTCGTGCAGGTCGCCGCGGGGCCCTCCAGCCTGGCCACCACCATCCGGCTGATGGCCGGCAACGAGCTGGTCACCGAGGGGTTCAAGGAGGGCCAGGTCGGCTCCTCGGCGATGCCGCACAAGATGAACTCCCGGTCCTGCGAGCGCGTCAACGGCCTGGCGGTGGTGCTGCGCGGCTACGCCACGATGGCCTCCGAGCTGGCCGGGGCGCAGTGGAACGAGGGCGACGTGTCCTGCTCCGTGGTGCGCCGCATCGCCCTGCCGGATGCGTTCCTGGCCATCGACGGGCTGTTCGAGACCTTCCTGACGGTCCTGGACGAGTTCGGGGCCTTCCCGGCGGTCATCGACGCCGAGCTGCGCCGGTACCTGCCCTTCCTGGCCACGACCAAGGTCCTCATGGCCGCGGTGCGCGCCGGGGTGGGCCGGGAGACCGCCCACGAGGCCATCAAGACCCACGCGGTGGCTGTGGCCCTGGACATGCGCCGCGGTCAGTCCGCCAACGACCTGTTCGACAGGCTGGCCGCCGATCCCCGGCTCGGGCTGGACCGCGCGGCGCTGGACGCGCTGGTCGCCGAGCCGATCGAGTTCACCGGGGCGGCTCGGGCGCAGGTGCGCTCGGTCGTGGCGCGGGTCGAGGCCCTGGCCGCGGCGCATCCGGAGGCGGCCACGTACACCCCGGGAGCCATCCTGTGAGCGCCGCCCTGCCGAACATCCCACCGGCCCCCCCGCTGCCCGGGTTCACCCACGTCTACTCCGGCAAGGTGCGCGACCTGTACCGCGACGCCGACGGCCACCTGCTGTTCGTCGCCTCCGACCGGATCTCCGCGTTCGACTGGGTGCTGCCCACCACGATCCCGGACAAGGGCGCGATCCTGACCCAGCTCAGCCTCTGGTGGTTCGACCAGGTCGCCGACCTGGTCGGCAACCATGTCGTGAGCACCGAGGTCCCCGCGGCGGTGGCCGGTCGGGCGATGCTGTGCCAGCCGCTGGCGATGTTCCCCGTGGAGTGCGTCGCCCGTGGCTACCTGACGGGCTCGGGGCTGGTCGAGTACCGGGCCGGCGGGTCGGTGTGCGGGGTCGCCCTGCCACCGGGGCTCGTCGACGGCTCCCGGCTCCCGGAGCCGATCTTCACGCCCGCGACCAAGGCTGAGCTCGGCACCCACGACGAGAACGTCGACTTCGCGGCCGTGGCCGCGACCGTGGGCGAGCAGGACGCCCAGGAGCTGCGCCGGCTGACCCTGGCCGTGTACGCCCGCGCCGAGGGCGTCGCCCGCGAGCGGGGCATCATCCTGGCCGACACCAAGTTCGAGTTCGGCCGGGCGGGTGCCGACCCGCGGGGCCCGATCGTGCTGGCCGACGAGGTCCTCACGCCCGACTCCTCGCGGTTCTGGCCGGCCGCGCTCTGGCAGCCGGGTCGCGCCGGGGGGCAGCCCTCCTTCGACAAGCAGTTCGTGCGCGACTGGCTGGGCTCGCCGGCCTCCGGCTGGGACCGCGCAGGTGACAGCCCGCCGCCGCCCCTGCCCGACGAGGTCGTCGCCCGCACCCGGGAGCTCTACGTCACCGCGTTCGAGCGGCTGACCGGACGGGCCTGGCAGGGCTGACGCGCCAGCGCGTCGGGCCCGCACGCAGCACGCGACGCCAGGAGCCCCCGTCCCGACCCTCACGGGTCGGGACGGGGGCTCCGGCGTTCCGGGCCCGCGGGCTCACAGCGCCTTGATGATGTCCTCCACCCGGGCCTTGGCGTCGCCGAACAGCATCTGCGTGTTCTCCTTGAAGAACAGCGGGTTCTGCACCCCGGCGTACCCGGTGGCCATCGAGCGCTTGAACACGACCACGTCCTTGGCGTTCCACACGGTCAGCACCGGCATGCCCGCGATCGGGCTGTTGGGCTCGTCGATGGCTGCCGGGTTCACGGTGTCGTTGGCCCCGATGACCAGGACGACGTCGGCCTCCGGGAAGTCGTCGTTGATCTCGTCCATCTCCAGGACGATGTCGTAGGGGACCTTCGCCTCGGCCAGCAGCACGTTCATGTGCCCGGGCAGCCGTCCGGCGACCGGGTGGATGCCGAACCGCACGTTCACGCCCCGCTCCCGGAGCTTGCGGGTCAGCTCGGCCACGGGGTACTGGGCCTGGGCCACGGCCATCCCGTAGCCCGGGGTGATGACCACCTCGTGCGCCTCGGTGAGCAGTTCGGCGGTGGCCTCGGCGGTGATCTCCCGATGCTCTCCGTAGTCGACGTCGGAGGACACCGTGCCGCCCTCGACGCCGAACCCACCGGCGATCACCGACAGGAACGAGCGGTTCATGGCCCGGCACATGATGTAGGACAGGTAGGCACCGGAGGAGCCGACCAGCGCGCCGGTGATGATCAGCAGGTCGTTGTTGAGCAGGAAGCCGGCCGCGGCTGCCGCCCAGCCCGAGTAGCTGTTGAGCATCGAGACCACGACGGGCATGTCACCGCCGCCGATGGAGGCCACCAGGTGCCAGCCCAGGAGCAGCGCCAGCAGGGTCATGATGCCGAGCAGCGACTGGCGCAGGACGACGTCGTCGCGAGGCAGCATCACGTAGGCGACGGTCATGACCAGGAACGCCACGATGATGCCCAGGTTGATCGCGTTGTGCGCGGGAAGCTGCAGCGGGGCGGACTTGATCTTGGCCGAGAGCTTCAGGTACGCCACGATCGAGCCGGTGAAGGTCACCGCGCCGATGAAGACCCCGACGAACACCTCGACGTCGTGGATGCCGGGGTAGGGCACCAGGTCCTCGTAGGAGCTGTTCCACCCGACCAGCACGGCGGCCAGGCCCACGAAGCTGTGCAGCATGGCGATCAGCTCGGGCATGCCGGTCATCTCGACGCGACGGGCCCGCCAGATGCCGATGGCGGCCCCGATGCTCATGGCCACGGCGATCAGCACGAAGCCCTGGATGCCGGTGCCCTCGGTCTCGACCACGCCGCCGGCGACCGATACCCCCAGGACCGCGGCGAGGATGGTGAAGACCAGGGCGATCGTCATGCCCATGATCCCGTAGCGGTTGCCCATGCGGGCGGTCTCGTGCTTGGACAGGCCGGCCAGGGCCAGGATGAACAGCAGCCCGGCGACGATGTAGGCACCCTGGACCAGGGTCAGGGAGATGGTCATCGGGCCGCATCCTCACGCTTGAACATCTCGAGCATCCGGGCCGTCACGGTGAACCCGCCGAAGACGTTGATGCTGGCCACCAGGATGGCGATGAACGCCAGGACCGAGACCAGCACCTCCCCGGAGTGCCCCACCTGCAGCAGGGCTCCGACCAGGATGATGCCGCTGATCGCGTTGGTGACCGACATCAGCGGCGTGTGCAGCGCGTGGTGCACGTTGCCGATGACGTAGAAGCCGATGACGACCGAGAGCATGAAGACCATGAACCGGCCGAGGAACGGCTCGGGGGCGACGCTGGACAGCAGCAGGAACGCGGCGGCACCGGCGGCCATCAGGCCCAGCCGGGTGCCCGAGCTCATGGGCTGCTTGGGTGGCGCGGGTTCCGGGGGTGCGGCCGTGGCCGCGACGGGCGCGGCGGACACCTGCACGGGCGGCGGCGGCCACAGCACCTCGCCCTCGCGCACCACCGTCATGCCCCGCTGGACGACGTCGTCGAGGTCCAGGGCGAAGCTGCCGTCCTTGGCCGGGGTCACCAGCTTGAGCAGGTTGACCAGGTTGGTGCCGAACAGCTGGGAGGCCTGGGTCGGCAGCCGCCCGGGGAGGTCGGTGTAGCCGAGGATGATCACGCCGTTGTCGGTGACGACGCGCTCGTCGGGTCGGCTGCCCGCCACGTTGCCGCCGTTCGAGGCCGCCATGTCGACGATCACGCTGCCCGGGCGCATCGAGGCCACCATCTCCTCGGTGATCAGCCGGGGCGCGGGGCGGCCCGGGATCAGCGCGGTGGTGATGATGATGTTGACGTCCTGCGCCTGCGCCGCGTACAGCTCGGCGGCCTTGCGGTTGAAGTCCTCGCCCATCTCCTTGGCGTACCCGGTCGCGCTGGGCCCGGTCTGCTCGACGTCGATGCGCAGGAACTGCGCGCCCATCGACTCGACCTGCTCGGCGACCTCGGGGCGGGCGTCGAACGCCCGCACGATGGCTCCCAGGCTGTTGGCCGTGCCGATCGCAGCCAGGCCCGCGACACCGGCCCCGATGACCAGCACCTTCGCCGGAGGGACCTTGCCCGCGGCGGTGACCTGGCCGGTGAAGAACGACCCGAACTCGTTGGCGGCCTCGATCACGGCGCGGTAGCCGCCGATGTTGGCCATCGAGGACAGCACGTCCAGCGACTGGGCCCGCGAGATCCGGGGCACCGCGTCCATGGCCAGGGCGGTGACGCCCCGGGCAGCCAGGGCATCGACCAGCGCGGGGCTCAGGGCCGGGGCCAGCAGGCTGACCAGCGTCTGCCCGGCCCCCAGCAGGGCCACCTCCGCCTCGGTCGGGGCGTTGATCTTCAGCACGACGTCGCTGGCCCACACCTGCGAGCCGACGATCTCGGCTCCTGCGGCGCGGTAGGCGGCGTCCTCGTACGAGGCGAGGTGCCCCGCGCCCGCCTCGATGGACACCTCGTAGCCGAGCTTGATGATCTGCTCGACCGTCCTGGGCGTCGCTGCGACCCGGCGCTCTCCCGGTTTGGACTCCTTGGGCACACCGATGCGCACTGGCTTCCGTCCTCTCGCTCGTGTGATCAGTGCAGAACGTATTCCAGACCGCGCCGCGTGGCGCAGCGGGGTGGGCGGTTGGGCGCTCGGCGCGTCGCGCCGGGCAGCGGACAGGGCCGCCGCCCGACGCTGCTGCGCGGGTGACGGCCCTGCCGGTGTGCAGGTGTCGGGGCGGGGCCTAGAGGCCGAGCTCCTTGAGCCGGGGCAGTGCCGAGCGGGCTGCCGCCCTGGCCGACGCCGCGTCGACCGCGGCACGGGCCCGGGAGGCCGCAGCATGGCACTGGTCCAGCGTGTGCGCTGCCAGGGCCGCACGGACACCCGGAAGGGCGCCGGACGACATCGACAGCGTGTTGACGCCCAGGCCGACCAGGACGCAGGCCAGGGCCGGGTCGGCCGCGGCCTCGCCGCACACGCCGGTGGGGATGCCGTTGGCGGCCCCACCCTCGGTCGTGGCGAACACCAGGTCGAGGATGGCCGGCTGCCAGGCGTCCTGCAGCCGGGCCACCGAACCGATCTGGCGGTCGGCCGCGAACGTGTACTGCGTGAGGTCGTTGGACCCGATCGAGAAGAACTCCGCGACCGCCCCGAGGTGCTTGGCCCGCAGCGCTGCCGCCGGGATCTCCACCATCGTGCCGATCTTGGCCTTCAGTCCAGCCTCGTCACAGGCCTTCTTGAACCAGTCCGCCTCGTACACGTCGGCGATCATCGGCGCCATGACCCACAGCTCGGCGTCCACCCCCTCCGCAGCCCGGGCAAGGGCACGCAGCTGGGTCTGCAGGATCTCCGGGGCCTCCATGCAGATGCGCAGGCCGCGCACCCCCATGGCCGGGTTGGGCTCCTCGCCGAACGGCAGGAACGGCAGCGGCTTGTCGGCGCCGGCGTCCAGGGTCCGCACGACGACCTTCTTGCCCTGGAAGCCCTCGAGCACGGCCCGGTAGAGGCCGTACTGCTCGTCCTCGCTGGGCGCGTCGCTGCGGTCCAGGAACAGCAGCTCGCTGCGGAACAGGCCGACGCCCTCGGCGCCGTTGGCCAGCGCCTTCTCGACGTCGTCGGGCCCGCCGATGTTGGCCAGCAGCGGAACCGAGTGCCGGTCGGCGGTGCGACCCGGGGCGTTGCCGACCGCGGCCAGCGCAGCCCGACGCTTCGCGTCCTTGCCGGCCAGCTCCTCCACGAGGGAGGCCGGCGGGTCCACCACGACCTTGCCGTTCGAGCCGTCGACCAGGACCTGGGTGCCCGGCTCGAGCTCGCGCACGCCCTTGCACCCCACCACGGCCGGGATGCCGAGGTTGCGGGCCAGGATGGACGTGTGGGAGGTCGGCCCGCCCTCCTGGGTGGCGAACGCCAGCACCATCGACTTGTCGATGAGCGCCGTGTCGGCCGGGGCCAGGTCGAGGGCGACCAGGACGCTGGGCTCGCGCAGCTCGGGGATGCCCGGAGCGGGCACGTTGAGCAGGCGGGCGACGGTCCGGTTGCGGATGTCGTCGAGGTCGGTCACGCGGGCTGCGAAGTACTCGCCGAGCGTGAGCAGCATCTCGCGCGTCACGCCGAAGGCGTCGAAGGCCGCGCGAGCGGCGTTCGACCCGCTGGCGGTCCGCTGCTTGATCCCCGCCGCAAGGTCGGGGTCGCGGGCCATCATGGCCTGGGCCTCCAGCACGTGCTGCGCCTCGCCGCCAGCGCGAGCACCGCGGTCCTCGAGGTCGGCGGCCACGTCCTCCAGCGCCTTCAGCGCGGCCGCGTACTCCTCGTCGGGCGACCCCGTGCCCGGGCCCTGCTTGGGCTCGGGCACGTGGTCCACCACGCGAACGACGGGGCCGGCGCCCACACCGGGGCTGACGCCGACGCCCGTGAGGGCGACGGGATCAGGCATGCCCGGCCTCGGGGGTCTCGAGGATCTCCTTGAGACCCGCGAGCAGCTCGTCGGCACCATCGCCCTCGGCGACGACGACCATCTCCTCGCCCGCCTTCGCGCCCAGGCCCATGACGCCGAGGATGCTCTTGGCGTTCACGCCCGGCTCGCCCGGACGGCCGATGGTCACGTCGCAGGACGACTTCGCGGCCGCGCCCACGAACAGGGCAGCGGGACGCGCGTGGAGCCCGACGCCGGGGGGAAGGACGACCTTGATCTCAGCCACGTTCTCAACAACCTTTCGATTTCTGTGTCGGTGCCCGATGGGGGCGGGGTTTGACCTGCCTCGGCAGGGCGATCAGGCGACTTCGTAGACCGCCGTGCCGGCCTCGACGACCGTGCCCTCGGCGACCAGCAGGGAGATGGCGTCCGCCTCGGCCTGGATGGCGATCAGCGGGGTGATGACGGGCAGGCCACCTGCCTCGATCTCCGCCGGGTTCCACTGGATGACCGGCTCGCCGGCGGTCACGGTGTCGCCCTTGGCCTTGAGCAGGGTGAACCCCTTGCCGTTCAGGCCGACGGTCTCCAGGCCCAGGTGCACCAGGACCGAGTAACCCTCGGTCTCGATGCCCATGGCGTGCGGGAACAGGCTCGCCAGGGTTCCCGAGATGGGGGCGACGACGACCACCGGGTTGCGGGGCGGGTCGATCGCGATGCCGGGGCCGAGCATGGCCTCGGCGAACATCGGGTCGGGGACCTCAGAGAGGTTCGCGACCCGGCCGGGCATGGGGGACAGTACCTTCAGTGCCACGTGTAACTCCTCAGCCGATGATGTCGTTGATGTCCATGGCCAGGCCGTCGGCCTCGCCACCCACGATTACCTGGAGCACGGCTCCAGCAGAGAGGACGCCGAACGCGCCAGCCTTCTTGAGCGCCTTCTCGTTGACCTTCGACGGGTCGGAGACCACCGTGCGCAGGCGGGTCGCGCAGGCCTCGATCTCCTCGATGTTCCCCGCTCCCCCCAGTGCCTCGATGATGTCCTCAGCCTTGCCCATGGACCCTCCGATTCGCCTTCTCCGGGGCTTTCCGGCCCCGACGTGGTGTCAGTCTGCCCCCACCGGCCGCCCATGTCCTGACAAGGGCGGTCCATCCTTCCCATTGCTTGGTGGGGGTCGAGAGGAGCCTATCCATGGGTCCGTGGACCTCGACGCCGGCACTGGTCCCGGTGCCCTCGAAGAGGGTTCGACCAGTCCGGTCGGACAGCCGGACGGCCACCTCGGCATCGAGGGTCTCGGCCACGCGGCGGTGCATCTGGGTGCGGACCGGGGCGTGCAGCAGTCCCGTGGCCCGGCCCCGCGTCACGGCTTGAAGCTCGAGCCGGCGACCGTCCCGGCCGTCGACGACCCAGCCCACGCTGCCGTCCGAGACGACCAGCTCGCGGGTGCGGGCCCCGGTGTACGTGGTCAGCCGGGTCAGGCCCGCGGCGGGGCCCTCCGGCAGCGCCAGCCCCACCAGGTCACCGCGGAAGGCCGAGCGTCGCCACGGGATGAGCGCCGTGGAGGCCATCAGGCTGGCACCGGGGACGGCGAAGTGGTTGCTCTGCATCCACACGTAGGCGGTGGGGAACGCCGAGCCCCAGTCCTTCTCCAGGTACCCCCGGCCGCCGTCCAGGTCGACGCGGCCCGCACCCAGGTCGATCCACCCGGACAGGCGGTGGTCCATGCTGACGACCCCGTGGTAGCACTCCATGGTGGGCACCCACGCGTACCAGCCCATCGCCCCGGGCGCGGCCAGGCTGACCGGCCAGGGCCGCAGCGGCCCGAACCGGACGTCGGCGCGCAGCCCCGGCAGGTCCACGACCGCCCCCGTGGCGGCGAACCTGCTGGTGCCGACATGCACGTCGAACCGACCGGCGTCGGCGCGCAGCTCGGACAGCTCGAGACGGTGGTAGCGGGTCGTCCCCGTCGCGCCGTCGAGGACCTGGACGAAGCTCTCGGAGACCGCGCCGTCCTGCGAGCGGAACATCCCGGGGATCAGCGCGACCCGGGTCCGCTGGTCGGCGCTGACCAGCTTGACGTACCAGCCCTCGAAGTAGGGTCCCCGCCCCGCGGCGCCCATCGCGTGCTGGCCGTGGAACCCAGCGGGACTCATCACGTGGGCGGCGGCGGGCATGCCCACCACCCCAGCAGAGCACCGGGGGTGGACACAAGTGGGATTCCGGGACGTTCCGGACCGGAAGCTAGAGTACGCCCCGACGATGAGCGTCCCAGGGGTGCGGCCAGCGCCCGGGGCGCGGGAGGTGGGTCATGAAGGTCCTCGTTCCGGCCGAGTCGCGCGCCCGGGAGAACCGGGTCGCCGTCGTGCCGGAGTCCATCGCCGCCCTGCGGGCGCTGGGCCTGACGGTGGCGGTGCAGAGCGGCGCGGGGTTGCGCAGCCACGCCCCGGACGACGCCTATCGGGAGGCCGGCGCCGAGGTCATCGGCACCGAGCACGTGGCCGCCGCCCTGGGGGTCACCGACGTGGTGGCCACGGTGCGGCCGCTGCACCCGAAGGCGATGGCGCTGCTCAAGCCGGGGGCCGTCTCCGTGTCCTTCCTGCAGCCGCTGGCCGACCTGGCGACGGTGACCGCCGCGGCCAACGCCGGAGCCACCGCGCTGTCCTTCGACCTGGTCCCGAGGATCTCGAGGGCCCAGTCGATGGATGCCCTGACCTCGCAGGCGATGGTCACCGGCTACCGGGCTGCGCTTGTCGCCGCCGAGCGCCTCCCCCGGTTCTTCCCGCTGTTCATGACCGCCGCGGGGACGATCCCGCCGGCCCGCGTGCTGGTGCTCGGCGCCGGCGTGGCCGGGCTGCAGGCCATCGCCACCGCCCGTCGGCTCGGGGCGGTCGTCTCGGCCTACGACGTCCGTGCGAGCAGCGCGGAGGAGGTGCGCTCGATGGGCGCCACGTTCCTCTCGCTGGGACTGGACACCGCCGAGGGTGAGGGCGGCTATGCCCGGGAGATGTCGGCCGAGCGCGCGCAGCGCCAGCGTGACCTGCTGGCCCGGCACGTGCGGGATGCCGACGTGGTGATCACGACAGCGGCCGTCCCCGGCCGTCCGGCGCCGCTGCTGGTCAGCGCCGACGCCGTCGCGGGGATGCGCGAGGGCTCCGTGGTGGTCGACCTGGCTGCCGAGTCCGGCGGGAACGTCGAGGGCAGCCAGCCCGGGTCGGAGATCCGCATCGGGGGGGCCGTGGTGTGGGGCGGCAGGGACGTCGCCAGCCAGCTGCCCGAGCACGCATCGAAGCTGTACTCCGCCAACTGCGTCGCGCTGCTGGGCCTGATGACCCGCGAGGGCGTGGTCGACGCCGACCTGGCCGACGAGGTCATCGCCGGCTGCGCGGTGGTCCACCGCGGGGCGGTGCGCGACGCCGCCGCCGCAGCGGCGCTGGGCGTCGAGCCGGGCGCGCCGGAACCGCCCTCCCGACGGAGCGAACCGGAGCCCGCCGGGCAGGAGGAGGCGTGATGGACGTCATGGCCCAGCTCACCATCGTCATCCTGAGCATCTTCGTCGGCTTCGAGGTCATCTCGAAGGTGTCCTCAGTGCTGCACACCCCCCTGATGTCGGGGGCCAACGCGATCCACGGGATCATCCTGATCGGCGCGATCACCGTGGCCGGTGCCGCGGACAGCACCGCGCAGTTCGTCCTGGCGATCGTCGCGGTGGTCCTGGCCGCGATGAACCTCGTCGGCGGCTTCGTGGTCACCGACCGGATGCTGGAGATGTTCGCCACCCGCAAGCCGGCCCGCCGGGAGCGGAGGACGACGCGATGAGCACGCCCACCTGGGTGGCCGCCGTCAACCTGGTTGCCGCCGTCTGCTTCATCCTGGCCCTCAAGGGCCTGTCCTCGCCCCGCACCGCGCGCCGCGGCAACCTGCTGGGGGCCCTCGGCGCGGCGGTGGCCACGATCGCGCTGTTCCTGTCCGGGATCGAGCTGCAGCGGGTCGGCATCATCGTCGCCGCGGTGCTGCTCGGCTCGGTCGTCGGGGCGGTGGCCGCACGTCGCGTGCGGATGACCCAGATGCCGCAGCTGGTCGCCCTGCTCAACGGCGTCGGCGGCGGCGCAGCCGGCCTGGTGGCCATCGCGGAATGGCTGCGCACCCCGGACCTCGGCGGCCTCGCCCTGCTGGCCACCGTGCTGACGATCCTGATCGGGTGGGTGTCCTTCACCGGCTCGCTCGTCACGTTCCTGAAGCTGCAGGAGCTCATGACGACCCGGCCCGTCGTGCTGCCCGCCGGGCGGATCATCACGATCGTGGTGGCCGCCGGCGCGGTGCTGGCCGCGGCCTGGATGGTGGCGGCGCCCAGCGGGGCGGCCCTGGCGGCCCTGGCTGCGCTCGCCGCGGTCCTCGGCGTGCTGTTCGTGCTGCCGGTCGGCGGCGCCGACGTGCCGATCGTCATCTCCCTGCTCAATGCCTTCACCGGCCTGTCCGTGGCCGCCTCCGGGCTCGTGCTCGACAACGTCCTGCTGCTCGTGGCCGGCACGCTGGTCGGGGCCTCGGGCACCCTGCTGACCCGGATGATGGCCACTGCCATGGGCCGCCCGCTGGCCAGCACCCTGTTCGGAGCGTTCACGGCCACCCCGGCGGCCGGGTCCACCACCGCGGCAGCGGCGGATCGCCCGGTGCGGTCGGCCTCCCCCGACGACGTCGCGGTCATGCTCGGCTACGCCCGCAAGGTGATCCTGGTCCCGGGCTACGGGCTGGCTGTCGCGCAGGCGCAGCACATCCTGCGGGAGCTGGCCGACCTGCTGTCCGCCCGTGGCACCGAGGTCATGTACGCCATCCACCCGGTGGCCGGGCGGATGCCCGGTCACATGAACGTGCTGCTCGCGGAGGCGGACGTGCCCTACGACCAGCTGCGCGAGATGGAGGCGGTCAACCCGGAGTTCGGCACGGCCGACATCGCCCTGGTGGTGGGCGCCAACGACGTGGTGAACCCGGCCGCACGCGACGACCGCACCGCGCCGATCTACGGCATGCCGATCCTGGCCGTCGACACCGCCCAGCAGGTCGTGTTCCTCAAGCGCTCGATGCGCCCCGGGTTCTCCGGCATCGACAACGCCCTGCTGTTCGACCCGCGCACCCAGCTGCTGTTCGGCGACGCGAAGACCTCCCTGGCCAAGGTGGTCAGCGCCGTCAGCGCGCTCTGAGCCCGCCCCGCCCCCAGCCCCGGTCGGGTGTGGTGGAGGGCCTCGCGGCAGGTGCCAGACTGGGGCGCGTGAAGGCGAGCGCGGCGGACGAGGCGGCGATGCGACTGGCCCTGGCCGAGGGCCGGCGGGCGCTGGCCCGCGCCGACGTCCCGGTCGGGGCGGTGGTGCTGGACCGGCAGGGGGCGGTGATCGGGCGCGGCGCCAACCGGCGCGAGGCCGACGCCGATCCCACCGCGCACGCCGAGGTGGTGGCGCTGCGCATGGCCGGCAGCGCCCTCGGGTCCTGGCGGCTGTCGGGGTGCACGCTCGTGGTCACGCTGGAGCCGTGCACCATGTGCGCGGGCGCCGCCGTGCTGGCCCGGGTGGACCGGGTCGTCTTCGGCGCCCACGACCCGAAGGCCGGAGCGATCGGGTCGCTGTGGGACGTGGTCCGTGACCCGCGGCTCAACCACCGGCCCGAGGTCGTCGCTGGCGTGCTGGCAGGACAGTGCGCCGAGGACCTGCGCAGCTTCTTCGCGTCGCACCGGGGCTGAGCGCGGCCCCGGTGCGACCCCGCGCCGCCGGGTCCCGACCCCGACCGCCGCGCCGCCCGGTCACCGCTCGTCCCCTGCGGCTCGGCCGACCTCGGTAGCCTGCGGGCATGCGCACGATGCTCGCCGAGCACCCCCTGGTGGCCCACAAGCTCGCGCTGCTGCGCGACGCCACCACGGACTCGCCGGCCTTCCGCCGCCTGGTCGAGGAGCTGACCACGCTGCTGGCCTACGAGGCGACCCGGGACCTGGTCGTCGAGCCGGTGACGATCCGCACCCCGCTGGCGAGCACGACCGCACGTCGGCTGGCGCTGCCGGGCCCGGTGGTGATCCCGATCCTGCGCGCGGGCCTGGGCATGCTCGAGGGGATGACCCGCATGCTGCCCATGGCCGAGATCGGCTTCCTCGGGATGGTCCGCGACGAGGTCACCCTGGCGGCGACGACCTACGCCGACCGGATCCCGATGGACCTCTCGGGCCGCCAGGTGTTCCTGCTCGACCCGATGCTGGCCACCGGCGGGACGCTGGCCATGGCGCTGGACCTGGTCATGGCCCGCGGCGCCCAGGACGTGACCGCCGTCTGCCTGCTGGCCGCCCCGGAGGGCATCGCCGTCCTCGAGTCCGCCGCGGCCGCGCACGAGCGGCGCACCACCCTGGTGGTGGCGGCGATCGACGAGCGCCTGGACACCAACGGGTACATCCATCCCGGCCTCGGCGATGCCGGGGACCGGCTCTACGGCGTGGTCTGAGCGTCGTCGTCGAGGACGGCCCACCGGCCGTAGACCCAGGGCTCGTTGTCCGGGTCGTGCCCCACGGGCAGCCCCACGACGATCGGCACCCCGAACCCGGCCAGCCGTTGCTCCATGAACGCCTCGGCGTGCGGGTCGCGCTCACCGGGCGCGGCGGAGAACGAGCCGAGGGCGAAGGCGACCACGCCCATCAGGCCCCCGCTGAGCTCCAGCTGGGTGACCATCCGGTCCAGCCGGTACACCGGCTCCCCCACGTCCTCGAGCACCATGATCGCCCCGTGCGAGCGCAGGGCGTGCGGCGTGCCCGCCAGTGCCGCGAGCAGCGCGAGGTTGCCCCCCACGAGCGGGCCGGCGGCACCCGTGCGGGGCCCCCCGACGTGGGCCACCTCCGAGGTGAAGCCGCTGCCCCGGGTGAGCAGGTCGTGCACCCGGCCCAGGACGGCTGGCGCCGTCAGGTCGCCCAGCGCGGTGATGACGGGCGCGTGCACCCCGAGCAGTCCCGGCCCGGCAGCCGGGCGCGCGCCCGGGGTCGGGTGCTCGCCGGGGGTCGGGGTGGGGTCGAGGTCCGGACCCGGCCCGCCGTCGGACAGCGCACCCTCCCGGTACAGGGCGGCCAGGAACGCGGTGGCATCGGAGAACCCCAGGATGGGACGGCCGGGGACCACCCGGCCGCGCCGGGTCATCCGCACCAGGTCCTCCAGCAGGTGCATCGCGCCGAACCCACCGCGGGCGAACCAGATCGCGTCGAGGTCGGGAGCGCCCAGCGCCCAGGCCAGGTCCTCGCGGCGCTGCGCGACCGTGCCGGCGGTGTGCCCGGCGACGCTGAGCACGTGGGTCCCCACGACGGGCTCGAAGCCCCAGGCCCTGAGCACGGCCAGGCCGCGCTCGAGGCGCTCGGGTCGTACCACGCCCGAGGGGGCGATCACTGCGATGCGGGCGCCGGGGGGGATCAGGGGTCCGGGCAGGTCGCCCTGGCGCAGGATCATGCCCCCAAGCGTCCACCCGACGGGCGCCC
Organism: Candidatus Nanopelagicales bacterium; assembly: GCA_039812125.1. GTDB lineage: Bacteria > Actinomycetota > Actinomycetes > S36-B12 > CAIYMF01 > Prado023. The sequence goes on from JBDHZV010000011.1 coordinate 34,909, forward strand.
CGGCGCGCGTGGACGGGGTCGACCGCCCTGGCAGGTACCCGAAAGGACCCCTCGCGCACCCATCAGAGCCCGCTTATCCTTGCTGCCTTCCGGCCCTGGGGAGGTTCACAGGATGACGCCACGCGAGGGGTCGGTGCTGATTCTACCGTCCCGGAGCCCCGGCCTGCACCGGGCGGCCGGCGAGCCCGCCCGGATCACGGATTCGATGATCGGACCAGCGGCACCGTAGAATCTCCGGCGGAGGATTCGCCTAGTGGCCTAGGGCGCACGATTGGAAATCGTGTTGGGCTTACCACCCTCAGGGGTTCAAATCCCCTATCCTCCGCGGGTCCCGATGGGGCGGCCGGCTGGCCGCCCCATCGGCGTCTCCGGGTCCGCCCGACTGGGTCGCCCGGGGTGCGACACCCCCTCGATCGCGGCGACAGGTCGCGCATGCCACCCGCCCCCGCCATGATGGCCCCCACCGAACACACGATCAGGAGGACAGCAATGGCGACGACTCGACAGGCTTCGGCGGTCTGGAACGGCAGCCTCATGGAAGGGTCCGGGCAGGTCAGCCTCGACTCCTCCGGGATCGGCAGCTACCCGGTCTCCTGGCCGGCCCGCTCCGCCGAGCCCAACGGCGTCACCAGCCCGGAGGAGCTCATCGCCGCCGCGCACTCCACCTGCTTCTCGATGGCCCTGTCCCACGGCCTGGCCGGCGCCGGGACTCCCCCCACCGAGCTGCGCACCCGGGCCGAGGTCGACTTCACCCCGGGCACGGGGATCACCGCCATCCGGCTGTTCGTCAGCGGTGACGTGCCCGGCCTGGACGCCGACGGCTTCCGCGCGGCGGCGGAGGCGGCCAAGGCGGGGTGCCCGGTGAGCCAGGCCCTGGCCGCCGTGCCGATCACGCTGACGGTGCAGTAGCCGCGCCCGCGTCGACCAGGCGCAGCTGGGCGGGGTGCGCGTCGGGGTCGACCTCGACCCGGACGCGCACCCCGTCGCGCAGCTGCCCGGACAGGATGCCCCGCGCCAACGGGTCGCCGATGGAGGTCTGGATCAGCCGGCGCAGCGGTCGGGCGCCGTACACGGGGTCGAAGCCGTGGTCGGCCAGCCACTGCCGGGCGTCGGGTGCGACCTCCAGCTCGATCTGCCGGTCCGCGAGCCGCCGGGCCAGGGTTCCCACCTGGATGTCGACGATCCGCGCCAGGTCGTCCAGCGTGAGCGACTCGAACATCAGGATGTCGTCGAGCCGGTTGAGGAACTCGGGCTTGAACGAGGCCCGCACGACGGCCATCACCGCGTCCCGGCGCTGCTCGTCGGAGAGCATCGGGTCGACCAGGGCGTGGGAGCCCAGGTTCGACGTGAGGATCAGGATCGCGTTGCGGAAGTCCACCGTCCGGCCCTGGCCGTCGGTCAGCCGACCGTCGTCGAGGACCTGGAGCAGCACGTTGAACACCTCCGGGTGCGCCTTCTCGACCTCGTCGAGCAGCACGACGCTGTACGGCCGGCGCCGCACCGCCTCCGTGAGCTGCCCGCCCTCCTCGTAGCCGACGTACCCGGGCGGTGCGCCGACCAGCCGGGAGACGCTGTGCTTCTCGCCGTACTCGCTCATGTCGATGCGGGTGATCGCCCGCTCGTCGTCGAACAGGAACTCCGCCAGCGCCTTGGCCAGCTCGGTCTTGCCCACGCCGGTCGGGCCGAGGAACAGGAAGGAACCGGTGGGCCGGTCGGGATCCGAGATGCCGGCCCGAGCCCGGCGCACCGCGTCGCTGACGGCACGCACCGCCCCGGCCTGGCCGACCACCCGGTGGCCGATCTCGTCCTCCATGCGCAGCAGCTTCTGGGTCTCGCCCTCGAGCAGCCGGCCCGCGGGGATGCCGGTCCAGGCCGCGACGACACCGGCGATGTCGTCGGGGCCGACCTCCTCGGAGACCATCGCCGCACGTGAGTTCGCCTCGGTCGTGGCCTCCTCGAGGTCGCGCTCGGCGGCCGGGATCTGCGCGTAGAGCAACCGGGCTGCAGTCTCGAAGTCGCCCTCGCGCTGGGCTCGCTCGGCATGCACCCGCAGCTCGTCCAGGCGGATCTTGAGCTCGCCGACCCGGTCCAGGCCGGACTTCTCCGCCTCCCAGCGGGCCTGCAGGCCGCGCAGCTCCTCCGAGCGGCTGGCCAGGTCGGCGCGCAGCCGGGCCAGCCGCGCGATGCTGGCCTCGTCGGTCTCCTTGGCCAGCGCGAGCTCCTCCATGCGCAGCCGGTCGACCTGGCGCTGCAGCTGGTCGATCTCGACCGGGGATGAGTCGATCTCCATGCGCAGCCGGGACGCGGCCTCATCGACGAGGTCGATGGCCTTGTCGGGCAGGAACCGCGACGTCACGTACCGGTCGGACAGCGTGGCGGCCGCCACCAGCGCCGCGTCCGAGATGGACACCTTGTGGTGGGCCTCGTACTTCTCGCGCAGCCCGCGCAGGATGCCGATGGTGTCCTCGACGCTGGGCTCACCGACCAGCACCTGCTGGAACCGCCGCTCCAGGGCCGGGTCCTTCTCCACGTGCTCGCGGTACTCGTCGAGCGTGGTGGCCCCGACCATCCGCAGCTCACCGCGGGCGAGCATGGGCTTGAGCATGTTGGAGGCGTCCATCGCGGACTCGCCGCTGGCGCCAGCACCCACCACGGTGTGCAGCTCGTCGATGAAGGTGACGACCTGCCCCTCGCTGCGGGCGATCTCCTCGAGGACGGACTTCAGCCGCTCCTCGAACTCGCCGCGGTACTTCGCGCCGGCGACCATCGCCGGCAGGTCCAGGGCGATCAGCCGCTTGCCGCGCAGCGACTCGGGGACGTCCCCGGCCACGATGCGCTGGGCGAGCCCCTCGACGACGGCGGTCTTGCCGACACCGGGCTCACCGATCAGGACCGGGTTGTTCTTGGTCCGCCGGGACAGCACCTGGATCACCCGGCGGATCTCGGCGTCCCGGCCGATCACCGGGTCGATCCGGCCCTCGCGGGCGCGCGCCGTCAGGTCGACGCCGTACTTCTGCAGGGCCTTGAACTGGGCCTCCGGGTCCGCTGAGTCGACGCGCTGGCCGCCGCGGGCCTCGTCCAGGGCGCGCACCAGGGCCTCCGGCGTGGCGCCCTGGGCCGCGAGCATGGGCCCCGTGGGCGCCCCGGGCGCGGCCAGCGCGATCAGCAGGTGCTCGGTGGACACGAAGGTGTCCCCGCGGGAGGCCGCCAGGTCACCGGCGGCCTTGAGCACGCGATAGGTGGGCTGGGCCAGGTCGGCGCTGGCGACGGTGGCCCCGGAGGCGGTGGGCAGGGCGGCGACCGCACGCTCGGCCTGGGCCGTCAGCGCAGGGAGGTCACTGCCGAGGCCCTCGAGCAGCGCCACGGCGATGCCGTCGCGCTGGCCCAGCAGGGCTGCCAGCAGGTGGACCGGCTCGACGTGGGCGTTGCCGCGTCCTGCCGCGGAGCGCACTGCCGCCTGGAGCGCCTCCTGGGTACGGGTGGTGAACTGGTCAGCCATGGGTGGTCCCCCTTCCGGGCTGGTCGGGTCGATGGGTCAGGGTGCCTGCGGTCGTGCCGCCGGCACGGCAGGGGTGCGGGGTCAGCGGCGGCGCTCGGGCCGCCACACGACCAGCGCCGTGGAGCGCTCGCGCGACTCGAGGTCGTCCAGGCGCCGGCGGATCCGGTCGAGCTGCTCCTCGAGCTCGAGGATCCGCACGATGCCGCTGAGGTTGACCCCGTCGGCCGCCAGCCGCTGCACCTCGCGCAGCTTGGCGATGTCGCGCATCGAGTACAGGCGGTTGCGCCCACCCGTGCGGTTGGGCGAGACCAGGCCGAGCCGGTCGTACTGCCGCAGGGTCTGCGGGTGCAGGCCCGACAGCGCGGCGGCCACGGAGATCACGTACAGGGGGGTGTCGTCGTCGACGTCCATCAGCTGCCTGCCCTCCGCTCGGTCGCGGCCAGCAGCGCCTCGCGCGGGTCGGGCTCGGCCGCGGCGACCATGTAGTCGGCCAGGGCCGAGCGCGCCTGGTCCGACAGGGTCCGGGGAACGGCGACCTCCACGGTGACCAGCAGGTCGCCGTTCGTGCCGTCGCGGCGGGCGGCGCCGCGGCCGCGGACCCGGAACGTCCGGCCGTTGGCGGTGCCGGGCGGGATCTTCAGGGTGACCCGTCCGCCGCGGGGCAGCGGCACGGGGATGTCGGCGCCGAGGGCGGCCTCGCCGAACGTCACCGGGACGGTGACGTTGACGGTGTCCCCGGTCCGGCCGAACACCGGGTCCGGCGTGACGTGCACGACGATGAAGAGGTCACCGGCGGGCCCGCCGTTCTCACCGGCGGCACCCTTGCCCTTGAGCCGGATTCGGGCCCCGTCGGTGACCCCGGCGGGGATCCGCGCGCTGACCGGACGGGCGGCGCGGGCGCGCCCGGAGCCGGTGCACGCCGGGCACGGGTCGTCGACCACCATGCCTCGGCCCCGGCAGTCCCGGCACGGTTCCGGCAGGGCGAAGCCGCCGCCGCTGCGCAGCACCTGGCCGGTGCCGCTGCAGGTGGGGCACAGCCGCGGCGAGGTCCCGGCCCGGGCCCCGGTTCCCGAGCAGGTGGCGCAGGGCTCCTCGGTGGTCAGCCGCAGGGACACGGTCACCCCGTCGAGAGCCTCGGCGAAGCCGATCGTGGCCTCGCTCTCGATGTCGGCGCCCCGGCGGGCCTGCCGCGGGGCGTTGCGGCCGCCACGGTTGAACAGCCCGCCCAGCACGTCGCCGAACACGCCGCCGAGCCCGCCCCCGCCCCCGGAGCCCTGCTGGCGCATCTGGGCCAGCAGGTCGTCGAGGTTGGGGTTGCCCCCGGGCCCGCCGGTGCCGCCCGGGAACCCGCCGGGGAACCGCGCCCCCGAGCCGAACAGCGTGCGCGCCTCGTCGTACTCCGCCCGGGACTTGGGGTCCGAGAGCACGTCGTAGGCCTCGGAGACCTCCTTGAACCGTGCCTCAGCCGCGGCGTTGTCCGGGTTCTTGTCGGGGTGGTGGGTCCGGGCGAGGGTGCGGTACGCCTTCTTGATCTCGTCGGCCGACGCGTCCTTGGACACGCCCAGGACCTTGTAGAAGTCCTTGTCGATCCAGTCCTTCGTGCTCACCGCACCCCCACCTCCTTCCTCAGTCGGTCCCCGCCACGGAGACGCGCGCCGGGCGCACGACCCGTCCGCTCAGCTCGTAGCCCACCTGCAGCACCGTCGCGACGGTCGGCTCGGTGATGCCCTCGCGCTCCTCGCGCATCAGGGCCTCGTGCCGGGTCGGGTCGAACGGCTCGCCGACCTGGCCGAACGCGACCAGCCCGAGCCGGGAGACCGCGGCCTCCAGGGCCTCGCCGACGCTGCGGAACCCGCCCACCAGCTCGTCGTGGGCCCGGGCCCGGCCGATGTCGTCCAGGATCGGCAGCAGGGTCAGCAGGACCGACTCGACGGCGCGCTCGCGCACCAGCTCCCGGTCGCGCTCGACGCGCTTGCGGTAGTTGGAGTACTCGGCGTGCACGCGCTGCAGGTCCGCGGTGAGCGTGGCCACCTGCTCGGAGGCCACGGCGGCCCCGGCAGCAGCCAGGTCAGCTTCTGCAGCGCTGAACTGCGCCTCGATGGCCTCGGCGTCCAGCGCCTCGGCCAGCAGGGCGTCAGCCTCGGCCTCCGCCGACGTGGAGGGCTCGACGACCTCACCCTC